>NZ_JAPEQW010000049.1:0-10061 GCF_026168575.1 Acinetobacter entericus
CCACATTTTAAAGCTACTGGGTTTCATATTTTGCCGCATCAAGCGGATTACCGCCGCTTCATTCAAACCGAATTCACGTTGAATAGCTTCAAATGGGGTTCGATCTTCCCAAGCCATTTCGATAATTCTGGATAAGTCTTCTTCAGAAAATTGATTCATGCCATTCTCATTTTTAATCACCATGAAACTTCAATAAGCCTTATAAACTCATTTACATAACTTGATTTAACTTTAATATGACTAAAAGCATAACAATACGATCATGAATTTTTTGTGATTTTTCTCTAGTTTTACGAACTCAGCACAAATAAAAGGGCTAGTTAGACCAGCCCTTTTAAGTCTTAGTTACCTCTATAAGTCGAATATCCATAAGGACTTAAAAGTAGATGAATATGATAATGGCTGACACTTCCATCCACTTTAAAAATGATAGGAACTTCAGGAAAGAAAGTATCTTGATTATTTTTTAAACCAGTCCTGCAAAATTTACGAGCATCAGTCGGTAAAACTGGTGATTCATACGATAATGCTCTGGCTGAAACGGTGAATGGCTTATACAAAACAGAGGTGATTGAATATTTAAAAGCAGATTGGCAAGGTTTAGCAGATGTACAACTTGCGACATTAAAATGGGTAGATTGGTTCAATAAAGAGCGTGTACATAGTGCAATTGGTTATGTGTCACCTTTTGATTTTGAAGCAATGTACTATGATAAAATTAATCCGTTAGGTCAGGTAGCCTAACTTAAATAAAAAGGCTCCGACAAACCCGGTACGGTTCAGTTTTAAAAACTCAATCCTCAAAAAACTCATTGATATCTTTCTCAGTTCTCACTTTCTTCATGGGAAGTTTATTTGCTGCTTTTANAGCCTAACTTAAATAAAAAGGCTCCGACAAACCCGGTACGGTTCAGTTTTAAAAACTCAATCCTCAAAAAACTCATTGATATCTTTCTCAGTTCTCACTTTCTTCATGGGAAGTTTATTTGCTGCTTTTAGTATCTTCATAATATGTTCATCCCTTCTTATTTCATCTTGCTGATCTTTTTTTGAGGATTCAGTGGCTATTTTTGCACTATCATTAGAAAAAAAATGATCTAACATAATATATACCTCACTCTACCGATTGCTTAGTGTCTTGAGCATTCTTAATCGAAGACGAACTATCAATTAAAGAATGCCCTCGTCTTAAAGCCAGTTCTTTTTGTATTTCTTGATCTGCGGTACTTGTATCGCCATGTTTATGTATATATTCAGCTCTTTTTTCCATAAAGTCCCGCTCACGTTGCTGGACATCAACATTCACTTCATTATTTTGCTTTTGACGAGTAGCTATATAGTTATAGATACCAACGCCGCAAATTACGATTAAAAAGAAACTGAGTTGCTTCTTGATACCTCTGCTCACAAAACGTCCTTAAACTTAACTTTTCAACCAAAATTTAGATGAAATTATTGTGATTAATTCAAAAAAAACCAATAAATACTTACAGCTTATAGCTCAACACAAAAACCGTCACTCATCTCTTAGGTTAAAATCTTTATACTCATGAGCATTATCAGAAAATTTAGCAAAAAAATTATTCCAAAAAAATAGAAAATTTATTTTTTCTGCATTTTGAATAGGTTCAGGTTCTGCATATCCAATAATCCAAAATGGCGCTGTACTACAAATATTCTCAGGTATAAGTTTTTGCTGTGAAGCTGTTTCAGTACTGATAAGATATAAATTATCTTTTAGATGTACAACATGTCCTTTTGAGGCTTCTCGGATACAACGATCAGCATCTATATAGAAACATTTCATTGAGCATTCCTCCATTTTTTTAACTAGGCATCCAATTTCCATAATCGTTAAATTATTTAACGCTGCAATTAAGTCTTAGTTTGATTTATCTTCCATCTCCGATAGACGACTGCTAAAAATAAATCACTCAAAATTTTCTGGCAGGTATTATCTTTAAAATTGTTATTACTAATTTTCAGACTTATCTCTTTTTTCTTTTTAGCCAATTTCAACTCAGTTTCAATCTCCTTCCATGAAAGTTTAGATATTTTTATTTTTTCATGAAAAACTTGCTTATAAATGACCTTTAACTCGCGACAGAATTTACCAAAATCTTGATGCTCTTGTTTGCTTTGAATATACACTTCCATACGTGCATCTATAAGATGTACACGGTACTCAAAATAGTCAAGGATGAAATGATTTCTCATTAATATATTGAAAATTTTATAATTATTTTCAACTAGTAAATTACCTGTTCGATTTTTATCAATATACTTTAAGAGCTTGTCCAAAGTGTTATTTGGACTACAGTTTTCATCATGTTGAAAGTGACGATTTGCATAGAGTTTTACAGCTACATCACTCCCTATTGTACTTATTAAAGTATCCACCTCTCTACCTGATAGAGCGTTCAAAATATGATTGAAGCTTGCCATAAGCTGACGTCTTACCATCATGTCTTGATCTTCTTCGATCACCTCTTGCTCTGCGACATAAGTAATAAAACGATCTGGAAATATCATTTCTTGAATTATTCTCGAGCTTGAATTCAATTTTTCTACAATACTTTTTAGAGTAATTTTTTCTGTCACTTGCGATGTATTTAACTGTTTACTAAATAATTTAACCGGCAATAAAGCTCTGACTATTTTTGCAGGTACTTTACTCTCTTCTATACATTGCGCATCAGCAACCAATAATGGTCCAAAATGTAAATAATGATTTACCGTCATTTCAATAGAAGAATGCCCCATAAGATGAGCAAGCTTCCTCCATACATCAGTACGAACATCAGCATGATCTAGACTATAAAGTAGATAGCTTTTAATTTTGTGAACTTGTTCTGGTGAATAATCAGTCCAAGACCTGATCAATGAATCTGTTCCTTTCAAAATTAAGGAAAGATTAGTCGCAGCAGTGTGCCTAAAGCTGTGAAATGAATAGTCGTGTCCTTGGTTCAACAATAACTGATCAAATATCTTCTTAATCAATTGACTCACAGATCGAGGTGAAATACTCCCACCCTCTTCAGAGAAAATCAAACAATCTTTGGCACCTAATGTATTTTGATTAATAGGCACCTTCATTTTTTTGTTAATCAAATGAATAACTGACATTAACTCAGCTTTAGTCAGTAATTGATCCAGGCACATTCCCCGTTTTGCATTAGTGGTTTTAATCTGACGAGTATAATTATTGTGGATAAAAATTTTGCAAATTTCATGTTTTTCATTGATAAAATAATAGTGAGGATCATAACCAATTGTTTTATATTTAAAATTTATCATAGCTAAATCACTTAACTTTAATCCCAAAATTTCATTGAGTCTTAGCCCCGTTCTATACGCAAGGGTACAAATGACTTTAAGTATGTTCTTCTGGTCTTTGGTCAACTGAGTTTGGACAGCTATTAAATTTTTAAATTGATTAAACATTACTGGAGTAACATAGGACGTTCTACACACTTGCAAATCAGTTGATTGCAGTTGATCTAAATAATTAACACGAGGAGCACCAAAATTACGTATTAAGCTATTGTGAAATTTTTTTAGATTACTTACCGCATGCCCATAACTATTATGTTTAATCTCCCTCCCATTTTGTGAATGTTTTCTGTTTTTCTTGCTACGATCGCCAATGGATTTGACAGCCAAAATATGACTGTAGATCTCTTCAAATTCTTCTTCATCTATGGCTTGAAGGTCTAAATCATTACTCACAACATATAGAAAAAGTTCGTCAATAAATGATGATTTATAGGTATCTAAAGAACTCAGCTTAATACCTTTTTTATTTTTACCAGAGTCAATCGATTTTATTTCTTTCAGGCACTCCAAATACCAAGTAATCACCACAATCTGAACACTAACAAGAGCGATATCTTTTGACGAGCTATATTGCTGGGAAGAATAACTGTTTTGAAGCAAGTTAAGATCCTTTGAAAATTCAGCTATAACTTCACTCACACTCACGTTATTAACATCCAAGTTTCTTACTAAACTCTTTTTAATATCTGCGGCACAGTGATAATCAGTATTCAAATTTCGAATCTGCTCCAACTTAGCCTTCTTCAATTCCGTATAGTAAAAATTATCTACAACAGCTTGATTGATGCTCTTTTTTTTAGACGTCTGAGTACTGTGATGTTTATCAATTCCTTCCAGTGCTTTTAAGGATGAATAAGAAAGCGCCGAGTAATTAAAAACTCCCTTAGATAAAGCAATAAGAAAACCATCTAATGTATTTTTCGTTCCAAAATATTGCACGTAATCTAAATGATCAAAAAGCTTATATCTATTCTTTGAAAAAATTTTAATAACAGCATGTTCGTGATCTACATCTTGTAAGCCCGATAAGATTTTTTGATCTAACATTTCCCTATTTAGATTGATTATAGAATCAATCAATTGCACCAATTCTTGATCTACTTGTCTTTTTTCTGGTTGTGTTTCTAACTCAATCTCGTTTACAAGTCGAATCAACATCAAAAAACTCATTGGGGTCAGATAAATTTGTTTAACTTGGTATGATTTTTCATCGTAAATTAAATTTGCATAAGACGAATTTTCTAGAGGATAACTATATAAGCAAGCAAATTTTGAAATATCTTTACCATATACAGATACAAGACCACCAGATAATTCAAATGGGGAAACTCTATCATTCGAATATGTTTCCCTCACTGATTTTAAAATTGAGAGCAAATCAGCTCGTGTCCGACATCCACAGTCAAAAATGAGAGCCAATAAGAACTGACGAAGTAGAAATTGTTTTTGTTCGAATGTCGCATACGGATTGAATTTACTTGTCTTAAGCCAATGCGGTAATTGCTTTTGCCAAAAATCATGCAGCTTTAGCTTAAAATCATGTAATTCCCTTCCACTCTGCAGTTTAGTTTGCGTAGATTCAATATCTTTGATATTAGGTGGGAAAGAGCTGGTTTGAATCAGTGGTATATCATAATTACCAGCCAACCATTGTATCTTTGATTCAACCTCATGTTTATTTTGAACACATAAATCTGACCAATATTGCCATCCAGCTTTTAACTCATCAGCATCCAATTTTAGTGATTTGAAGTATTTATTAACTTTGGCTCTCGCCTTATATATCTTCTCTTTAATTTTATCGTCAAGCTTAAGCTTTAAATTATGCTCCACAACCTCTTCAACTAGCATATTTGAAATACTTTCAAATATGCTCTTTGCCATAGATTCCAATTCTTGCTTTAATTTTGAAAATCTCTCTAATTTTTCATTATTCATAAAGAAATCCCCACAGATATGAGTTCAAGATCTTTAAAAAGCTTGCTTAAAGCATCCTGAATTTGAGTTTTGTAAGCATATGGCTGTAAAGATGATGATTTAGAAAATCCAATTTCACCTTGTTGATCATGCGCATACCATGACTTGAAAACTGCATCTGGCAAATCAAGGGTATTTCTTACAAAATGTCGAATCCAATTGGGGTATAACGGCCCTATTTCAGGGAAGTTCCGTGCAAGGTAAGAAGCCACATCTTTCTGAGTTAAAGGACTTATTTTTATATTCATGAATCCTGCATTTTTCTTCCAATAATGAAGATAGTAGTTATCCTCACTTTTAGTTAACATCCCTGAATCCATAAGGTCTATAATGAATTTTTCATAAAGCTTTAATTCGTTAGCAAAAAATTCAGTCAGTGGTGAAAAGCGGCCATGACGTCGTGATTGGCTATTTTTATCATGAATGTAGACTATGCCTGTAATGAAGTCATAGTTCTCCTTGATACTCGATGCAGCAATTGCTGGGCGTGCTCCTGAGGATAAAAGACAACAAATCCAAATCCAGACACTGAAAGCATTAAATCGTTCTTCAATTGATTTCTTATCCCTCAATACCTCAATGACCTGGTTGTTCAGTGAATTTAAGAATTTTTTCGCCTGATTAAATGACCAAGCTCGCTGACTTCCTACACGTTCATCACTTTTAGCTTGAATGAATTGAGGACGATCTAGCACATGACTCTCATGTTTATTCTGAAACCAAAGCCATACGTATTTCTCATACGAATCATTTAACTGTTTATAAGAAAAACCACCGTATGCCAGATCAGGTTGATGTGAAACTTGTTTACCAATGAGAAAATTCTTTTGTAAATCATCTTCACAAATTCGATGTAAATGAAATGAAAGCTGCGAGGCGATATGAGTAACAGATAGATTTCCAATACAATAACCAAAGAAACACTCTTTCAAATACTGATTAAAATCGGTGTTTGTATAGCCACTTAGTTGCGCTTTTTTGATTCGATCAATCCACATTGCAGGAATTTGGAATGTCCAACTGGAATGTTTATTCTGCCTATTTCCTTTTTTTGCAATTTCTCCCTCCAACTTTTTATTAACATCGGCATCGACGGTCCATAAATAATAATCACGACCAGAAGAATGTTTTAATTTCTTAATTTCAAAAAAGTAATCAATATATTGAAAGACAACAGCACTCATTCCTGTACATAATGACATTAAGAAACAGGCAGCCATGGCAGATTTTTCTATGTCTTTATTGTTCTGTAGTTCGTCATGTAAGACCTGATAAATAACTTTCAAAAAAGGTGGGTCAATATAATAAACATTACTCACAGTCGGTTCGTGTACATGATCGAGGTATCGACGCAATACTTGATGATCAACAAAAGAGGATACTCTGCGTGTACTCTCATCTTGACTAAAATCATATTCACGTTTTTTTATATCTTCATTTTCATCATCATCATCCTTTGCACGAGCATCCGAATAATCCGAGAAGCCTTCTGTGATCAAAGGTGGGGCAATGAAACTTAAAATAGAAACCTCTGTTTCCTCAAGTGAGGGTTGAGCTTTTTTTCTATTCACCTGTACTTTTTCATCATAGTAGAGATTTTCAACAGCCACCCTATATTCATCTAAATAGCGATTTAATGATTTTTCAATCTGATTATTTTTCTGTGCATTGAAAACTAGACAAGTAGCAATTGTTCGGTCTTTGTGATGTTTAGCATAATTACTAAATTCTTTTTTCGAAAGCTTTAATGGATCAACATCTATAATTGCTCTAAAATAGAAAACAAGATTGGTTAATACATCATCTACACATTTATCAAAGTTTTTACCCACCACTCTAAGTAATAAGTACAATGTATAGTTTATTCTTTGGACTTTTAATTCTGAGTCATCAAGCTTCAAAAGCAATCCAGACAAAAACATTACATAATTTAAAATTTCAAAAGTTTTATTATTTATCTCAATTCGAGTACCATTATTTAATTTTTTAGAATTATTGCATAGCATCGAGACACTCAAAAACCCCAATATATGCTTATATTTAGTTCTTTGCTGATATCTGCAAATATTAAAATACAACATCTCACAGCGATCTATTAGAATTTCAAAACTATCTTTATCTATAAAACTCAAATGAAAATCTTGAACATATTCAAAATTTAAAACCGCTATTCTTTCACTATATCCAGAAATTTTTTTCTCAAAATCATTACAATTATTTTCAAGATCTTCCTGATTTAAAATTTCACTCATTTTAATTAACTCCAAAATAACTCTTAATATTCATTAAAATTCTTAGGCAATTTAAAAAATTTCACAAAATCACTTTTATATAATTTTTCATGATTAGAATATCCACGTTTTTTAAACACCTCCTTATTAATATAAAACCTTATTTCCGTCTTATCTTTTTGGTTTAAATATTCAAAAATCCTGTTAAATAAATAATTTCTTGATTCCTTCTTAATTGAAGCACTTTTTAAATAATGAAAAAGCTCGAACCAAAAAACATAACTTGTTTGAGCCTCAACCCATACCTTCTGATCTTGCTTGATCGAATCCGGTAAATAAGCACATGCTGTTTTAAAACATTCAAGATCGTCACTGATTCGTTTAGCAATTGAAGTAAGTATTTGGCCTTGGACCTTCTTTTGCAGGGTTACACTAGAGCCAGTTTGATTAAGTACAGTCTTAAGTATGTCCAATTGAGTTTTTTCAACCACAATCTTCGAGTGACTCGTACTACGATGTTTGACTTTTTGCTTTGATTTTGAATATTTTTTGGACATTATTAACTCCAAATCCTACCCTATAAAAATTTCATTAAGACTTTTTTTGAGCATGACAAAGCCTAGAGCCTAAATCTAAATCCAATTTAAACTGATGATATTTCTTAAAAAATAGGTATATAAATTTTATGGATGAGATAGTATTTCTTGTTATTGTGTGCTTTTTACCTCTAAATAGAGCGAACGCCAATAGCATGAAAAACTATCTCAATTTTTCTAGACTTCTTCTTTGACACAAGCAAATTTATAGACTTCTGCTTTACTCCATCGAAGACTGCGACCATGCCTAATAGGACTTATTGGTCCGTTTTCATACAATGCCCATTTACGTAATGTTTGTTCTGCATACCCTAATAAACGAGCAGCCTCACTAGTAGATAGCAATAATCTATCTTGAGTAATTTGTTTAACTTTATGTTTCATGTTGATTAAGATATCTGGTTTAATACATTTACATAAAACTAAATTTTTTAATTAATTTATATATATATATATCTGATTTTTTTATGATCCTATACTACTAAATAAAATTTTAAAAATTAACAAAACAATTATAATATTGATTTATATAAGATATTTTTAAAAAAAGTATGAAACTACAAAAGTAAAACGAGTACCTTCTTAAGGACAGTCAATCACATCTATCTTCAACACCACTCAATTCAGAAGAATTACCATACATAACCACCTTATAAAGCTCAATTCATTATCCACTTTCTTATTAAATTTAAAATATCAATCAATAAAATATATAAATTTATAATTTTTAAACAACTAATAAAAAATATTCACAATCTTATTGAGTAAATGAAATTTTATAAAAAAACTATTATATTAGACCTCTTGCGAAAGTATCGTTTACCTAATTTTTGAACTGGCTAAAACCTTATTAAATGTAGCTTTAGACTGTTTAAATTTTGACTAACGCAAGAAGTCTATTAAACACATAATTTTAATTATCATTTAGTAATGAGAATTTTTTTAGCTATGGTGCTCAAACCAGATTATTTAAAAGTACAATTTCCTAATGAATAAGCTTATACCTAAAATTTATCATACAATTAATTAACCCCATTATGACAACATCTCAATAGGTTAAGTTAATATATCAATTGGGTTTAATTATAATATTTTAGCGGCAGTGTAAAATATCCCTCTAGCGGCATTTAAAAACTGCCACTTAGTTAATATAGTAGTCATTTGGAACTGCTCAAATATGTTAACTTTGGAGCAAGAAGTTACAGTTTAAACACTGTATAAACAAGGTTTATTTAAGGTAATGAGTTGAGAACTTGCGGAATCTAAAAATACCGTGCGTAAATATTTACAGCAAAAGTCCACACTACAGTATCGGCTTACAACCTAGAATAAGTATTCTTGACTTATATAAACCTTATTTTCTTGAACGCGTAAATACTCCTTATCCTTAATGGATTCCTGCCGTTGTACTCTACCAAGAAATTTTAGAGCTTGGATATCTAGGAAAGGTCAGGATCGATCTTAAGGGAATATCTTGCAACATTATAACCAGTCACCATACTGAAACCCTAAACTGCTCGACTGTGCTAAAAAATATGGCTTTCGCCCCAGCATATGTAAGCGCTACTCTGCACAAATCAAAGATAAAGTTGAACGCTTTAATGGATACCTCAAATCAAGCTTTATTGTGTTATTAAAAGCAAGCTTGAAGACTTCGAGTTTACTGTTAGATGTTGATTGTTACCAATGGCCCCCTATTGGCCGGTGGCTGCATGAAACCGCTGTCAATCAGCGGATTCATGCCACTACTGTCAACAACCTAGTCAACCGTTCATGGAACAACTGTATTAATGGCTCAACCAACACCATCTAACGCGGCTATCGAGTTCTCTAACTGTTCGAACGATCAACTAAAGCTTAAAACGCTGGCAGGCACTCAGAGATGGATCCGGAAATTTGAACAACTCCTATAAGTGATACT
>NZ_JAPEQW010000050.1:0-9166 GCF_026168575.1 Acinetobacter entericus
ATAAATACGCTTTTAGTTGTTCAAACAAGTGGAACCACCTCTTTCCTAATATTAATTTACTTTCTATACAAGCGTAAAAAACTAGCAAGAATTATATTAATATTTTTAATTATTATTGGAATAGCTTCATATGGATTATCTTTATTCACTGAAAGTTACTCTACATTCCAATTTCTTCTATATTTGTATTCAATATTAATTGATATTTATGTACTCATATTATTATTCAGTGAAGATATGAAAAGCTTTATCAAGACGGGATATGTTAAGAATGAAGTAGGGGGAAGTTTTAAGTCATGGTTTACGATGTTATCAATGATTGTTTTTGTAATGATCGTTGGTGGAAAATTTCTAAATAAGTATGACCTTACAAATAAATCTATGATCAAAAATAGCGAGAAATCTGAAAATATTTTGAATGAGAATTCCATAGGCAATGTTTCAGGGAACGTTGATGAAGAGCGTTCAGAATGGGAAAATAGCGCAGATTTTAGAGATGAGGGGGGGAGTGAAGAAAGCTATGTTAATACAGTTAATCAAAAGGGCGAAGGTCAACCAATCGCTGTAAGATTCGGTGTTAATGAATTTAATACATCACTTTACGATAAGGTTGCATATGACATTGTAGTTCAAGGTCGAGCTGATGAGGAAGTTGTTGTATATGATGTAGTTTTAAATAGAGGGAATCAATGTGGTCTTTCTAGCTATGCGCGAGAAAAGCAACTTCCATCAAGCTTAAAATTTGGTGAATATGTAGCATTATCAATAGGTGGTTGTGATGCTCAAATGGTTCAAGAAATAGAAGTAAAGACAAATTTTGGCAGTTATATGTTTGGCCCTCAAAATTAAGCATAAAGATGAATTAGTTGCTTGTTTTTTATATGGAGTGTAGTTAATTGAAAAAAATCATTTTAGTAATTCTAAGTTTGCTTTTTGGGGGCAGTACTGTTTTCGCAAAAGAAGCATTAAAGCCTGCGAACGGAGAACAACCAACGTATTGTGAACAAGTTGTTTCTCTGCATGGCTTATTAAGCAGGGCACAGTTTCAATGTGGATATAGTCAATACAATCAAGAACTCATTGATGACTCGAAGAAATGTTTTGAGCATGAATTAGGTCAAGAAAGAGGTTTAGAAGTGTTGAAATTTGGTATGGCGGAGTTTGATCGAAATGAGTCAGAAAGAGGTGAATCAGTAATTTGTACTGATTTATTAAAAGCATTTCCTGAATACATTCGAAAATAGTTTTATTTATAAGAGTCACTTTATTAAAAAGCAAGATTGATGAAATCTTGCTTTTTTGTGTTTTATAAGTATTACTGACATTTACCTTTGGAAATTGACGTAATGTCACCATTATTAGGGCTAAATTTTAAGCAAATCGTAGCATTTTCAATAATATTGGATTCGCCTTTAAGAGATGAGGCTCCGCCAGCATTATATATATAAAACTCGTTACCATCTTTAGTTGAAAATGAATAACCATCACCAGATTCACTCATTCCTAAATGTTCTTTCACCACGACGGTCATTTGACTGCTTTTTTCAGCAATAAGATAGAATAGTCGACTTCCCATTTTATTTTTACCCTGATCTTTTATCGTAAATTTTCCCTTTAAATTTCCAGTTCTTTCATTCCAAGTAACAAATGGTGAGCATTTACCAATAGTATCTTCTGCTTGAGAGTTATTAATTTTGTCACATTCGATATAAACTTCATAAGCTTGTTTACCTAACGAAGCTACATAAAAAGTTGGGCTAACGCCTCTATATCCTGAGCTAATATCATCGAACTCATTAGGGTTTTTAATTGTTAAATTTAAGAATACATTCTTATTTCTGTTTTTTTCTAAGAACTGCGCAAATTGAGTATCTTGTTTTGGAATACCTACATAAGTATTTACTGGATTCGCATACAGCGTAAAGGATGATGTAATAGCTACATTGAGAATGGTAAATTTTATCAAACTTGATAATTTCATAAGTATTCCTGATGTTAGATAATTAATGTTCTATTATTGAGGATTGTTAATTATTTTTAATAATATCAGTTGGTTGCCTGGGCTTCAAGGTTGATTTTTAACTTGAGTTATATTAGTTTTTAAGTACCCTATATACTGTAGCGATGCCACAACCTACAGCTTTAGCAATTTCTTCTTTCGTTAAACCTTTATTATTTAACTCTTTAATTCTAGCATGTTTTGCGATGTCCGCTTTTTTGCCACATGGCTTGTATCCACTTCTTTCTAAGCCTTGTTTAATACGTTCTCTACGCTTGTCATTGTCTAATCTAGCCATAGTAGCCAACAAATCTATAAGCATGTTGTTTACTAGATTTAGAATAGAGCTTGTAATGGTATCGTTTGAACTAATTAGCATGTGTGTAGTCGGTAGATCAGATACAACGAGCTTTAAGCCCTTTTCTTTTATGCGTCCTTTTAAAACATCAAAGTCAGTTTGGGAAAGTCTAGATAGGCGGTCGACACTCTCAACTAGTAACGTATCACCATGCTTTGACTCATCTAATAGTTGATTTAAAATCGGTCTATCTAACTTTGTACCTGATTCATTCTCAATATATTCGTTTACATCACCTTTAATGGATTTAGCAAACATTCGTAAATCATCTAAAGCTCTTTCTGCATCTTGGTCTTTAGTACTAGCACGTACATAAATTCTAATAGTCATTTATCATTTGTCTATATTTAATAAAGTATTATGATAATACTATCATTTAATTTATTTTAAAAGTTTAATGATAATATTTTTATCATTTAATTTTGTTATCTTTTGAGTATAGTTCAATGATAGCTACGCTGATAAATTAAAATTTATAAAACTGCTATCTAAGGTCTTTTATCTATAACTTATTAAATTCAAAGTCACAGATTGTCGCTTTAATTTAAAATGCGCTTTTTTAGCAATCTATTGATAAAAAATAAATGCTAACATCGGTTAATTAATGATTTTGAAAATGGATACTATTATATGTCTAGCCATACGTTTTTACTTACTTATTCTGTTTCACCTAGAGCAATAAAATATGAAGACACTGCTAATGTTATTAGAAATAGGATTGCTAGACTTCATGGAAGTGATGGTTTAATTAAATTAGCAAATGTGGAAACTGTATTTAAAGGTACAATTATCTTAAATAATTTATCACGTAATGATAAATTACGTGAAGCCAAAAGCATCATTGAAAATTTATTTAAATCTGTTTTTGATGAGAACCATACAATTAATCAAGTAGATATACACAGTGCTATATTGATTGATGGCTTAATAGATGTGTTGGAAATTTACATCTAAAATTTTATTTACTAGATAGAAATAGAAAGAAGAGTTATAAAATTCTTCTTTCTCAAAGCATAGTCTAAATGAAAAAAATTTATCTATAGAAGTATGAGATATTCATTTGATACATATGTTTTAGGCTGCGGGTAGAAAGCAACCTATCTTGTATACTTGATACACATCCTCAAACATATTAAGTTCAAATTTTAAAGATAAATTATTGGCATCATAAGGAATTGAAAGTATTAATAAAGTTTCTGGCAATATCCCTTTTTTCCACATATATGCCTATTTCATGATAAATATCCGTTGATGACGAACTTTTAGATGCATTTGATGAAAGCCAGTTTAAACTTGTAATTAATATATTATTGTTGTCCCATGCAAGAACTTTTGAATGGTTCTTTTTTGGATTTTTTCCTGTTTCTAAACGATTTTTGGGATTATGTAATTGTAGGTTGATATTAATTGGAGGTTTAAGCAAATTTTGTGTAAATATTTTTTCCATTTCAGGAGTAAATTTCTCAGATCTTTGTGAGAAGAAAGCATATTTTTTAAAACTAGAGTTTTTTAAGGCATCAGCTATTGGTCGTGATGCTACATCATTCAGTTTATCACTAAGAATATAGAGTCTATTTCTACAAGTTTTTTTAGCTAAATCAATATAATCATAATGCTGATATTTCAAAACTAAGTTAACTTTTATTTTATTTTTTGATGAAACTAAACTATCTGGAATATTTTTAGAGAACTGTATAAATTCATTACGAATAGAACCAGAATGTAAATCTTTGCCAGAACTAATATCTGCTGCGATACAAAGGAAGTTTTTAATGAAAGTATTATCAGTTATTAACAGTGCAGATTCAAACCTTAAGTATTCAGTATATAAGAAATTGCAAGAACTAAAAAATAACTTAACATCTTTAGATGTCTTAGATACTATAAATTTTGTATGAGAACCCGTTTTAGAGAAGTTATTAAAGTTGATGGTATTTAATATGCCATCCTTAATACATTTATGATTAAATTCATTGAGTAAGGCTTCAATATCTGAAATTTCTAATTTTGATTTTTCAAAATTATCATCAAATTCATCTGGTTCATCTTTACCCCAAAGAATATAAATATTTACATTTCTCTTTAATGCATTCTTTAACTCATTAAAAACATTTGTATATTCATTGTCTTTATTTTTAATGCACCATTTCCCAATAAAAGTAGAGTGAATAATTAGGTATTCATCAGATTCTTTAATAAGATTGATTACCGCGTCTTGGTGTGCTTTAGCTCCTAAAACCATATCTAGAGAATCATTATCTATTTCAAATTTATAGCTAGAGTTAAAGTCAAATTTAGGGAGATTGTAGTCTTTCCGAATTATTTTTTTATCTTCGATTTCGGAAAAGTTAAATTGAGAAATAGTGTCTCTTATGTCTTTAGAAAACTTACTAATTAGTTCTTCATCATGAAAAAAAACCTGATTATTATTTTTGTTGTAATGTATGTCAAATAAAATATATTTTGTATCGTTAATTCCAAAGTGAAAATCATCTAAAATATTTATAATTTTTTCATTATTAAATTCTACTGCTTTGTACATTAAATTGTAGTTTGGATAAACCTCAAATCTCGGTATTGTAAATTTAATAAAATTATTTTGAGTTTTCTGTAGCTCATTAATTCGAACTTCAGCTTCAGGAATTAATCTTAATTTTTGAATTCCATAATAATTATTATTGAAGTCAATTAAAAAATCTCTATTTCTATCATAATCTTCTTCTTTGTCGGGGAGTTTATTTTCTCTACAAGCAATTTTACCTAGTTCAGTTATAACAAAATAGAAATCAGAACTGTTCGTTAAAAGCTCAATCCAGCCTATTTTCATCATAGGTAGTAAAATTTGGATAACTATTTGTTTTTCTAGATTGGAGTAAGTACATAATTCTTGTAGGCTATAGCTTTTAATACTCAATTCTTTTAGAAAAATATAGTCAACAACCCCCCACTCAGATAATTTTTTTATGCAAAATTTAGATTTCGAATATTTAAAGGGAAAGGCAACTGTATATTTTTTAATGTTATGATTCATTGCTATTCTCCAGAATTGTATCAGTAGATAAAAAGTTAATATATTTAAATTCTTTTGAGTTCATGGATTTATCTATCATTAAATTGTAATCTGGAGTAGCAAGTTTTACAAAATCAGTAATAAAATTCAAATTATTTATTTCTAATTCATTGTTTATTTTTTGGAATAGCTGAGGGTTTTCTTCAATATAGTTACTCCAATATTTAAATAATTTAAAACAACCAATTATGATCATTTTGTATTTTGCACGACTTAATAACACATTCATTCTGCGCATATCCATTAGGAAGCCTAATGCACGTGTATAAGGAGTGAAGCTATTATGTCTTACTAAACTAATAACTATAATATCTGCTTCATCTCCTTGAAAGGAGTCTACAGTTCTTGCAAAATCAGCACCATTTTCAATTTTTAACCCATTATTTAATTGATAATCTTTTAAACTAATGTTGATCTTTTCAACTTGCTTTCGGTAGGGGCTAAGTATTTGAATACCGATGGTTTTCTTTTTTAAATAATTTTCATTTAAATGCATCGCATCTAAAATTTCTTTAATAATGTTGATTTCTTTTTCATTAGTATAATCAGATTCATAATCTGAAATTTGATTGGGATTGTCATTTTTATCCTTTACATTTACCCAGATAACAGCTTTTTTAAGATTTAAATCACCTTCAAATTTGTGATCTTTAAATATAATTGGTATAGATGTTTCTTTTAAATAGTACTCTTTTTGTTCTAGGTTATCTTGAAGTATATTTTTGTATACAGTACTAGAAACTATTTTAGAGATGTCGGGATGCATTCTGTATTGGGTATTAATTGTTTCTCCAAAACTTTTAGTATCTCTATTTTTAATTTTTTCAGCTTCTTTTGCAAAAAATCTAAAAATAGAAAAATATTTTGTTAGATTAAGAACTATTTCATTTTTTATTCCATCATCTATTTCTAAGTCTTCTGGAGATTGATAATTAAGACCTAGCTTATATAGAATATCTTTTCGGAAGTTAATATTATTTAGTTCACTTAGAATTAAGCGATAATCAAATAAATCCTTATTTTTTGCTATACTATTGATTGTTTGTTCGCCAAATGCAGGAAGCTGTAAATAGTCACCTATCATTACTCTCTTATGTGAAACAAGCATAGGTGAAATCAGTTCTACTCCAGATGCCTTTGCGCTTTCTTCCATAATGGATAAGTCAAAATTTATATTATTTCTAATTAAGCGTTCTAGTGTTTTTGAATTGGTTGTTGTAAAGATTAAATTAGCACTTTTTAGCACAGTATTATAGAACTGATAAGATTGTTTTTCCTGAACGATTTTCCTTAGTTCTGTTTTTACATCATGATGGTATGTTTTTATTGCATTTTTATACATTCCACTTTTTGAAAAATTTTCAATATATTTATTCATGACTTTATTATAGGTATTTTCATCTTCTATGTTTTCATCATTATCAAAAGCATCAATAATAATAAGATCATCAGTCTCACAATTTTTTGTTATTGCATCATATAGAACTTGTACAGTACTATGACTTTGAGCTGTGACTATAACTTTAGAACTTTTTTCATCCTTAAAGATTTGCTTTACTAATGTTGATATTAAATGCGTTTTTCCTACCCCTGGAGGTCCTTGAACTATAAAGTTGGGATTAATAGTTAGTAATTTATGAAAAATATTTCTCTTGGAATTATCTAAAGCTTTAAGAGATTCAGTTAAATCGTAATCATAGCTCATTTCTTGTAGACACTGAGCGGGGTCAGTTAAACTTTCAAGAAGATTTTGCTGGTCAATAAGTTTACTAATAGAATGATTTCTGCGTTCTAATTGTATCTTTGTGCCACTTATAGATTTTGGATAAAAAATGTATTCTTCGTTTATGTTAAAATGAATGTTAATATTTTGTTTTGAAGAGAATATTAACTTACCATTTAATTTCGTTACATAGTATAAAGTAAATGTTTTTTTAATTTCATTTTCATTCTTACTTTCTATTATCCATTCTTTAGATAACTCTTCGGTTTCGAATTGGCTATAAAATATACTTGATTGCTTTTTAATATTTAAACTTTGACTTATTTTGTCTTTATGTTCGCTTGTAATTAAGCTTATTTGGTAATAATTATTATCATCTTCAAATATAGATTTACTATGTATATCTATATTCTCAGTGTTTACTTCTTCATATTTTACATTGTATTTTTGATTCATAAATGATGCTGTGTCAATTGCATGGTTTAAAACTAAGCCTTGTAAGCATTTTTTTTCTTTATCATTTAATATTCTATTTTTTTCAAATTGATTTACAACTATATTCCAATTGAAAAAATCATCATTTTCTTGTGAGCTAATTTTGCTCTTTTTTATGTATCTGGTATTGTTATGTATTTCAATTTTTTCTGAAAAGTCACTCCAATTTGGGTATTTTTCGAAGATGTTTGTTATATATCCAATTCCCCAATTTTGATTTCCTTGTTTATAACTATCAATTTGATAAATTAATGTTTTTCCTTTTAGTAAGTAAACATAATTATCTTTAAATTCCACTTGTCTTATATCAATTTTTGTTAGATTTAAATCATTTTCAAATAATATAAATACTTCTTCATATGTTAATTCTTTTTTCAGGAATTCACATAATTTATTTCTTATTTTTTTATAGCCATCGCTCTCCTGATTGTCATTGCTTGTTAAATATGCATTTTGATTATTATTATCATATTGGGGTAGTTCATTTATTATATTTTTTATAATTTTTTCAATAATTTCTGCATTTAATAGATTTTTTTTATTTTCATTATTATCTTCCAATATTTTTAAAATATTTATTTCTGATTTTGATAAAAATAACTCAAAATTATTAGAGTGGAGTATTTCTTTTATAATGTTTCCTAAACTCCACCAGTCATTACTTGTAGATGAGTTTATTATTTCTGATTTAATAATTGGTGAGTAATCAACCTTTTTTAGATTGTTTAAATATATTGACCACTCAAAACCACTTAACTTAAATTTATCACTTTCTTCATCATTGTCTTGTGAGTCATCTACTAATATAGTATCTAAAGAAATATTTCTATGAACTATTCCTTGATCATGTAATATTTTAATAGCTCTAACAATTTTTAAAATATTTTTCCAGAGAATTATTCTGTTTTCTATTTTTTTTAAACCAAGTGGGTGTATCCAATGGTAATTCAGTTTTAACTTAAAGTTTTGTCTACTTGTCTTTGTATCTTTTATATTGTCTTCAATAAATTCTCTTAATGTTATAGTATCTTCACTAGTTTTATAAATTAGATAGTAGCCTTTTTCATCAATATCACTTTTATACAATAGTTCTAAATATTTGCTTGAGTTGCCGATAGATTTTAGTCTATTTAATTGTCTAACCTCATTAAGCCATATTTCTCTTAGCGTTAAGTCTTCACTCTTATCCTCGATTTTCCAATGTTTTACTTTTAACGTCATGTTGTCTAGTAATACACACCAGATTTCCACATTTTCACTGTGATGTTGAATATTGAGTTTATATTTTTCGTCTTGAGGAATTTTATCTAATAGTGACATAAGCTTTAATTGTTTCGAAATAAATTATGGAATATACGGATACTAAAATTGCAAAGATGCTTATTTGTTAATACATAGTTTACATCTGTTCAATTTTTTCATCATTACTTTTTGCTTCATCTGAGGCTTTCTTTCTTCTGTAGTCTAGTTCTCTAGATGGCTTTGTTGCACAAAGCTATTCTTGAAGGCTTCTTCAGTAAT
>NZ_JAPEQW010000001.1:0-305808 GCF_026168575.1 Acinetobacter entericus
CAGGATAGTTGAAGTAAACGATTCCGTTTTCTCTTACACCGCCCTTAAAATTCCGTTCTAATAAAATGATAAAAACAATAAAGATTACCGCTTTTTATTTCAAACCGCTCATCGTTTCATTTTCAGCCCAACTTAAAATTGGCCATCCAGCATTGCTGAATGCGGAATCTGTTCCAGACATTGACACATGAAAATGCAGTTGCTATGTTGCGCCAAAATTTTCCCAGTATTGCAGCGCTATGCCCTTAGACGACAACTTTATCTATATGCCTCCGCAACAGCCGCTGATGATTGTCTATGAAGATGATGATCTGGTGGTGATTGATAAGCCTGCAGGGCTGCTGTCTGTGCCGGGGCGGCTGCCTGAGCATCAGGACAGCGCTTATCTGCGCGTGGTGGAGAAATTTCCGAATGCTAAAATTACCCACCGCTTGGATATGGCAACCTCAGGCATACTGATGTTTGCCAAGCACCGCGATGCGGAAGTGGCGGTCAGCAAAATGTTTCAGGCGCGGACCGTGAAGAAGAATTATATTGCTTTAGTGCAAGGCCGGCTGGAAGGCGCAGGCAGCGTCAATGAACCGTTAATTACAGATTGGGAAAACCGGCCGCGGCAAATGGTGCATTATGAATTGGGCAAGCCTGCGCAAACGCTGTATCGAGGGCTGAGCTATGATGATGCGCAAGCAGTCAGCCGTGTGCTGCTGACGCCGATTACAGGCAGATCGCATCAGCTGCGGGTGCATATGATGCATATTGGACATCCCATTACCGGCGATAAAATCTATCATCCGAATGCCGCGCAGAGCCCTTTAAAGCGCATGGCGCTGCACGCCAGCTATTTGGCTTTTATCCAGCCTTTGAGCGGGAAAGCCGTCGAAATTAATGGCAATGTACCGTTTTAAGAACAGTGGAAATTATTCAGGCTTCAGCTGCGCGGTTTGCCTTGGCGAATGCGCCGAGAACGGCTGGCGGCAGGCGCTTGGAATGATTGTGTTGCTGGCGCGGCCCAGCAGGCTGTTGGATGCCTGATCATGCTGCCGCGCAGAAAATAACACTAAAAATGAAAGACAATTAAAATGAAAACTTGGCTAATATCAAATGTTTATAAAATCAGTTTTTGTTTTTCAAAATATTTCCATTGAAACAAAGCAGCTTCAGCAATAATAAAAAAGACAATAAAAAAGATAAGCTTATTTAAGAATCATGGCGCTTGTCCGCTAATCGTATTTTACCGCTCAGCTGTTGAAAGCTTATTCAGGATCGCCTATTCATTATAAAGAAAAGATCATCTGCATAAATGAACGCAAGAGGGTGAAATTCCTCATGCCGAGGAGCAGCGATGCCGTATCCGTATATTATGTTCATTGCACTGCTGGCTGTGCTGACAGCATTATTGCTGTTCACTTGGCAGCAGCTGAAGAAAAGCCGCCAATTATCAAATGCCTTGCAGGACAATTTAGCGCATGCCCGCAATGAGCTGAACCAGCATGAACAGCAGGCCAATGAGATGAAATATGATATGACGCAGCTGCGGATTCAGCTCAGCGGCTTAAAGGTTTCTGTCAATCAGCTCAGCCAGTATCAGCATGTATTAGATATCGAAAAATATGTGATCACCCGCCGCCTGCAGGCCGACAGCTTTATTGAGCTGACGAAAATGAACGCTGAAATCATGCTGAATGAGATCAAAGAGCAAATCGCGCAGGTCAAGGATTTTTTGACAGCGCATCAGCACACAACCCAAGCCTATATCGAGCAAAAAGCGCAGGAAAAACTCAAAGCCTATTGGGGGCAAGCGCAGGCGCTGCAGGAGCGCGATGACGTTATGCAGGCGCTGGAACGGAAAATTAACGGCTATCAGCAGCATTATTTTGCGCCCATTCAGCATTTGCAGAAACAGCTGATTGACGGCTACAGCGGCTCAGATGCCGCGCAGCATTTACTGCAGCTGCGCGCCCAAATTCAGGAAGCGAATCATGCCGGGCGGGTTGCCGAATGCCATTATCTGGATGAGAACCGCTGTCAGGCCGCGATTGCATTGGTTGCATTGGTGTTTAATGCAAAAGCGGACTTGTATTTATCATTGCTGAATGGCGAAAATGTGGGCCAGCTGCTGCAGGAGCTGCGGGATGATTATCAGCTGATCAACTTTCATGGCAATCATTTCAGCCATGCGCAGCTGTACGAGTCATACTTAAATTTAAGGCTGGAAGAGCTGAAGTTTATGGCCTTAATGCAGGAAGCGCCTGACCGCCAAATACTTGAGCAGGATGAAGCATGCTGATCGAAAAATGCTGCGTAATAAATCTCCAAACAGCAGCAAATTTCGGCTAATCTAAAAGCGGCACAACAAAAGCAGAATAAGGACAATATATGACACGCGATTACCAGCAATTCCCAGATGATGATAATGGCAATGTATTATGGCAAATGCTTGAAGATGGCGATGATCTGAGCGTAGCGCATGAAATTGAATATTCCATTGCCTTTCAGCATGAAGAGAAAGCTGACCAATGCGCCATTTACCTGCTGAAAGAAGAACAGAAAATCAGCCTGTTTGAAGATGAGGAATCGGGTGAATGGATCATTACCATTTATGTGTACATGGAGCCTGAGTATGCCGATATTGTCGATTTAGAAGAATGGTTTACCAAAATTGCAGGGCAGTTTTCAGGTGAATATGACGGCTGGGGCTGCATGGCCTATGTATATGATGACGATCTCGAAGAGGATGACGAAGACGCCGCATTCGATGCTGAAAATGCAGACGGAAAGCTGAATTAAACGTTGACGCTGCAGTTAAATGAAAGCCTCGCGCTGAAATCGCCAGGCTTTTTTTAATCCATCCTGCATCGGTAAAAGCGCAGCAGGCTCCTGCCCACAGTCAGATGTAAAAAATGATTGCTGTTCAATTATCCTACAGAAAAGCGCTGGATCATTTTTAGGCAGGCGGATAAATTGATAGCAATAGCGCAAATGCATGACATCATGAATATGATGACCGTGGAGAAAAACAATGAAAAATACCGTACAGCTGCATCGCGTTTTCAGTGCCCCGCCAGAGCGGGTGTTCCGTGCATTTACAGACCCAGACGCTTTAGTGAAATGGATGCCGCCGCATGGTTTCAGCGCGCATGTTGAGTATGCTGAAATATCGACAGGCGGCAGTTACCGGATGCATTTTACTAATTTTTCTACAGGAACCAAGCATTCTTTTCACGGCAAATACCATCAGGTGATACCAAATCAGCTTTTGCGCTATACCGATCACTTTGACGCGCCTGAATTGGCGGGTGAAATTGAAGTGACTATTGAATTCAAAGAAGTCAGTGTGGGAACTGAAGTTAGAATTACCCAAACGGGGCTGCCTGACGTGATCCCAGCCGATGCCTGCTATTTAGGCTGGCAGGAGTCGCTGCAGCTGCTGTCTTTTTTAGTCAACCCCGCTATTCCGGATGAGTAAAGCGGTCTATGGATATACAGATTAAACGGATTTATGACCCTGCTGATGCCGCAGACGGCAAGCGGATCTTCATTGACCGCCTCTGGCCCAGAGGCATAAAAAAAGAACAGGCGCTGCTGGACGGCTGGCCTAAAACATTGACGCCTTCCAATGAATTGCGCAAGTGGTATCATCAGGATATTGAACAGCGCTGGCCCGAGTTTCAGCAGCGTTATGCGGCGGAACTGGCAGGACAGCACGAAGCCATGCAGCAGCTGCGTGATTTGGCGCGTCAGCATAAAGTGACGTTGCTGACAGCGGCTAAAAATACTGGAAAAAGCCATGCCGATGTACTGAAGAAAATTTTAGAACAATAGGCAATCCTTTCGGCTCTATTGGAACAGCGTAGCGCAGAGGAAAACCTCCCGAAAGCGGAATAAAACCTTAAAATATTTACGTGATTTAAGTGGCTGAAAATTAAAAGTGATATAGTACGTGCTTTGAGCGCTGCGGCGGCTCTTTTTGTTTTTCCGTTTTTTCTTTTTTTCTTTTTTTGAGGTTGCCATGTCTTTACCCCTATGCCCAAAATGCCAGTCAGAATATGCCTATGAAGATGGCGATTTGCTGATTTGCCCTGAATGTTCATATGAATGGAAAGAGGGCGAGGCCGCAGACGGCGATGCGCAAAGCGTGATCAGCGATGCCAATGGCAATGTGCTGGCTGACGGCGATACTGTGACTGTGATTAAAGATTTGAAAATTAAAGGCTCATCTTCTGTGGTTAAGGTAGGCACTAAAGTGAAAAATATTCGCCTGCTGACCGATGCTGCCGATGGCCATGACATTGACTGCAAAATTGACGGCATTGGCGCAATGAAATTGAAATCTGAGTATGTAAAAAAAGCGTAAGTGAAGTTTCAGCTGCATTGCTCTATAAATGCGCTGTTTGAGGCAAATCATTCAGCGCACGCTGCTTTGGCAAGGCATAATAGCCTGAAACATTTAAGAGGCCTATGACCATGCCGCATATCCATTTGGAATATTCTGAGAACCTTCAGCCCTTTGACGCTAAGCCTGTTCTGGCAGCTTTAAACCGCGCTTTTTTTGAATCTGGCCATGTCAGCGATTTATCTGACATTAAAAGCCGTGCAGTGTGCCAGCAAGCCTACGTGATTGGTTTGGGAGAGGATGGCGGTGAAGCGTATCTGCATGCGAAAGTCTCTTTATTGACTGGCCGGAGCATCGCGGTGCAGCAGGAGATTTCAGCGCTGTTATTGCAGGTGCTACGGCAGCAGGTGCCGGCCCGGGAAAATTTGCGCATTCAGGCCTGTGTAGAAATGCTTGAAATAAATAAAGAAACGTACAGCAAGCATATTTTAAAATAAAAACAACAAAGCAAATGCAGCAGCTGCTGCATTTGTTTTGTTTTATTTTTTATTTAATTTTTTGAAAAATAACAATATTTGTAGTTTATTCCTGACGGATGGGAAGTGCCTTGAGCTGAAATAAAAAGTATTGTTTTCTTTGATAAATTTCAATTATATTCATAATAATAGAATAAATTTTAGACAATGTAATTCTATCGAATACAAACTTTATAACGAAAAGAGGTGTGAGATGGCGGGGTGGTATGAACTTAGTCAGGCAAGTGACGGGCAGTTCCGTTTTGTGCTTAAAGCAGGCAACGGTGAAGTCATTTTGACCAGTGAATTGTATAAAGCCAAAGCTTCAGCGCACAATGGGATAGAATCTGTTCAGAAGAACAGTTCAGACGATAGCCGTTATGAACGCTTAGAGGCGAAAAACGGCAAGCCGTATTTTAATTTGAAAGCGGCCAATCATCAGATTATTGGCACCAGTCAATTCTACGGCAGTGAGCAGTCGCGGGATAAAGGCATTGAATCAGTTAAAAATAATGGCAGCAGTGAAACCATTAAGGATTTAATTGGTTAATCAATCGCTGTTGTGCAGGCAGGATGCAATCACATATCCTGTCTGCATGAGCGTGAAAAAGCATGTTTCGGCATGCTTTTTTGCGTTATTCAGGGCAAGGCTGGAGCCAATACAGAACATGAAAGCTTTAAAATTTGCACTTGCCGGCATGGTCATGGCCGCGCTCATCCTGTTTTTTGCTTCGCCTTATTGGGTGCTGTACCAAATCAATCAGGCGTATCAGCAGAATGATGCTGCCGGCATTGCCAAATATATTGATTTCGACCAAGTCAAAAAAAGTTTGCAGCCGCAAATTGAGCAAAAATTGAGTGCAGCAGCGGGACTTGAACATTTGCCTGGCGCTTTGCAAAAGTGGGGCCATCAATTGAGCAGTGTAATCAGTACTCAAGCCGTCGATGCGGCGGTAAATGAGCACACCATATTTTTATTAATGCAGGGCAAGGGGCTAAAAGAATCCTTGCAGCAAAGCCTGACGGAGAATTCTGCGGCAATGCCTGAATCAATCCGCAATCTTCTTGCGCAGCAGGCATCAGCAGCCAGCCAATCAGAAAAAATTGAGCAAGACCTTGCCAAGCCTGAAATGGATGCGCAAGGAACAGCGGAACAATCCAGCCTTGATGCTCAGGAAAAACGGCCTAAACCCAAGATGAAAGCGCACTACACTGGTCTGAACAGTTTTGAAATCGCTGTGCCGAATGATGCGGGCGAAATAACGCATGTTGAAATGCGGCGTTCTAATCTTAGCTGGAAAATAGTGAATATCCAGTTGCCAAATTAATTTATAATATATTCGCTAGTTTAATATGCTTTTAAACTAAAATTAATAATAGATCTACAATACAGCCAGATTTGGCAACAATTGCCAAAAAAAAGGAACTCTTTAAATATATGGGAGGGACAGAGTGAAAATAACCGGTGATCAATCTGCGGGACTTGAAATTCTAGCTGTCTTAAACAGTTGGGATAAAGCCATTTGCAGCTTAGATATGAATCAAATTGCGGAGCACTGCGCTGCAGAGGTCAATTTGTTTGATGTGACGATGGAACTGCAAGGGCTTAGCTCTTATCAAAAGGTTTGGAGCGCATACGAGGACTATTTTAGAACTGGCCTGCGGGTCTTCCGTGATCAGCTGAATATACATGCTGAGCCAGACATGGCATTTGTGCATGGTTTTTGCAAAATTGATGTTGAAAGCGGTAAGCCGACTCCTGGCGTTGTCTGGTGCAGAACGACCATTTGCCTCAGGAAAAAAAGTGGAAAATGGAAAATTATTCATCAGCATGTTTCTTTGCCGCATCCTGTTGAATCGATAGTGTCTATGGAGTGGAATATTTAGGCCGCGCTGCAGATTTTATCAATTTAAATTTTCGGGCTTACCGGCTATGCGCGCCTCATTGATTGAGGACAGTCCAATGAATCATCAAAAACAATTTGCATGAACATCCAGCAAAAATAAAGCCGCAGCCGAAAATGCGGATTTCAACTTTCAGTTCCTTTTTTCGCTGGCTGTGAATGGCAGCCAGCAAAATGCAAAAGAGCGGCTGTAGACACCCGCCTAGCATTTCTCCATTTCCTAAATAACAGCATCGGCTTTGATGCAGGCCAGCTGTTGCACAGCACAGCGGGTTTGGCTTTGGATAGTTTTGGCTCTAGCAATAAAATATCTGTGTCATGAGCGAAAATGATTCAGTGAAGTTTAAGGCCTCGCTGCAGGTTTTAATGCTGATCGGGCTGGATGCCGCTATGCTGAAACTGGAGCAGATGAAATAAATGCATGAATATTGGACAATGGCAGGCTGGGTATTGGGTTGAGCTGCAGAGGCGATTATGGGGTTTCATGATTTTTATCGAATGAGTGCGCATGCAGTTATTGTCAACGCGCAGCATCAGGTGCTTCTGCTCAAGGCAAATTATGCGGATCATGCCTGGGGCCTGCCTGGCGGCGGTTTGGATATGGGCGAGACCATTCATCAGGCGCTGCTGCGGGAGTGTCAGGAAGAATTAGGCTGTGCAGTCGATGTGGCTTATTTGTCCGGCGTTTATTTTCATGCCGCGGTTTGTTCACATGCTTTTATTTTCCGCTGCGCTTTGCCGGAAAATGCGCAGATTCAGCTGAGCGAAGAACATTCTACTTACCGCTGGTTTGCCTTGGAGGAGTTAAGCGCGGTACAGCGCATACGTGTGGACGATTGCCTGCAGTTTGATGGCATGGTGCGTAGCAGGAGTTTTTAGCTAAAGTGTAAAAATATGAATGCTTTGTATGGCGGGCATCTGAAATTTTGTATTGAACTTTGATTGCAAGGCATTATTCAGTATTCTGAGAGAATGTCCAAAAATTGAGAGTGCAGCCATGATGATACGCCATAAGCCTCTGCCGCTGCATGTTGCCCTGAGTTTTGCATTTTTCAGTCTGTACAGCGTCAGTCAACTCAGCGCTGCGGAAACCATTTCAGGCACGCATTTTCTGTATAAGGACTGGGAGCTGGCCTGTGACAATACCGGTACTTGCCGCGCTGCGGGCTATCAGGCCGATGATCATTTAGAACGGCCAGTTTCTGTATTGCTGCAGCGGGCTGCTGGAGCAAATGCGCCGCTTACGGCTTGGGTGAAAATTGATCCAGAACAGCTGCCGGCACGCGGAAAACGCTTGGCTGTGCATATGCTGGGGCGCAGCTATGGCACAGTGGCAATCCATGAGCAGACCGGAGAAGGCAAGCTGTCTGCCGTGCAGACAGCCGCATTGCTTCAGGCTGTGCAAAGCGCAGCGTCCATCATTTGGACAGCAGAGCAGACTGAGTGGGCGTTATCGCCAGCAGGCGCCAGTGCCGTTTTGCTGAAAATGGATACTGTACAAAAAAGGCTGGGAACGCCTTCTGCTTTGACTCGTAAAGGCAATCAGCCTAATAGTGCAGTGCTGAAACCGCAGGCTTTGCCTTTGATCCTCATTAAGAATTACCGCCGCGGCATAGCAAAGCATTTGGATGTGAATGCTGCAGAGGCCCAAAAACTGGTGCAGGAATTCAGGAAGTCAGTAAATAAAGACAGCTGCTGGACGCTGTATGAGCAGAATTATCTGCCGGAAGATCAAATCACGATTTACCCGCTGAACCGTCAAAATGTTGTGGTCGAAGCGCCGTGCTGGCGCGGCGCTTACAATTATGGATATGGCTATTGGGTGATGGACAGCGCATTGCAGCAAACCCGCCAGCTGGTGACAGTATCAGGCTCCAGTTTCAGTGAAGGGCAAATTTTTGCAGTGCAAAAAGGGCGCGGCCTGGCTGATTGCGGTTCGCAAGAAGAATGGGCGTGGAATGGCAGCCGTTTTGTGCAAACCTACAAAGCCATTCAGGCGCAATGCAAAGGCTTTGCTGGCAGTGCATGGCAAATGCCTGTGTTTATTTCAAAAGTACAGGCTGCGCAATAAAAAGCGCCCCAACGGGCGCTTATTTTTTGATGTGAAATGCAGCTAGCTATATTTAGAGCTAAAAGCGCTTAGGAATTTTCTGCCCGTTTGGCACAGGTGTTTCAGCATTCTTCAATACACCAAAAAGCCAGACTTCGGCATGATGCACGGCAGTTTTTACATCATCCCCTAAGGCCAGCCGTCCGGCAATATAGCTGGCCAGCGAGCAGCCGGAGCCATGGTATTCACCGTCCAAACGCGGGCATTGGGTTTCAGACACTAATTCACCCTGAACATATAAAGCATTGCGGATGAATTCGGGCGTAGCTTCATGGCCGCCTTTGACCAATACGGCCTGAGCGCCCATAGCAAAGAGTTTTTGGATTGCCCGCTGCAGATCCTGTTCACCGGTTAAAGCCCGCAGTTCGATGGTGTTGGGCGTAATCAGCGTGGCCAGTGGAATCAGTGCAGCAAAGGCTTTAACCAAAGTATCCTGATCGCCTAATGAGCCGCCGCTATTGGCCACTAAAACCGGATCTAAGACATATAAATATTGCGGCTGTTCCTGCAGAAACTCTGCCAGCGCAGCAATATTGTCCGTGGTGCCCAGCATGCCGGATTTGACGCATTTGATTGGCAAATCTTTCACGACGGCATGCGCCTGCGCCAGCAGCAGCTCTTTAGAGGTCGCGCTGAAGCCAAAAACCTGCTGTGAGTTTTGAATGGTCAATGCTGTACAGGCAATGGCGGCATGCGCGCCGCTTTGGCCAATGGCTTCAATATCCGCCTGCAGCCCAGCGCCGCCAGAGGGGTCTAAACCGGAAAAGCACAATACGGTTGGCCGCATAATGGAATCCTTCTGATGCAAAATTTGGGTTAGTATAGGCAAGTTTCAGGCAACACTCGAGTGCATTTTGCAGAGTGGCGAATAAGGTGCAGGGCGTGATTAAAAATATATTGATTGATTTGGATGGAACGTTGACAGACCCCAAAGTCGGCATTACTGCATCGGCGCGTTATGGGCTGGAAAAAGTGGGGCATCCGATTAATGAGCATATCAATATCGACTGGATTATTGGCCCACCGCTGAAAGCATCACTGGCGAAAATTCTTAATGTGGCGCTCGATGATCACTTGGCTGAGCAGGCTTTGCTGGGGTATAGAGAGCGCTTTTCGGTCACCGGCCTGTTTGAAAATCAGGTCTATCCGCATGTGCCGGAAACACTAGAAGCCTTAAAGCAGCAAGGCTTTAAACTGTATGTCGCGACAGCGAAACCAACCGTCTATGCCAAGCGGATCTTAGAGCATTTTCAATTAGCGCCGTATTTTAGCCGGATTTACGGCAGCGAGCTGTCGGGTGAGCGCACCAATAAGGCAGAGCTGATTGCCTATATTCTAGAGCAGGAACAGCTGGCCGCCGCAGAATGTCTGATGGTCGGAGACCGTGAATATGATGTGTTAGGCGCGCGCCATAATGGCATCGACAGTATAGCTGTGACTTATGGTTACGGCAGCGCAACAGAACTGGCGCATGCGCAGCCGAAAAAGCAGATTGAGTCCTTTGCCGATTTAGCCGCGGTGATTCCATCGCTTTGCAGCCAGCCGGCTTAAAGCGAGGGGCTGGTTTTTTCAAGTGACAGCACGGCGGCCAGTGCAATCAGATACAGCACAATCAGGCCGATCATCATCATGCGGAACGTGCGTGAAGCTTTTACGGGCAGTTTTTCATGCGCTAAAGGTTCACCATTTTTAAAAAATATTTGCACCATGCGGGCATTGGCGCTTAATGCAATTTCACGGATGGCTTGAATTTCAATGCCATCCAGCTGTGCTTCTGTACGGTCCATCAGCTGAATAAAGACAATCGGCTGTCCAAATTCATTCCATTTTAAATTGGCCTGCTGCAAGAGCTGTGCAAAATGATGTTCCGCAACGGGGTAATTCACGGCAAAACTGTCTAGGCTGTCAAAGGAAATGGGGCACATTTCTTGCGCAAGCAGGGTTTGGCTGGGCGACAGCAGCGACATCTGCTGCTGTGCAATCTGTACCCAAAGCGCCTGCGGATACAGTTCTAAATAATCTTGAATCATTTATTATAGAATTGGTTTTTATTTTAAAGCAGTATGTCACTGATTTTTTGATAAAAGAAGTTATTTTAAGTAAAGCGGCCTTAATTGGATTGCCTTTGCAGCCAGCAGTGTGATGAGCAGGCAGCAATTGGAACCGAAAAAACTATTTATTTTGTAAGCCTGCTTGTTTCTCCGAATTTAATTTGAAAAAATTTGCCTGAATCCATGAATCGTCAGAATAACAAATGCCAAATTATTTTTCATTCGCTCATGCATGGCTCAAGCCGATTGCGCCGCGTGACCCGCATGAGAAGCACCGAGTCGCAACTTCTTTAGAATTGCTGTTTGATTTAATTTTTGTTGTGGCGATTGCGACTGCGGGGCAGCAGCTGCATCATGCCATCATTGAAAATCATTTGGCGCATGGCCTGACTTTGTATGGCATGGTGTTCTTTGCACTGTGGTGGGCGTGGATGAATTTCAGCTGGTTTGCTTCAGCTTATGACAATGATGATGCGCTGTACCGAATTTTAACCTTTATACAGATTATAGGCTCGCTGGTGATTGCTGCAGGCATTCCCAGCGCATTTCAGCAGCAGGACTTTGATGTCATTATCATCGGCTATGCCATTATGCGGCTGAGCTTAGTCACGCAATGGCTCCGTGTTGCAAAACATGATGCTGAACGGCGTCAAACGGCGCTGCGTTATGCTTTCGGCATTATTCTGGTGCAGTGCGGCTGGCTGCTGTTTCACTTTTCGCCGATACAGTTCACGGTCTATTTATTTGCGCTGCTGGCGGCCGCCGAGCTGTGTGTGCCTGTTTTTGCAGAAGCGGCCAGCCGCACGCCGTGGCATGCGCATCATATTGCTGAACGCTATGCGCTGCTGACGATTATCGTGCTGGGGGAGTCGATTGTCGGCTGTTCAATCGCCATTACCGATGCCTTGAATAATCAGCGTTTCAGTACCGAACTGATTTTTCTGATGATTGGCGGTCTGGTCATGATGTTCACCATGTGGTGGGCCTATTTTGACAGTGAGATTGCAGAAAGGCTGAACAGCCGAAAAATGGCCTTTGCGTGGGGCTATGGGCATTTTTTTGTGTTCATCAGCATTGCGGCCATTGGCGCAGGGCTGGCTGCCGCCGTTGATGTCGTGTCGCATGAGGCTCTGATCAGCTCTATGCATGAAAGCTATTTCGTGGCGATCAGCCTGATTGTGTATACCTCTAGTCTGTACATTCTGCATGAAGCGCATCATCAAAGCGGTTTGAAGAAATGGCTTTATCCGCTGACAGTGGTGATTGTATTGTGTATTCCTCAGTTGATTGGGCCTGCGGGGTATGCCATTTTTGCCATGGCGGCGGTATATGCGCTAAGGCTGATTTTATCTAAATGCTATTTGAGGCGCTAAACAGATAGACGTATTTGCTTTATTTTGAGTTTGAGGATTTCATGGCATAATCTTGAATACAAACATAAAAATGCAAAAATACTGAGGGGTAATATGAAAGGGCAAATATTAGATTTCTCCATTCAAAGTAATACGGGTGCGATCAGTGGCGATGATCAAAATCGTTACCAATTTTCGGGTAGCGATTGGAAGGGGCAGAGTCATCCTGCTCGAGGACAGTTTGTAGACTTTGAAATTAGAGGCTTAGGGCAAGCGGCTAATATTTACCAAATATCTGTTCCTTCTGCACTAGGTACTCAATATGGTCAAAAAAGCCGAATTGCCGCAGCAATTTTGGCTTTTTTTCTTGGTGGATTTGGGATTCATAAATTTTATTTAGGTCAAATAGGCTGGGGAATTATTTATCTGCTTTTCTGTTGGACCTTTATCCCTTCAATCGTTGCTTTCATTGAATTCATTATTTACTTATGTACGTCAGATGAAGATTTTGCCCGTAAATATGGTTAAGTTGATAAACAATAAAAAGGCGCTAAGTGCGCCTTTTTATTGTTTAAGACCTTGGACTGGCTGTTCCTCTTGGTTCATATTGGCTTTGGTATTTGTTGCTTACCAAATAAATAAGAGGAGGTGATACTGATGCTGCTAAATTTGGAATGAGTAAAATAATACTGCAGATATTTTCTAATCGATGAGCGCTAATGATTTGTACTTACTTTGCAGGTTGTCCCCATTGATTAGGTTCAGGTTTTGTTTCAGTTGCAAACCAGACAATCAGTAAAATTCCTCCAATTAATGGAATTAAAGCAATTAGATACCACCAACCAGATTTATTAATATCATGCAGTCGACGAACTGATACGGCTAAACTTGGAATAAATAGTGCCAATGCGACCAATCCATACAATACAAAATCAGTTCCAATAATTGAGTCAATAATTTGAGTAATAATGAGTATGATGAATTGAACTAATACAAAAAACCAAAATTCTTTACGGCGTGCACGCCCTGTGAAATTAGCATAATTTTTCAGGCATTTTACAAACCAATCAATCATATTAAATTCTGATTCAGACTGATCTTGATTGGAAATTTTATCAAGCTGTTGTGAAAAGTTTTGTATTGGATTGGCGCTGCCCAGTGCAGTAAATATTTGAACAGCTTTGCCTTCGGGGTTAATGTCAAAATCTACGCGGTCACCCCGTTTAGGTACATTTTGTCCTCGCCACTCAGCTCCTATAAACTCATATCGGTTTTGATCATCGGCACTGATAATGCCTGTATTAGTTTGAATCGAATAATCTAGAATCTGACCTTTCATTTTCACCTCTATTATTATGCGTTTTTTTAAATTGATGTATTTTTAAACTGTTTTATATTATCAGAATAGTTTTAACTTAAACTGATATATTCATAACTAAGTGTATTTCTAATGTTTTTATATAAAAAAAGCGGAACCAAAACGTTCCGCTTTTATTTTCACTGAAGTGATTTCCTACCAGCTCAACGCGCCGCCAGTCTGATAATCTGTTACGCGAGTTTCGAAGAAGTTCTTCTCTTTGCGCAAGTCCATCATTTCAGACATCCACTGGAATGGATTGTTCACGCCAGCAAACTGTTCAGGCAAGCCCAGCTGAGCTAAACGGCGGTTACAGATGAATTTCAAGTATTCTTCCATCATTGCCGCGTTCATGCCCAGTACGCCGCGCGGCATAGTATCGCGTGCGTATTCAATTTCCAGCATGGTCCCTTCAAGAATCATTTGAATGATCTCTTGCTGGAATTCAGCCGTCCATAAACCTGGGTTTTCGATTTTGATCTGGTTGATCATGTCGATACCGAAGTTCAAGTGCATCGACTCATCGCGTAAAATGTACTGGAACTGCTCAGCAACACCATTCATTTTGTTGCGGCGGCCCATCGACAGGATTTGGCTGAAACCGCAGTAGAAGAAGATGCCTTCAAGCACACAGTAGAACGCGATCAAGTTGCGAAGCAAAATTTGGTCGTTTTCAGGTGTGCCGGTTTGGAAAGTAGGATCGCTTAAAGACTGCGTATACTTCAAGCCCCATGCCGCTTTGCGCGCAACACTTGGTACTTCACGGTACATGTTGAAGACTTCGCCTTCATCCATACCCAAAGATTCGATGCAGTACTGGTAAGCATGCGTATGAATCGCTTCTTCAAATGCTTGACGCAAGATGTACTGGCGGCATTCTGGGTTGGTGATGTGGCGGTAAATAGCCAAGACCAAGTTGTTTGCAACCAAAGAATCCGCAGTCGAGAAGAAACCCAGTGAACGCATAACAATAGTACGCTCATCTTCAGTTAAGCCGTTTTCAGACTTCCAAAGCGCGATGTCATGGTTCATGTTGACTTCTTGCGGCATCCAGTGGTTTGCGCATCCGTCAAGATATTTCTGCCAAGCCCATTCGTATTTGAACGGGACCAGCTGATTTAAGTCAGCGCGGCAGTTGATCATTGCTTTGTCGTCAACCTGTACACGCTGCGCGCCCATTTCCAGCTCTTCCAAGCCTGGAGCGGCATCCAGCTGTTCTAAGGCAGCAGATGCTCTTTCCATTGAATTGGTTGGATTTGATCCGCGACTTCCAGCGGTTCGAGCGGGTTGTGCAGCTGCCAGATTCGGCGATGATTGCTGTGCATCAGATACCACTTGCGAATCAACCGTTTTTTTCGGCTCGACGGGCGCAGGCTGGTGAGCTTGTGCAGCTTGTTTCGGTTCATCATCTTCGAAATCGTCCCAACTTAGGATAGACATAACAGTTCTCTCTTCGTTGCTTTATATCTTTTATGAGACATCCAGCTGTTGAAGCTAAGACATCCTACTATACGCTCATTCTGTGTAAGCAAAATTAAGTTTTGCCGATGGATGCTCTAATTTTATGCGGAAGAGCAAATATCCTCACGACTTATTTTGATTACGCTGCTGTTCCCGTATTTTGACCCATGCATAAGTCAACGGTACGTAAAAACAAACAATAAAGGAAACCACCAAGGCAACAAGTCCTAACAAGTAGTTATGGGTCATATGCGGCATGGTGGGGTCCTTTATTTATCTTTCATTCTTAAATCCTCCCTAACCCTCCTTTGAAAAAGGAGGGAACTCCAACTCTCAAAAGTATGGGAGTCCCTCTTTAAAAAGGGGGATTTAGGGGGATTAAAAACCTGTCAGCTTACTGACAAGCTTCACAATCAGGATTGTCAATTGAACATGCCATTGGCACTGGTGCCGCATTTGCGAAACCATCATCTTCAGCAGAGGCTTCAGGTTTTTTCGCTTCAACAACAGGAGCCGCTGCGGCAACAGGCGCTGCAGCTGCAGTCGCTTTAACTGCATTCAATGCGCCAGTGTTAATGGTCGATTTCTCTGCAGAAGTCGCGCCCAATGCACGCAGGTAATACGTGGTTTTCAGGCCGCGCAGCCATGCCATTTTGTATGTCATGTCCAGTTTCTTGCCGTTTGCACCAGAGATGTAAAGGTTCAGAGACTGAGCTTGGTCGATCCATTTTTGACGGCGTGATGCAGCGTCAACAATCCAGCGCGGCTCAACTTCAAACGCAGTCGCGAAGATCGCTTTCAGCTCTTCAGGAATACGTGAGATTTTTTGAACAGAACCTTCGAAGTGTTTTAGGTCGTTAACCATCACAGAATCCCAAAGACCGCGCTCTTTCAACGCACGTACCAAGTACGGGTTGATCACTGTGAATTCGCCAGAAAGGTTAGATTTCACATACAGGTTTTGGAATGTCGGTTCGATTGATTGCGAAACGCCGCAAATGTTCGAAATGGTTGCAGTCGGTGCAATTGCCATCACGTTCGAGTTGCGCATGCCGTCTTTTTGAACTTTGGCACGCAGAGTGTCCCAGTCCAAACGCTGTGTGCGGTCAACTTCAAACATGCGTTCAGGGCGTGACTTCGCAACCAGATCTAAAGAGTCGATTGGCAGGATGCCTTGATCCCACAATGAACCTTTAAATGTTTCATAGGTGCCGCGTTCAAGCGCTAGATCGCTAGACGTTTGAATCGCGTAGTAAGAAATCACTTCCATAGATTCATCAGCAAAATCAACAGCAGCTTCTGAACCGTAAGCCAATTGCATTTCATACAGCGCATCCTGGAAGCCCATGATGCCCATGCCGACTGGACGGTGTTTCAAGTTCGAATTGCGCGCTTGAGGAACCGCATAGTAATTGATATCGATCACGTTATCGAGCATGCGGACTGCAGTTTTTACGGTACGCGCCAGTTTTTCACGGTCAAGAACGCCGCCTTGAACGTGCTGCACAAGGTTGATTGAACCTAAGTTGCAGACTGCAATTTCATCGGCATTGGTGTTCAGCGTAATTTCTGTACACAAGTTAGATGAATGCACTACGCCAACGTGCTGCTGCGGAGAGCGCAGATTGCAGACGTCTTTGAATGTGATCCAAGGGTGGCCTGTTTCAAACAGCATAGACAGCATTTTGCGCCACAAATCTTTTGCACGGATTTTCTTGTGCAATAAGTTTTGCTCTTTGGCAATGCCTTCGTAGTATGCATAGCGTTCAGCGAATTCTGCGCCAGTCAAATCATGCAGGTCTGGTGTTTCAGATGGCGTGAACAGTGTCCATTCCGCATCTTCAAATACACGCTGCATGAACAAGTCTGGAACCCAGTTTGCTGTGTTCATGTCGTGTGTACGGCGGCGGTCATCACCTGTGTTTTTACGCAGCTCTAGGAATTCTTCGATGTCCAAGTGCCAAGTTTCAAGGTATGCACAGACTGCGCCTTTACGCTTGCCGCCTTGGTTCACTGCAACTGCAGTATCGTTCGCCACTTTCAGGAAGGGAACAACACCTTGAGACTTGCCGTTAGTGCCTTTGATATAAGAGTTCAAGGCGCGAACAGGAGTCCAGTCATTGCCTAAGCCGCCAGCCCATTTAGACAGCATCGCGTTGTCACGCATTGCGCCATAAATGTTGTACAGGTCATCGCCAATGGTGGTTAAGTAGCAGCTCGACAATTGCGGACGCAATGTGCCTGAGTTGAACAGGGTAGGCGTAGACGCCATGTAATCGAAGCTGGACAATAAGTTGTAGAATTCGATTGCACGGTCTTCACGGTTTTCTTCATTGAGCGATAGGCCCATTGAAACACGCATGAAGAACAATTGCGGCAATTCAAAGCGCACGCCATCTGAATGGATGAAGTAACGGTCAAATAAGGTTTGCAGGCCTAGATAGGTAAATTGGTTTGAGCGTTCAGGCTGAATCGCAGCGGCCAGCTTAGCCAAGTCAAAGTTAAGCAACTCTGGTGAAAGCAGGTCAAGTTCAATCCCTTTCTTAAGGAAAGTCTCTAGAGCGTCGCCTTCATTGGTTTCTGCAGCCAGACCCAAGAATTCCAAACCGGTCGCAACAAGGTTGTCGCGAAGCAAACGCGCAGTCACGTAAGTATAGTTGGGTTCTTGTTCAATGCGGGTACGGGTCGCCATCATCATTGTGGTTGCAATATCTGACTCTTTTACGCCGTTGTATAAGTTTTTAACGGTTTCATCGATAATGGCCTGAACGTCGATGCCTTCCAAGCCTTCAGCCGCTTTCGCAATATGCGCTTCAAGCGCGCTGAGATCCAGCGGGCGAAGCTGGCCGTCTGCAGTGGTAACCTGCAGGGTTGGGTGGTGATTCGCGCCAGTCAGCTTGCGCGCTTCAGCGCGCTGTTCACGGTAAATCACATAAGAACGCGCAACTTTCTGTTCGCCTGTGCGCATCAGCGCAAGTTCAACTTGATCTTGAATTTCTTCAATGTGGATTGTGCCGCCAGACGGTAAACGGCGCTGGAACGTATTTAATACCATCTCGGTAAGTTGAGAAATACGATCGTGGATACGGCTAGAGTCAGCGCTTTGCTGGCCTTCAACAGCCAAGAACGCTTTGCCGATCGCTACAGAAATTTTTTCCGCATCAAAAACAGCAACATCACCGGTGCGCTTGATCACCTGCAATTGGCCTGGGGTAGACGTGATTACGCTCATGTCAGCATAGCTCCATTGTCATCTATTGTTATGTTTGTAGACCGTTTGAACCGGGCAAAAACTATGCCGCAGTGTTTGAGGTTTAAACACAAGACTTAGTGGTTTAAAAATGAATTGGACACAAGATACGGGAAAATTTAGGTCAGATCAATATTGACATTTTATTAAATATTTTAATCTGTTTCGATGGAAATCCTTCTCGAAAAAATCCCTATTTTTTATCTTTCTTGTTTAAGCCTTATTGGACAAGGGCATAGCATAGCAAAGCTAAGTTTAAGTGCTTATAGATAACCTTGTGGATAAGTTGAAAAGCTAAAAACTTATTTGCGTCATGGTTCATCTGATTGCTGTAAATATAGGCATTGTCTAATTTTTATACTTTTTGTAACTGAATGTTTTGAAAAATTCCTGAAAAAGTGCATATCGGAAAATACAGCGAATTCATCATTTGAAAATTTTTAACAAATTGCAGTCTTGATGTATCAGTTTCGTGAACAGCATCTTGTTTACAATGTAAACGTGTGTATATTGCAAAATATATTGAATTGTATCTTTTGGATTTTTAAGGGATACGTCCAGTCAAATAAAGGGGCACTCTAATGAGCCAAGAAGAAAAGTTACCTAAAATTTTAATCGTTGAAGACGATGAGCGTCTTGCCCGCTTAACTCAGGAATACCTTATCCGCAATGGACTTGAGGTTGGGGTAGAGCCGGACGGCAACCGCGCAATCCGCCGCATTATTGCAGAACAGCCGGATATGGTGGTTTTGGATGTGATGCTGCCGGGTGCAGATGGCTTAACGATTTGCCGTGAAGTGCGTCCGCATTACCATCAGCCAATTTTAATGCTGACTGCGCGCACAGAAGACATGGATCAGGTGCTTGGCCTTGAAATGGGTGCAGATGACTATGTGGCAAAACCTGTGCAGCCGCGCGTATTGTTGGCGCGTATCCGTGCATTGCTGCGCCGTACAGACAAAGCGCCGGAAGATGAAGTGGCGCAGCGCATTGAGTTTGATGATCTGGTGATCGACAACGGCGGCCGTTCAGTGACGCTCAATGGCGAGTTAGTTGATTTTACCAGCGCCGAATATGACCTGCTGTGGCTGCTGGCGTCAAACGCTGGCCGTATTTTGTCGCGTGAAGATATTTTTGAGCGCCTGCGCGGTATTGAATATGATGGTCAAGACCGTTCGATTGATGTGCGCATTTCACGTATCCGCCCAAAAATCGGTGATGATCCTGAAAATCCAAAACGTATCAAAACTGTACGAAGCAAAGGCTATCTGTTTGTAAAAGAAACTAACGGCATCTAATTGATGCCGTCCCTTTGAGGCTGAAGCAGGGCAGGTCTAAGTGTTAAAGCACAGTATTTTTTTGCGCATTTATGCAGGACTGGTCATCTTGGTGGTATTGGTGGCTTTGTTCGGCTATTTGCTGGTGCAAATCATCAATTATCAGCGCGCGCAGGAATACCGCGAGTCCCTGACGGACGGCATGGCTTATATCATCAGTGAAGGCATTGCCCGTCAGCCGAATGAGCAGCAGCGCATGGATTGGATCTCCGATGCGTCCAATCTGCTGGAATTGCCCATCTATTATGTTAAAGCCGACAAGGTGGACTTAACCCGCGCCGAAGCGAAGCGCATTGAAGAGCGCAAAGCGGTGGTGCGCTGGGATGCGCAAACCAATGTGGCCTATATCATTATCGGCCTGAAAGATGATGCTGGGCACCTGCTGTATATCAAGGCTGAAAATATCACTGAACGGCAGATGAAGGCTCTGCCTGTATTTGTGCTGGATTATTTGGTGTATTACCCGGGGCAGGAAAAAGAATATCTGCAGCGCATTCAGCATTATTTTGCTTATCCGATGCAAATTGAAGATGTTAAAAACCTGCCTTTGGATTCAGAGCAGATTGGCCGCTTAAGGCTGGATCACAGCATTATCCTGTACCGCGACAGCGCAACAGTGCGCGGCACAACTATTTCTATTGTTTCGCCGATTCCAGGCTCAACTACTGAAGTGCTGGTGATGGGGCCTGTGCCTTTATTCAATTGGATGCCTTTTCAGCTGGCTGCCGGCATTACCTTACTGAGCCTGTTTGTATTAAGCCTTGGGGTGTATGGATTGCTGGTGCCGATGCAGCGCAAGCTGCGCGCGGTGAATTATGCATTGAATAAAATGAAGACTGGGGACATGTCTGTACGCCTGCCTGTGGAAAGCAGCGATGAAATGGGTTCACTGGCGTCCAGCTACAACTCCATGTCAGATCATATTCAGCGTTTGATTGAGGCGCAGCGTGAGCTGATGCGCGCTGTGTCGCATGAATTGCGTACGCCTGTCGCCCGAATCCGTTTCGGTGTGGAAATGATGGCAGATGAAGAAGATTACGAATACCGTCAGCATCAGGTCGAGCAGATTGATAAGGATATTGAGGCGCTAAATACCTTGATTGATGAAATCATGACGTATGCCAAGCTGGAGCAGGGCACGCCGTCATTGGATTTTGAGCAGATCATCCTATTTGAAGTGCTGGATCAGGTGGTAATAGAGACTGAAGCGCTGAAGACTGGAAAAACTCTGGAACTGCAGGCGCCGCCGCTGACCGTTGTGGTGGATGCTGAACGCCGCTATCTGCACCGCGTTATTCAGAATCTGGTGGGCAATGCGGTGCGCTACTGCGACAATAAAGTGGTGATTAGCGGCGGGCTGGACGGCAAAGGCAATGCGTACATCTGTGTGGAAGATGACGGCCCAGGGATTCCTGAAGACGAGCGCAGCCGCATCTTTGAAGCGTTTGCCCGCTTGGATGACAGCCGTACCCGGGCATCAGGCGGTTATGGGCTGGGCTTGTCGATTGTCAGCCGGATTGCATACTGGTTCGGCGGTTCGGTGCATATTGATGAAAGCCCAAGATTGGGCGGCGCGCGTTTCATTATGCAGTGGCCTGCCAAGCGTTTTAAAGACAGTAAGCGTAAAGCTGGCGATGCTGCGAAGGATTCGGACAACGAAAGCTTGAACGTTAAATAAGGCGTTAAAGCCAAAAAAAGCCATTCAATTGAAAGGCTTTTTTTATCGCTTGAGTTTTTATTCGTGAACGGATGCGTCTGGCGCAATAATGTCTTTGCCATTTTTTAATGCGGCCAGCGCATTGGTATTGAAATCAATCAGCAGTGAATTATTTTTAGCATCAATAGCATAGCGGCTAATCAATTTTTCATCGCCATTCAGTGTTTCAACTTTATATTCATCGGCAATATTCATGATGCCGTCTAGGTTGGTTGTTGCTGAGGCTTTGTCTTGACGGAACAATTCGTAGATATCACGCAAATCAAAAATGGCATTATCTGCGTCTGGGTGTTTTGCTACATAGTTTTCAATGTGACGGATAATGAGCTGGGCAAACAAAAAGTAGTCTGGCTTATGCGTAAACTCTAGATTCATGTATTGCTCCTTTTTCGAGTGATTTGATTGTTTTATATAGGAATAGCACAAAAAGAATTAAATGCAGATAGGCGGCTTAAATTTGCTGCAAAAAAATACAAAGCCGAATGAAAAAAAATTGCGGTTAAAAGCGCATGCCGCAGCGGCAGGGGAGATAATTTTTGCAATGCGGCCATGCCGCTGCAAGAGGTAGGTAAAAAGTTGGCTGGCGGTTAAAAGTGCCAGAATGATAGATTTTTATTGTTAAAATTATCATAATGTGAAAATTTAGTGAAAAAATAAATAAAAGTTGGGTTGCTGGTGAATTTCTCAATCATGCGGTGATATTTTGTGCTTTGTGGTTTGAAGCTGTGCTTTTAAAATGCGCCGGAAATAGAAAATTTGTAAAAATAATAATAGCTTAAAAATTTATTTAATAAGGCGGTAAATCGGGGTGAAATACGGCTTTAGTCGAAAGTTTTAAGAAAAATGCCTAAAAAATCATCCCAAAGACTAAGGCTTATAAGCTAGCAAGATACATCATCAATCAGGTACAATTGGCGGGATTAATTTTGTGTTTGGTGTATTTGAAGGCCAATACATGCATTCTTTGTTAATAAATTAGGCCTGCCAGGAGTTATCCCCGCATGAGTGCCATTACTCCATACGATTGGGCAATTATTGCCTTCGTGATCGGCGTTACATTTCTATGCGTCTTTATGCTCACAGTCCCGTTACTCCTAGGGGGTAAATCGTGGGGCCGTGCTAAGCAAGAGCAGTTTGAGTCAGGTGTTGTCGGTGCAGGCGGTGCGCGTATCCGCTTGTCTGCAAAGTTCTATTTAGTTGCAATTTTCTTCGTCGTTTTTGATATTGAAGCGCTCTACCTCTATGCATGGTCTACATCTGTGCGTGAAGCAGGCTGGTTTGGTTTCACGACGGTGGTCATCTTTGTAGTCGATTTATTGATTGCATTGGTTTATGCCGTGAAGGTTGGCGCGTTGAATTGGGCGCCAACAGATAAGCGTAAAGCTGCTGGCCGAGAGCTGAAAATTGGTTCACCAAACATGAACATTGCAGAAATTACCCGCTTTAACTCAATTGAAGAATTGGTACTTGACCCTACTGGTCAAATTCCAGCTCAATCATCTGGCCGTGTGAAAAAATCTGCGGCTGCATCATCTGATAAGGAGTAACCCGGGAATGAAATATACATTAACCCGTGCGAATCCGGATGCTGATCAATATCCGCTTCAAGAGCGTCAAATCGTGACAGATCCGCTTGAAGAAGAAGTGAATAAAAATGTATTCATGACCCGTTTAGAGGACTTGATGCATACAGCAGTAAACTGGGGCCGTAAAAACTCAGTTTGGCCGTTCAACTTTGGTACATCTTGCTGCTACGTAGAGTATGCAACAACTTTAACTGGCGTACATGACTTGTCACGTTTCGGTGCCGAGGTTATCCGCGCTTCACCGCGTCAGGCGGATGTGATGATTGTTGCAGGAACCTGCTTCATGAAAATGGCGCCAGTCATTCAGCGTTTGTACGAGCAAATGCTTGAGCCGAAATGGGTAATTTCCATGGGCGCTTGTGCAAACTCAGGCGGCATGTACGACATTTATTCTGTTGTGCAAGGCGTGGATAAAATTATTCCTGTGGATGTGTACATCCCAGGCTGTCCGCCGCGTCCTGAAGCATTAATTCAAGCATTAATGCTATTGCAAGACCAAATTCAATTAGAGCGCCGCCCATTGTCAGCGGTTATCGGTGATGATCTTCAGCCAGTGTATAAGCCAAAGATGCAGCCGGAACGCGACCGCAAGCAAGCACAGCGCATTGCTGTGAAAAACCTGCGCTCTATGGATGAAATTAAATAATTTAAACGATGAATGTTTGATACACCCGGTCCGGGTGTAATTGTCGTTTAGGTTGACTGAATTTGTATTAAATAGGAAGCCAAGCCAATGGCTGAAACTGAAATTGCTATGCCAGAATCAACTCCCGTTGATTCACGCCCAGCATTTGCAATTGTAGAAGAGCTCAAAGCCAAATTTGGCGAGAACTTCTACGTGCAAACGACTTTTGAAGACTTTCCTACAGTCTGGGTTGAGCGCGCACGTGTGCAAGACGTTTTAATGTTCTTGCGTACAGTGTCACGCCCATACGTGATGCTGTTTGACTTGTCTGCAGTAGACGAGCGCCTGCGCACGCACCGTGACGGTTTGCCTGCATCAGACTTTACAGTGTTCTATCACTTGCTGTCTCTTGAGCGCAACAGTGACATCCGTATTAAAGTTGCGTTGAGCGAGAATGATGTAAATCTTCCGACTGCAACCAATATTTGGCCAAATGCCAACTGGTACGAGCGTGAAGCTTACGATATGTTCGGGATCAATTTCGAGGGGCATCCAATGCTCCGCCGTATTTTGCTGCCGACTTACTGGGAAGGCCACCCGCTTCGTAAAGAATATTCTGCGCGCGCCACTGAATATACACCGTATATGCAGAACCAGGCGAAACAGGATTTCGAGCAGGAGCATCTGCGTTTTGTGCCTGAAGATTGGGGCCTGAAACGCGGCAATGCTGACGAAGACTTCATGTTCCTGAACTTGGGTCCGAACCATCCGTCTGCGCACGGTGCATTCCGTGTGATTTTGCAGCTGGACGGCGAAGAAGTGAAAGACTGCGTGCCGGACATTGGTTATCACCACCGCGGTGTAGAAAAGATGGCTGAACGTCAAACTTGGCATTCATTCATTCCGTATACCGACCGTGTGGACTACTTGGGCGGCTGTGCGCAAAACATGCCTTACGTCATGGGCGTAGAGCAAATGGCGGGCATTACTGTGCCTGACCGTGCGCAATGCATCCGCGTCATGATGTCTGAATTGTTCCGTATCAATAATCACTTGCTGTTTATTGGTACAGCCATTCAGGATGCTGGCGGTATGACGCCAGTCTTCTATATGTTCGCCGACCGTCAGAAAATCTATGACGCCATCGAAGCGATCACGGGTTACCGCATGCACCCAGCGTGGTTCCGTATTGGCGGTACAGCGCATGACCTGCCAAATGGCTGGGAAAAGCTGATCCGTGAAATTTTGGACTGGATGCCGGGCCGCTTGAAAGAGTACTACACTGCAGCATTGAAAAACTCAGTGTTCATTGGCCGTACCCGCAACGTCGCTCAGTACGATGCAAAATCTGCATTGGCATGGGGTGTAACGGGTACTGGCTTGCGTGCGACAGGTATCGATTTTGACGTGCGTAAATACCGTCCTTACAGCGGCTATGAAAACTATGACTTCGATGTGCCTTTAGAGTACGAAGGCGATGCGTATGCGCGTGTGATTGTGCATTTCCGTGAAATTGAAGAATCGCTGAAAATCATTAAGCAATGTTTAGACAACATGCCTTCTGGCGCATACAAGGCGGATCATCCGCTGGCTGTTCCACCGCCGAAAGATAAAACATTGCAAGATATTGAAACTTTGATTACGCACTTCCTGAGCGTGTCATGGGGTCCTGTCATGCCTGCTGGTGAAGCATCTGTAATGGCGGAAGTGGTGAAAGGCGCGTCGAACTACTACTTGACTTCAGACAAGTCAACTATGAGTTACCGTACCCGTATCCGTACACCGACCTTCACGCATTTACAGCAGATGCCTTCTGTGATTAACGGCAGCTTAATGTCTGACTTAATCATTTATTTAGCGACCATTGACGTCGTAATGGCTGACGTGGATCGCTAAGGGGTAAACGCATTATGATGATTTTGACTGATAAAAAGCCGCGTGTGAATGTTGAAGGGATTTTGACTGCTGAAGAAATCCACGATATTCAGCATCACATTGAGCACTATCCGTACCCACGCGCTGCGTGTTTGGATGCGCTGAAATGTGTACAGCGCCGCAACGGCTGGGTAGATGACGCGCAGATGAATGCGATTGCTCAAATGCTGAGCATGAGTCTTGCAGACCTTGAAGGCGTGGCGACATTCTATAACCGCATTTACCGTCAGCCTGTTGGCCGCCATGTAATTTTATTATGTGACTCAATCGCTTGCTTCTTGATGGGCGCGGAAACTTTAGCTGAAGCATTTCAGCGTGAATTGAGCATTCAGTTTGGTCAAACGACTGCTGATGGCCGGTTCACATTGCTTCCGATCTGCTGCCTGGGCAATTGCGATAAAGGTCCAACTTTGATGATTGATGAAGATACTCACGGACTGGTTGAAGTGACATCGATTAAACAGTTATTGGAGAAGTATGTATGAATACTGAACCAAAACCAATTTACGGCGACGGCAACCCGGAAACTCATCCGCTGACATGGCGTTTGAGCAAACAGGCTAATGTTCGCAGCGCAGATGACTACGAAGCGCTTGAAGGCTATGCAGGCTTTAAAAAAGCGTTGACCATGCCGCCAAAAGATGTGCTGGATGTGATCAAAGCTGCAACGGTCAAAGGCCGCGGCGGTGCTGGTTTCCCGGCAGGGATTAAATGGTCACTGATGGCGCCGAATGACGGCGGTCCCCGTTACCTGATCTGTAATGCCGATGAAATGGAACCGGGCACCTTTAAAGACCGTTTGCTGATGGAAGATCTTCCTCACCAATTGATCGAAGGGATGCTGATTGCCGGTTATACCCTTGAAGCAACGCAAGGTTATATCTTCATCCGCGGTGAATACATCGAAGCGGCTGGCTACTTAAATGAAGCATTAGAGCAAATCCGCGCTAAAGGCTATTTGGGTGAAAACATCCTAGGCTCTGGCTGGAACTTTGAGCTGCACGTGCATACAGGCGCGGGCCGTTATATCTGCGGTGAAGAAACTGCATTGATTAACTCGCTTGAAGGCCGCCGCGCGAACCCGCGTACGAAACCGCCTTTCCCGCAAGTTGCTGGGGCATGGGGTCGACCTACGATTGTCAACAACGTTGAAACTTATAACAACTTGCCGGCAATCATGCTTCGCGGCCCAGAATGGTATATCGGTTTATCTGCGGGTAAATCGAAAGATCCAGGAACTAAAATTTACGGCGCTTCAGGCAAAGTAAAATACCCAGGCCTTTGGGAACTTCCTTTCGGTACCACTGCGCGTGAAGTGATTGAAGACCACGCTGGCGGCATGCGTGATGGCTTAACGCTGAAAGCATGGCTTCCGGGCGGCGCATCTACAGACTTCTTGGCTGCAGAGCATATCGACCTTCCGATGGATGCTGAAAGCATCATGAAAGCAGGTTCGCGTTTAGGTACGTGTCTACTCATGGTGGTTGATGAAACGCAATGCATGGTTTCAGCAACACGTAACTTAGAAGAATTCTTTGCGCGTGAATCATGCGGTTTCTGTACGCCTTGCCGTGATGGTTTGCCATGGGCGGTTAAAGCGCTGAAAGCACTCGAAGACGGCACAGGCAAGAAAGAAGATATCGACCACTTGCAAGAACTGACTCGCAAGCTTTGGATTGGTAAAACTTTCTGTGCGCATGCTCCAGGTGCGATGGAACCATTAATGGGCGCACTTAAATATTTCCGTAGCGAGTTTGAAGCAAAAGTAGTTGATGCTGCTGCTAAAACTGGCAACGTAGAACAAGCTTAAGGAATTCGACTATGGCTACAATTCATGTCGATGGAAAATCGTATGAAGTCAACGGCTCTGAAAACTTGCTGCAAGCATGTTTAAGCCTTGGCATCGACATCCCATACTTTTGTTGGCATCCATCCTTAGGTTCTGTCGGTTCTTGCCGTCAATGTGCTGTAACTCAATACGCGAATCCAGAAGATACCCGCGGCCGTTTAGTTATGTCATGTATGACGCCTGCGTCTGACAATACCTATATCTCAGTTGAAGACAAAGAAGCAAAAGACTTCCGCGCTTCGATTGTTGAATTCTTGATGACCAACCACCCGCACGACTGTCCAGTTTGTGAAGAGGGCGGTCACTGTCATTTGCAAGATATGACGGTGATGACGCAGCATGACCGCCGCCGCTACCGCTTTACCAAGCGTACCCATTACAATCAGGAATTGGGTTCGTTCATTTCGCATGAAATGAACCGCTGTATCGCGTGCTACCGCTGTGTGCGTTACTACAAAGACTATGCCGGCGGTACAGACTTCGGCGTATATGCAAACGCATCGCGCGTTTACTTTGGCCGTCCAGAATCAGGCACTTTAGAGTCTGAATTCTCTGGCAACTTGACTGAAGTGTGCCCTACAGGCGTATTCACCGACAAAACTCACTCAGAACGCTACAACCGTAAGTGGGACATGCAGTATGCGCCTAGCGTATGCCAAGGCTGTTCTTCGGGCTGCAACATCTCTCCGGGTGAGCGTTATGGCGAGCTTCGCCGTGTAGAAAACCGCTTTAACGGTGATGTCAACCAATACTTCCTTTGCGACAAAGGCCGTTTCGGCACAGGTTATGTCAACCGTGAAGACCGTCCGCGTCAGCCGCAATTCCGTAATGGCGCAACTGTAGAAACAGTTTCTGTAGATACAGCGCTGGATACTGTGATTGCAAACATCCAAGGCAAAAAAGTTTTGGGTATCGGTTCGCCGCGCGCTTCACTTGAATCTAACTTCGCGCTTCGCGAGCTGGTAGGTCAAGAGAACTATTCAACAGGCATGTCTCAAAAAGAGCAGAACTTGGCTGAGCTGGCTGCATCAATTATGCAAACCGAGGGCGTATACAACCCGACGATGCGTGAAATTGAAAGCTATGACGCTGTATTGATCTTAGGTGAAGACCTGACTCAAACTGCGCCTCGCATGGCTTTATCTGTTCGCCAAGCGGCGAAAAACAAAGCCAAAGAGATGGCTGCGGAACGCCGTACTCAAGACTGGCTGGCTGAACCTGTGCAGCGTATTGCGCAAGATGCGAAATCTCCGATTTACATCTTGGCGGCAACGCAAACCCGTTTGGCTGATATTGCTGAAGGTGAAGTGGTTGCGTCTCCTAACGACATTGCGCGTTTAGGTTTTGCAGTTGCTGCTGCTGTTAAAGGTGAAACGGTTACTGGTCTTGCTGACGATGCGAAAGCATTTGCGCAAACCATTGCTGATACTTTAAAAGCGGCCAAAAAACCATTGATCATCTCTGGTACAAGCCTGCAAGACGCCTCAATCATGGAAGCTGCTGCGCAAGTTGCACAGAATCTAGGTTCAAATGCGGGCTTAACCTTGACGGTTCCTGAAGTGAACTCAATGGGCTTGGCAATCTTAGGCGGTCAAAGCTTAGAGCAAGCTTTTGCGCAAGACTATGACACGGTTGTGATCGTTGAAAATGATCTATTCCGCCGCTTGCCTGCGAGCCAAGTTGAAGCAGCGCTGGCGAAAGCGAAAGACGTGATTGTTTTGGATCATTCTGAAACTGAAACTGTGAAGAAAGCGGATATCGTGCTTTCTGCTGCTTCATTTGCTGAAGGCGACGGTACAGTTGTTTCTCAAGAAGGCCGTGCACAGCGTTTCTACCAAGTGTATGACCCGAGCTACTATAAGCCGGAACTGGCGATTAAAGAATCTTGGCGCTGGCTGCATGCCATTGAAACTGGCGTGAAAGGCAAAGCGATTTCTTGGACTTTGCTGGATGACGTGATCGAATCCGTTGCGAAAAACGTACCTGCGCTGGAAGCGATTCAAGATGTTGCGCCAGATGCGGGCTTCCGTGTCCATGGCCTTAAAGTTGCGCGTGAACCGCGCCGCTATTCTGGCCGTACTGCAATACGCGCGCCGCTGTCAATTCACGAGCCTAAACAGCCTGTGGATACAGACTCTGCATTAACATTCTCTATGGAAGGTTATGTCGGCAGCGAAACGCCATCTCCGCTGGTTCCATTTGCATGGTCCGCTGGCTGGAACTCACCGCAGGCTTGGAACAAATTCCAAGACAACGTGGGCGGCCATTTAAAAGGCGGCGATTCAGGCATCCGTTTGTTCGACCGTTTGCCAAAACGTCCAGCGCGTACATTTGTTGCGCCTGAGACTGCTGCGGTCAACCCAGACAGCTTCCGCCTAGTGCCAATGCATCACATTTTCGCTTCTGGCGAGTTCACGGTGAAAACGCCTGCAATGGAAACCCGTATTCCTAATGCAGTGTTTGCAGTGGGTGAGCAGGATGCAGCGCGCTTGAATGTTCAAGACGGTCAAAAAATTACGATAAAAGCTGGCGAGACTTCAATTGTGCTTCCAGTTCAAGTGATTGAATATTTACCTACAGGTTATATTGGCTACCCAGTTGGCATCGCGCCGACGGTATCTCTTGCTGAGCCTGTTTCAGTCGCGGTAGGAGTGTAATTCATGCAACAAGAATTAATACGTCAAACGCCGCTGTGGGCTGAGAACTGGCCAATTGCCTATTCTGTGCTGCAAGCGATTGTCATCTTGCTGGTTGTTGTCTTAATTGCTGCGCTGATGTCGTTCATTGAACGCCGCCTTCTGGCATTATGGCAAGACCGTTACGGTCCGAACCGTGTCGGTCCGGGCGGTATGTTCCAGATCGTTGCCGACATGCTGAAAATCATGTTCAAAGAAGACTGGACGCCAAAATTTGCTGACAAGCTGACTTTCCGCCTAGCGCCAGCAGTGGCGATGGGGACAGCTGTACTGTCATTCATGGTTATTCCGGTATCGCCTTATTTAGGCGTTTCGGACATGAGCATCGGCTTGCTGTTCTTTATGGCAATGGCGGGTATTGCCGTGTATGCCGTGCTGTTCGGCGGCTGGTCATCAAATAACAAATATGCATTATTAGGCGGCCTGCGTTCTGCTGCTCAAACCATTTCATATGAAGTGTTCTTGGGCATCTCGCTGATGGGTGTGGTGGCAATTGCCGGCTCATTCAACATGCGTGAAATTGTGGAAGCGCAGCGCGATGTATGGTTTGTCGTTCCTCAATTCTTAGGTTTCCTGATTTTCGTGGTTGCAGGCGTTGCAGTAACGCACCGTCATCCATTTGACCAGCCGGAAGCGGAACAGGAATTGGCGGAAGGCTACCATGTAGAATACGGCGGCATGAAGTGGGGGATGTTCTTCGTTGCGGAATACGTCAACGTAGTGCTGATCTCTGCTCTGATCGTAACTTTATTCTTTGGTGGCTGGCTTGCGCCGTTCAACCTTGAAATTCCGTTTATTCCAGATGCGTTCTGGTTCATTATCAAAACAGCATTCTTTGTCATGATGTTTGTCTTGGCGCGCGGTTCATTAATGCGTCCGCGTTACGACCAAGTGATGAACTTTGGCTGGAAAATTTGCTTGCCTTTGGCGTTGGTTAACCTTTTGGTGACTGGTGCTGTGATTCTGATGAATCAGGCCTAAGACAGCAGGGAGAACAAAATGTTTAAGTTTCTAGCTGGATTTGGGTCAATTGTACGTTCACTGTGGATGGTTTTCTCACATGTGACACGTAAACGTGACACCATTTTATATCCGGAAGTGCCAGCTGAAGATATCGTACCGCCGCGTTTCCGTGGCCGTATTGTGCTGACGCGCGACCCAGATGGGGAAGAGCGCTGTGTGGCCTGCAACCTATGTGCGGTTGCATGTCCAGTGGGCTGTATTTCACTGCAAAAAGCAGAACACGAAGATGGGCGCTGGTATCCGGAATTTTTCCGTATCAACTTCTCTCGCTGCATTTTCTGCGGTATGTGTGAAGAAGCATGTCCTACGACTGCAATTCAGTTAACACCTGATTTCGAGCTGTCAGAATACGTTCGTCAAGACCTTGTGTATGAGAAAGAACACTTGCTTATCTCAGGTCCTGGTAAATATCCTGATTACAACTTCTACCGCGTAACCGGTATGGCTGTGACAGGTAAAGACAAAGGCCAAGCGCAACGTGAAAGCGCGCCTGTTGATGTACGGAGTCTATTACCATGATGTGGCCGTTTTATTTGATGGCGCTTGTGGCCATCGTCTCTACGATTCGTGTTGTGACCAACACCAATCCAGTACACGCTTTACTCAGCTTGATCGTTTCATTGCTTGCCGTTGCAGGCATGTTCATGATCGTTGGCGCGCCGTTTGCCGGCGCGCTTGAGATCATCGTTTACGCCGGCGCGATCATGGTGCTTTTCGTATTCGTGGTGATGATGCTGAACCTGGGCCAGCAAACTGTGGAACAGGAAAGTAAGTGGCTGACTTCATCTGCGTGGGCTTATCCTGCGCTGATGAGCTTCCTGATGGGCTTAGTGCTCGTATGGATGCTGGGCTCAGACTACACCAAAGCATCTTTGGTGATGGGCGCAGAAGTTGTTGGCCCGAAAGCTGTGGGTACAGCACTCTTTACTCAGTACTTATTATTGGTCGAAGTTGCCGCGATGCTATTGCTTGGTGCGCTTGTCGCAGCATTCCATCTGGGTAAACGCGAACCAAGTGCAGAAGAGGAAAAAGAATAATGGGCAACATTCCTTTAGAACATGGTTTGATCGTTGCAACCATTCTTTTTGCACTGGGTTTTTACGGTGTAATGGTGCGACGCAATTTACTCTTTATTTTGATGAGCCTTGAAATCATGATGAACGCCGCTGCTTTAGCGTTCGTTTTGGCGGGCAGCGCATGGGCGCAGCCTGATGGCCAGATCATGTTCATCCTGATTTTAACGCTTGCTGCGGCAGAGGCCTGTATCGGCCTTGCGATCGTCCTTCAGTTCTATCATCGCTTCCATCATTTGGATGTGGATGCTGCTAGTGAGATGCGCGGATGAGCTATTTATATTTAACAGTATTATTTCCGCTCATTGGTTTTATCCTTTTGGCGGTGGGACGCAACAATCTTCCTGAAAAAGTTGCAGCCATTATCGGGGCGGGTTCAGTTGGCCTTTCTGCATTATTTGCATTGATTGCCGGCTTAGATTTCGTAAATAACGGTTCTGTTGCTACAACCCAGCATCTTTGGACTTGGTTCAGCGTTGGCAACTTAGCGCCGGGCTTTACACTTCACCTGGATGGCCTTTCATTATTAATGATGGGCATGGTGACGGGTGTGGGTTTCTTGATTCACATCTTCGCGACATGGTACATGCGCGGCGAAGAAGACTTTGCGCGTTTCTTCTCTTATTTCAACCTGTTTGTAACAAGCATGCTATTGCTGGTTCTAGGCGATAACTTAGCGTTATTGTTCTTGGGCTGGGAAGGCGTTGGCCTTTGTTCATACTTGCTGATCGGCTATTACTACCAAAACCCTGCAAACGGTTTTGCTGCCATCAAAGCATTTACCGTGACCCGTATCGGTGACGTATTCCTGCTGATTGCGTTGTTCTTAATCTACCAACAGTTTGGCACTTTAAACATTGCAGAAGTGGTTGCAGCAGCACCAACAGTTCTGGCTCAAAGCTCATCAATTGCAATCTGGACTGCATTAATGCTGTTCTTGGGTGCTGCAGGTAAATCTGCACAGATTCCATTGCAAACTTGGCTGGCAGATGCGATGGCTGGTCCTACACCAGTATCCGCATTGATCCACGCGGCGACCATGGTAACCGCAGGTGTTTACCTGTGCTGCCGTATGTTCTCTGTGTTTGAGCAAGCGCCTGAAGTGATGGCGTTCATCTCAATTACGGGTGCGGTAACATTGCTGGTTGCTGGTTTTGCTGCGCTCGTACAAACAGACATCAAACGTATTTTGGCTTACTCAACAATGAGTCAGTTAGGCTATATGTTTATGGCTGTGGGTGCTGAGGCATACCAAGCAGGCCTGTTCCACATGCTGACTCACGCATTCTTCAAGGCATTATTATTCTTGTCTTCCGGTGCGGTGATTCTGGCTTACCATCATGAACAAAACATTTTCAAAATGGGCGGCTTGTTCCATAAGAACAAATTCCTGTTTGCCTGTTTTGCGATTGGCGGCGGCGCATTGGCTGCAATCCCATTCATCACGATCGGCTTCTTCTCGAAAGATGCGATTTTAGGTGCAGTATGGGTGAAAGGCCAAGCGGTTGCTGTTTATGACTGCTTGTACTGGTCTGGTGTTGCAGGCGCATTCTTAACGTCAATTTATACATTCCGCTTAATCTGGATCGTATTCTTTGGCAAAGAAAATACGCCTTACCATGAAATTAAAGGTGTGACGTACTGGGGTCCTTTGGCGATTCTTGCAGTATTGTCGACTGGTTTAGCTTATGTATTAAAAGCGCCGGTAACCAATATTTTAAACGCTGCCAAAATTCCTGCATTCAATGTTCCTGAAGCTTTGGAACACGGCATGCACAGCGCTGAATACACCGCTGTGGGCATTGCGCTTGCAGGCCTTGTGATTGGCGTGATTCTGTTTGCTTTCGCTTACAGTGCAGTAAAAGCATTTGCGAAAACTTCACTGGGCGCTGGCCTTGTGAATATCTGCCGCAATGCGCTTGGTTTCGATGCGCTGTATGACATCGTATTCGTTAAGCCATATCTGCTGATTGCGAAAATCTTAGGCCGTGATCCAATTGACGGCTTATGGCTGGTACTGCCTGCACTTGTAAAAGGCGGCAACAGCTTTACAAGTTCACGTCAAACAGGTTCATTGCGTGAATACGCATCAAGTATGGCATTCGGCACAGTTGTCTTGCTGATGATCTTGGTCGTGATTCAGGTCGTGGGGAAATAAAATGGAAACTAATAATTTAATTTTACCCGCTCTGGTTCTTATTCCGTTCATTGCAGGTTTTGCATGCTGGCTGGTCGATAAACTCGATCAGCATTTGCCGCGCTATATCGCACTGATCGGTATGCTGGTGACTTTGGTGTTAACCATTGTTCTTTGGCAAACGGGTACATATAACTACGAACTTGGCAATGCTGCGCCAACATGGGCTGCTGAGTTTAAATTGCCTTGGATTCAGACCCTCGGCATTAACATTCACCTTGCGGTGGATGGCTTGTCGCTTCTTATGGTGGGTTTAACTGCACTCCTTGGCGTGCTGGCAGTGGGCTGTTCATGGGGTGAAATTCAGAAGAATGTCGGTTTCTTCCACTTAAACCTTCTATGGTCTTTAGGCGGCGTTATCGGTGTATTCCTTGCAATTGATTTGTTCCTGTTCTTCTTCTTCTGGGAGATGATGCTGGTTCCAATCTATTTCTTGATTGCACTTTGGGGCCATCGCGGCGCAGAAGGCAAGTCCCGCGTTTATGCTGCGACTAAGTTCTTCATCTATACGCAAGTTGCCGGCTTAATCATGCTGATCGGTATCCTTGGCCTTGTGGCTGTCGGATATTCGATGAATGGTGAAATCCGTTTTGACTACAACTATTTAATGGCTGTAGCGAATACGATTGATGCGCAAGCGCCGGCTTTAGCCTATGCTTTCATGATCTGCATGTTCATCGGTTTTGCAGTCAAGCTTCCAGTTTTCCCATTGCATGGCTGGCTTCCAGACGCGCATGCGCAAGCGCCGACAGCAGGTTCTGTTGACCTTGCAGGTATCCTGATTAAGACTGCCGCTTACGGTTTATTGCGTTTTGTGATTCCGTTCTTCCCGGCAGCATCTGCACAGTTTGCTGACATTGCGATCATCTTTGGTTTAATCGGTATTTTCTACGGCGCTTGGTGTGCTTTCCAGCAAACCGATATGAAGCGCCTGTTAGCGTATACGTCGATTTCACACATGGGCTTCATTTTGCTTGCAATCTATGCAGGCAACATTTTGACCTTCCAAGGCTTAATGATCATGATGCTGGCGCACGGCATCTCTTCGGCTGCCCTGTTTATTATGTGCGGTCAAGTTTATGAGCGCCTGCATACACGTGATTTACGCCTAATGGGCGGTATCCGTGGCCAGTTCAAGTATCTTGCGTTCTTCCTGATGTTCTTTGTTGCTGCGCTTGTGGGTATTCCTGGTTTAGGCAACTTCATCGGTGAATTCCTGATCTTGATGGGCTCTTATGCTCGCTTCCCAGTGTTTACAATTCTTGCTGCGGTAAGTTTGGTATTTGCTGGCCTTTACGGCTTAATCCTGATCCATAAAGCATTATTTGGCACACCAAATGAAGAACAGCAAAAGCACTATTCAAATCCATTAAAAGACTTGAATGTACGTGAAATGGTCATTCTTTTAATTTGTGCGCTGAGTCTGGTTTGGCTGGGCCTGTACCCGCAAACGTTCCTTGACGTTTCTAATTCAAGCATGGCGTGGTTAGCGAATAGCTACATTCCTGTTCAAGAAACAGTTGATACACTGCAGCAAGCTGTCGTTTCAGCTGAAAATGTGGAGATCCAATAAGTCATGAACTTCACAATGTCATTTGCAGAGCTGATGCCTATTGCGCCAGTCATGATCGTCGCTTTAACAGCGGTGGTGGTGATGCTGCTGGTAGCCATCAAGCGCAATCATAATTTAGCTGCAACAGCATCGGTTATCGGTTTAAACCTTGCTGCGCTTTACATCATTTTCGTTGTGTTGGCAGGGCAGTTTGCGCCTGCCAACGTAATGAATTTGTTCATCGTAGATCCGTTTACGATGCTGTACCAGTTTGTGATTATCGTCGCGGCGCTTGCGTGCTGCACGCTGTCGCATGCCTATATTGAAACTTATAAAGACAACCGTGAAGAGCTTTATATCCTGATGCTGGCGTCTGTGACAGGCGCATTGCTGATGGTGGCAAGCACGCACTATGCATCGTTCTTTATCAGCCTTGAGTTGATGTCAATTCCAGTTTATGGCTTATTGGCTTACACGCATCAGCGTTCTCAATCGCTTGAAGCCGGTGTGAAATACCTTGTTCTTTCAGCAACCGCGTCTGCGATGCTGCTGATGGGTATGGCCTATATTTATGCTTACACAGGCACGCTGAACTTTGTCGCTGAACCGGGCAAACTGTTCACGACATTCAGTCAGCCAGCTGTGGTGCTGGGCCTGGCGTTAATCATCTTTGCAGTTGCATTCAAACTGTCTCTTGCGCCATTCCATAAATGGACGCCAGACGTGTATGCAGGTGCGCCGGCGCCAATCGCGACTTTCCTTGCAACTGTTGCCAAAGTGGCAATGATCGGCCTGTTTGTCCGCTATGTACTGTCTTCAGGCTTAATCCTGTCAGACAGCTTTGTGATCATTCTGACGATTCTTGCTGTGCTTTCTATCCTTGCAGGTAACTTGCTGGCGGTTCGCCAAGTGAATTTGAAACGCATTCTTGCGTATTCATCGATTGCTCACTTCGGTTACTTGCTGGTGGCGGTTGTCAGCGCGCGCAATACAGACTTCCTTCAAGTGCAAGGTTTCGCGACGTTTGAATCAGTAAACGTGTATGTGATTACTTATGTGTTAACCACCATCGGCGCGTTCGGTGTTGTTACCTTAATGTCCAGCCCATACAACAATACAGATGAAGCAGGCAGCTTGGCAGAGTACCGCGGCTTATTCTGGCGCCGTCCAGTGTTAACTGCGACTTTGACCGTGATGATGCTTTCCCTTGCAGGCATTCCATTAACAGCGGGCTTTATCGGTAAGTTCCTCGTGATTAAAACTGCAGTTGCGGGCCAGTCATGGTTCTTGGCGGCAATGGTAATCATTGGTTCGGGTATCGGCCTGTACTACTATCTGCGTGTCATGGTAGTGATGTACATGACACCGCCTGAAAACCCGCGTATTGACGCTGTTGACCATTGGGGTCAAAAAGTCGGCGGTATTATGGTATTAGGCGCCGCAGCTCTTGTGCTGTTGATCGGTGTTTATCCAGACCCAATTATTGCGGTTTCTAAGGTGGCTTTCTTTGCTATTTCACCTGAATTACAGCAATTCATTCTGGCATTGGTGCAAAGCGGTTTTAACTGATTAATGCTGAATTAATCCAGTTATTACAAAAAAGCCCTCGACTTAGAGGGCTTTTTTATTTTTATCATTTGTTAAATGCCTTTATAATACTAAGAATTTGATCTTAACCTTTTAGGTGTTCTCCCTTGGCTATCCATGAAATCCGCCATCCGCTCATCCGCCATAAACTTGGTTTATTGCGCCGTTCGGATATCAGTACTAAAAACTTCCGCGAACTTGCTCAAGAAGTCACTATGCTTCTGACTTATGAAGCGACTAAAGACTTGCCAATGTGCGATCATGAAATTGACGGCTGGGCTGGCAAAGTGACTGTAGACCGCATTGCGGGTAAAAAAATTACTGTAGTGCCTATTTTGCGTGCAGGCATTGGCATGCTGGAAGGTTTCTTAAACTTAATTCCAAGCGCAAAAGTTTCGGTATTGGGCTTAGAGCGCGATGAAGAAACGCTGGAAGCGCGCACATATTACAAAAAATTAGTGCCAGATGTGCAAAACCGTATTGCGATGATTATTGATCCGATGCTGGCAACAGGTTCTTCACTGGTGGCTGCGATTGATGTATTAAAAGCAAGCGGCTGTAAAGATATCCGTGTGATGGTCTTAGTTGCGGCGCCAGAAGGCATTAAACGTGTAGAAACAGCGCATCCTGATGTGACAATTTTCACTGCATCAGTTGATCAGGGCATTAATGAACATGGCTACATCGTGCCTGGCTTGGGCGATGCCGGCGACAAGATTTTCGGTTCAGTGCAAAAAGACTGATTTTGAGATTGAATAAGAAAGAGGCTTTTAAAGCCTCTTTTTTATATAATGCGCATAAGGCATTTTAAAAAATAGGGCGGCATCATGAAAGACGAAGTATATCAGGGTAAAATCAAGCAGTATGACTCTGCAAAAGGGTATGGTTTTATTGGTTCAGCTGAAGGAGATGTGTTCTTTCATATTTCTGATTTTCCTGCAGCGGAAGGTGAGCCAAAACGAAATGAGCGTGTGAAATTTAACGTAGTAGACAATGGCGGTAAATTTAAAGCGGTTAAAATTGAGCGTGCGGAAGACAATTCAGCGAAAGCCAAGAAGTCAAAAGTAGTTGCGAATAACACATCAATTACTTCTGCATTATTGTCAAATTTACGCAAATAAGAAAACTTAATGAATTGATATTTCATGAAAATTGAATGAAATATGATGCAAAAAAGCGCCTCACGGCGCTTTTTCTATTACAATAATTAAAAATATAAAGATTGAGTGAATGATGTTTCAAGAGGGGAAAGTTAAGAATTATCAAGCAGAACGTGGCTTTGGTTTTATACAAGTGGACGGGGAATCTAGGGATCTATTTTTTCATATTAAAGATATGCCCAATCGGAATATTCAGCCGCAGATTGGTGAAAATCTGAAGTTTCGGATTGTAGAAGAAAAGGGCAAATTTAAAGCAGATAATATTGTTCGTTTAAATCTGAAGAGTGATGATAAATTCGAACCAGTTGGCCAGCAATATCAATCTTCAGGTCAAACAGCCAATCCCGTTAACTGCCCTCCAGCAGTAGAGAAACCGGCATCAACTTACGCAAAATTGTTTACGCTGATTGGTGCTGTGATAATCGCAATTTTAGCTTTTTTGCTATATGGAAAAATTCAAGAATATAATGCACATAAAGCTGAACGTGTGCAGCAAATGGTGCTGGAACAGGAAAAGATTATTGCCAAACAGCGTCAAGCGCAAGGAAATTTACCTGATCGAGTTCTGTCAGAACAAGGCCATAAAAATTTAGAAAATCATCCCGAAGTTTTGATAGGAACCCGCCCTAAACAAGATGTTAAAAATAATGAAATAACCAAGCAAGCGAGTTCTAAGCCTATTGATCCAAAGTGTTATGAGCGGACACGTTGCGGTCAAATGACTTCAAGATCAGAAGCTGAGTGGTTTGTAAGAAATTGTCCAAATAATCAAATGGATGGTGATGGTGATGGAAGACCCTGTGAAAATGATTCACGGTGGTAACGATTGATATAAAAAAAGCGCCATCAGGCGCTTTTTATTATTCGCTTCTATTATTTAGCGTCACAGAATTTCATAAAAGCTTTTAAGCCCGGCCCTTGATATTTCTGACGGTGCACCAGCATGAACAGCGGGCGGGTCAATTGCCAGAAAGGGGTGTCTAAAATCACCAATTGGCCTTTTTCACGCAGCGGCTCAATAGCAAGTTTAGAAATGCATGACATGCCTAAACCGCCGGCAACAATTTTCAGAATTGCTTCATTATGGCCCAGAGTCAAGCGGATATTGGCATCCGGCAAATCCTGCAAAATTGCATTGTCAAAGACTTCGCGCGTGCCTGAACCTTCTTCGCGCAATATCCATTCCACATTTTTAAAGTCATCTATGGTTAAAGGACGGCCCAGCCGTGCCAGCGGATGATCGGGTGAACAGCATACTGCCAGTTCATCGTCGCGCCAGTGAATGCATTGCAGCTGCGGCAAATGGCAAGAGCCTTCGATTAAGGCCAAATCCAGCTGAAACTGATTGACCGCTTCAATCATCTGGCGGGTATTGCCGACTTGCAGCTGTAAATGGGCCTGCGGCTGGATTTGCAGAAAATCCGCCATCAGGTCAGGCATCAAATAATCGCTGATGGTTAAGGTGGCGCCTAAGCGTAAATCAATGCTTTGCAGTTCACCTTTGGCGGCTTGTTCGAATGATTCACAGCGGCCAAGGATTTCTAAGGCTTGAGGCAGTAAAAAACGGCCTAAGTCATTAAGCTGCAATCGTTTGCCTAGACGGTCAAACAGCGGCGCGCCCAAGCCATCTTCCAAGTCTGCTAAAGCCATACTCGCAGCGCTTTGCGTGAGTTTTACGGCATCACTGGCTTTGGTTACTGTACCTTCTTGAGCGACCGCTACAAAAACAGCCAACTGGCGTAAAGTCATGCGCATGAATAGAGCCTTAACATTTAAAAAATATTAATAAATTATGCCGTCATGCTAACATGAGCGCAGTCTTTCATGCCACGTTGAAATCATGTCAATTGAGAAATTTAGCTTAGAAAAAGTTCTATCTGTACATCGTTGGACCAATACTTTATTCAGCTTTACCATGACGCGGCCTGCTCATTTTAAATTCACTGCAGGCCAATTCGCACGCATTGGCTTAAAAGTGGGGGATGATTTGGTGGTGCGGGCTTATTCTGTCGTATCTTCGCCATTTGATGAAACTTTGGAATTTTTCTCAATTGTTGTTCCAGATGGAGCATTTACGTCTAATTTGCAGCATTTGCAGGTGGGGGATGAGCTGTATTTGGAAAAAATTCCGTACGGTTTTTTAACGCTGGCGCGCTACCAGCTGCCGCTGCCCCAGGATTTATGGCTGCTGGGTACAGGAACAGGCTTAGCGCCGTTTTTATCGATGCTGCAAGATTTTGAAACGTGGCAGAAATATTCAAAAATTAACTTGGTTTATAGTGTACGCACGGAAGCAGAATTGGCTTATGTGGAACGGATTAATGAAATTGCCGCGATGTTTGGCGAAGGGCATACAGGCTTTCAGTTTATTCCAATTATTACCCGTGACCCGAATGCGCCTTTGCATGACCGTTTACCCGTCTTGATCGCCAATGGCGAGCTGGAAAAAGCAGCAGGCATGGCGCTGAACCCTGCAACCAGCCATGTCATGCTCTGCGGCAACCCGCAGATGGTGGATGACACCAAAGATGCGCTGAAAGCGCGTGGCCTGACCATGAACCGCCGCGGCGAAGGCAATATTGCTGTTGAAAATTATTGGTAAGCGCTTTGCACTATAAAAAAACCTCCCAAATGGAGGTTTTTTTATTTGAGCTGTATCATACAAACAGGCTTAATGCACAAACATATCCATGTATTCACGGATTTCCTGAATGGCTGTGTCTACATCTACGGTGAGCCATGTCGGCTCAAAAAAGCCGGCATAATGATCCATGCGCTCTTGAGGCACAACTAAGCGTACTGGGCAGTCTTCTTCCAGCAAGCGCCAAGGAATAATCGGCACTTCATTATCCAAATATGCTGTGACATTGCGGATATCAATCACCATGGCATTAATGCAGTCTGGAAACGGCATGACTGAGAATTCTTCCGTCCTGCGGCGGAAAAATTCTAAATCCCCCCATTTCAGGACATAGCTGGGCTTATTGAATTCAATAATGCCAATCAGATGCTGATCGCGGGTGTAATGTAAAGCACATTGATAAGTGACGTCAGTGTCAAGATCAAGCGTTACACTTTGCTGACGGTACGCCATATAGAATGAGTGCATGAAAAATGAAGTGCATAATTATAGCCCATTTATTGCCGCAAAGGCAGACTTTCATTTTTTCATCCATCTTGCGCATGATCATATTTAAAACAACGGGATAGCGTTTTGACTAGGCTTGAACCTGACTTAAAGATCTAATTTGGTATGGCTTATGCATAGCACCGGGTGAGCAAAACTAAAAATTAGAGGTGCATATGTCAAATTCAGAAAGCGCTGCAGAGCTGCCAGCGGCGGAAACCGCTGCAGACGATTATTTTGCGCAAAGGCAATTAAAAAGCGGAGCAGTGGGCTGGCTGCTGCTGGTCGGGCTGGGTGTGGCTTATGTCATTTCAGGGGACTTTGCCGGCTGGAATTTTGGTTTAGCGCAGGGCGGATGGGGCGGCATGTTTATTGCCACCGTTGTGGTGGCCTTTATGTATTTATGCATGTGCCTTTGCATGTCGGAAATGTCGACGATGCTGCCGACAGCAGGCGGAGGCTACAGTTTTGCCCGCACAGCATTTGGCCCAATGGGCGGCTATTTGACGGGTACAGCTATTTTAATTGAATACGCCATCGCGCCCGCGGCGATTGCCTGCTTTATTGGCGCTTATTGTGAATCCTTATTTGGCATGGGCGGCTGGATGGTTTATCTGGTGTGTTATTTGGTCTTTATGGGGATTCATTTGAAAGGCGCGGGCGAAGCATTGAAAATCATGTTTGTGATTACTGCAGTGGCGGCTATTGCATTGATGGTGTTTATTTTTGCTATGCTGCCTGCATTTGACAGTGCCAATTTATTTGATATTGCAGTGAAAGCGGATGCGGCAGGCACCAGCAGTTTCTTGCCAATGGGCTATCTTGGAATTTGGGCTGCTGTGCCTTATGCCATTTGGTTTTTCTTGGCAGTTGAGGGTGTGCCTCTGGCGGCGGAAGAAGCCAAAGAACCACATAAATCTCTGCCGCGCGGCTTGATTGGCTCCATGCTGATTTTGGCATTCTTTGCGCTGAGCATTTTATTTTTAGGGCCGGGCGCAGCAGGTGCAGAGGCATTGAAAGAATCAGGCGCGCCCTTGGTTGATGCTTTAAAAGCAGTATATGGCGCCAATACGTGGCTGGCGGGTTTTGTCAATTTTGTTGGTTTGGCTGGTTTAATCGCCAGCTTCTTCTCAATTATTTATGCTTATTCGCGGCAGATTTTTGCCCTGTCCCGCGCAGGCTATTTACCCAAATCCATGTCTTTAACCAATAAAAACCACGCGCCGCATTTGGCGATTATTATCCCCGGCATTATTGGCTTTTTGATGTCTTTATCTGGAGAAGGCGACCTGCTGATCTTAATGGCGGTGTTCGGCGCGACAATTTCTTACGTACTGATGATGCTGTCTTATATTAAGCTGAAAACATCGAAAGCCAATCTGCCGCGTCCATACCAAGCGCCGGGCGGTATAGTGACGGCTTATATTGCGCTGATACTGGCTGCGATTGCTGTGGTTGCAGGCTTCGTGGTGGATCCGAAAGTCTGGTTAGCGGCCGCCGCCATTTATGCGGCCTTTATTCTGTATTTCCTGCTGTACAGCCGCAACCACTTGGTGGCCGGCACGCCGGAGGAGGAATTTGCCAATATTCAGCATGCAGAGCAAGAGTTGAAATAAGGCAAAAAAGGGCGCAATAACAGAACAAGGATAAAAAGATGCTGTATCAAATCAATGTGGTGGATCATCATTATGTTTTTCAGGATTTAAAAACCTTGATGGCCAAAGCCACGCCTGCGCGGACAGGGGATCAGCTGGCAGGCATCGCGGCGCGGGACGCCACAGAGCGGGTAGCAGCGCAAATGTGCCTAGCAGATGTGCCTTTAAAACAATTCCTGAATGAAGCGCTGATTGATTATGAGCGTGATGAAGTCACCCGCCTGATTATGGATGAGCATGATGCGGCGGCCTTTTATCCTATTGCGCATTTTACTGTAGGGGATTTTCGCAACTGGCTGCTGAGTGACGATGCCAGCACTGAAAAATTGCAGGCGCTGCAGGCCGGGCTGACGCCTGAAATGGCCGCTGCAGTCAGTAAAATCATGCGCAATCAGGATTTGATTTTGGTGGCGAAGAAATGCCGCGTAGTCACGCAATTCCGCAATACGATAGGCCTGGAAGGCCACTTATCGACGCGCCTGCAGCCCAATCATCCGACCGATGATGTGCTGGGTATTTCCGCCAGTATTTTAGACGGCCTGATGTACGGCAATGGCGATGCGGTGATTGGCATTAACCCCGCCACCGACAATCTGCAGAATTTAACTGAGCTGCTGAAACTGCTGGATTACATTATCCATGAATATGAGATTCCAACGCAGTCCTGCGTGCTGACGCATATCAGTTCTGGCATTCAGCTGGCGGAAAAAAATGTGCCGATTGATTTGATGTTCCAGTCGGTTGCGGGTTCGCAGGATGCCAACAGCGCTTTCGGCATCAGCCTTGCTATGCTGCAGGAAGGCTATGATGCCGCCTTAAGCCTGAAGCGCGGAACAGTGGGGCAGAATGTGATGTATTTTGAAACGGGGCAAGGCAGCGCGCTGTCGAGCAATGCGCATCATGGGGTAGACCAGCAAACGATGGAAGCCCGCGCTTATGCGGTTGCCCGCAAATATCAGCCGCTCTTGGTGAATACCGTGGTGGGCTTTATTGGGCCTGAATATTTATATAACGGCAAGCAGATTATCCGCGCAGGGCTGGAAGACCACTTTTGCGGCAAGCTGCTGGGCGTGCCGATGGGCTGTGATATTTGCTATACCAACCATGCCGATGCTGATCAGGACGATATGGATGTGCTGCTGACGCTGCTGGCCAATGCTGGGCTGAATTTTATAATGGGCATTCCCGGTTCAGACGATGTGATGCTGAATTATCAGACCACTTCATTTCATGACGCGCTGTATATCCGTCAGCTTTTAGGTTTGCAGCCTGCTCCTGAATTTGGCGCATGGCTGGAACAGCAGGGAATTTTAAAGCAGCATTCTCATCAGCTGCAGTGGCCTGCGCATGTGCCGGACAGATTTTCCCGACTGCTGATGTCTGAGCGGAGATTTAATCAATGAAATTACATCAGGATGTGCAGTTTAAAACCCAAGCGAAAAATAATGAATGGGAGCAGCTGAAGCAGTTTACCGATGCGCGCATTGCCTTGGGGCGGGCAGGCGGCAGTTTGCCGACACGGCCTGCTTTAGCGTTTCAGCTGGCGCATGCTCAGGCCAAAGATGCGGTGCTGAAAGTGCTGGATTTAGATGGCATTCAAGCGCAGCTGGCGGTATTGCAGCATGAGGTGCTGCGGATTGAAAGCTGTGCAGTGGATAAGGCCCAGTATTTGCAACGTCCTGATTGGGGGAGGAAACTGTCAGAATCCTCTCGGCAGCAGCTCAAGGATTATGTCCGGCAGCATAAAGAAGCCTATGATGTAGTGATTGTCGCAGGAGATGGCTTGTCTGCCCGAGCAATTGAAGACAATGCGCCGTATTTTATCCAGCAGTTATATGAGGCGTGCATTGCTCAGGGCTGGCGGGTCGCTCCGCTGATTTTGGCAACTGGCAGCCGTGTGGCGCTGGGAGATGAGGCTGCGCAGATTTTGCAGGCCAAAATGCTGGTCATGCTGATTGGGGAGCGCCCCGGTTTAAGCTCACCCGACAGCATGGGGATTTACTACACGTGGCAGGCGCAGTCAGGCTGCCGCAATGCTATGCGCAACTGCATTTCCAATGTACGGCCAGCAGGGCTTTCGATTCAGGTCGCGCTGCAGCGCTTAATCGCTTTAATGAAAAAGTCAGCAGAGCTTGGGCTGTCTGGCGTTCAGCTGAAAGATGAGCATGAAATGGCGGCGGCAACTGATCAGCTTCAGCGGCCGAAGCAGCTGTTTTAAATGAGCGGCTGCTTTTGGCCTGTATGATTATTTTTACAACTTTACACCAACCTGCAATGCTTCTTCACACTTCATAACATAAGGGTTTGATAGTATAAAAAAACAGCAATAGATAATAAAAGTGAGGGGAATTATGACACATGATTTTAATAAACCGCCCCATACTTCGAGTTCGGAAGAAACCACTCAGAAGAAACGCATACCTGTGTATATTTTGGTCTTAGTCGGCATTTTCTTTGTTGCGCTGATTATCTACATGTCAGCAGACATCAAGCCGAATGCAAGTGATGCGCCTCCAGGGCACCCGAACCCAGAAATGCAGTCAGCGGCACCGAATAATACCGCTTCAGGCACAGCAGGGGATAAAGCAACGGACAGCAATACCGCAACCGCTTCTAATCACTGATTCAAATTTTCAAACAATGATCTATCAACCGCAAGCTCTGGCCTAGACGCTAGAGCTTTTTTGCAAGTGATTGTGCTCTTTTGTTGTAGTTCTGCATTTCAAGGTTGAATAAAAAACACTCAAATTCTAAGGTGGATTGGAAAGTTCTAAGTATTTGAGCAGGCATTGCTATGCGCTGTGTCACATTAATACTTGTGTAAAGAAAAATAGATCAAGCAATAACAATGAGGGCGTATAAATGAATGATTATCCTGGAGGTTCAGGCCGGTTTGATGCCATGTATTACTGGGATCAATTTCATCCTATCTTAAGTGCCGTTGCAATTCTTTTTATCGGCTGGATTGTGGCTTTGCTGGTTGCCGGCGGCATTAAAAAAGTGCTGGAAAAGCTGGGCACCAATCAAAAGCTTTCCAGCGCCACGGGTCACCGTTCCAATATTGAAAACATTGTTTCGCGCATTGTCTTTTGGATCATATTGATTATTGCGGTCATTGGCGCCTTGAATGTACTGAATTTAACCAGTGTCAGCGGGCCGTTCAGCAGTATGATCCAGCAATTCCTGCTGTTTATTCCGCAGCTGCTGGCTGCTGCAGCTGTAGGCTTTATCGGCTGGATCATTGCCAACTTAGTCAGAGTCGGCTCGCAAAAATTGCTGAGCAAAACCCAGCTGGATGAAAAACTCAGTTCTGAAGCGGGTGTCAGCCCCATCAGTAAAAATATCAGTGAAATTGCCTATTGGCTGATTCTGTTGCTGTTCCTGCCGATCGTACTGTCCATCTTAGGGCTGAACGGGCTGCTGTATCCTGTGCAGAATATGGTTAATGAAGCGGTGCTGTACTTGCCGAATATCTTCATTGCAGGCGTGATTGTTTTTGTCGGCTATATTTTGGCAAAAATTGTCCGGGGGATTATTGAAGGCCTGGTCAGCAGCCTCAACCTGCAATCACAGGCGGAAAAACTAGGCCTGTTTAAAAATTCGAATTTACCGCATTTGCTTGGCTCATTCGTTTTCGCAGTTGTGATGATTACCGCACTGATTGTGGCTTTTGAAGCTTTAGGCATCGAGGCTATTTCACAGCCGGCCACCGCCATGCTGCATGAAATCATGTTTGCCATTCCAAATATTATCGCTGCCGGCTTGATTTTAATTTTGGCATATGTGGTTTCGCGCTTTGTCGCCAAGCTGGTCACAGAGGTGGTGGCTGGAACTGGCGTAGACCGCATTCCTGAAAAAGTGGATGTACAGCGCTTTTTAGGTACAACCAAACTGTCTGATGTGGTTGGCTATTTGATTGTTTTCTTTACCATGCTGTTTGCGGTGTCTGAAGCGGCCAACCGTTTGGGCTTTGAGCAAATCAGCACGCTGATTGCCATGTTCATCCAGTTTGGCGCCAATATTTTGCTGGGCGCAGTGATTTTGGTGATCGGGTTCTGGCTGGCCAATATTGTGGCCAATGTGGTGCAGCGCGGCGAATACAACAGTTCACGCTGGCTGGGCAATTTGGTTCGAGTGTTGATTATGGGCTTAGTGGTCGCCATGGGCCTGCGCGCTATGGGCATTGCAGATTCTATAGTGAACTTGGCTTTTGGCTTAACGCTGGGCGCAGTCGCGGTAGCTTTTGCCTTGGCCTTTGGTCTAGGCGGACGTGCGCCAGCGGAACGTGTGCTGACCGATTTGATTGATAAAGCCAAAAAAGAAGGCTGTCAGCCAAATCCTGTAAAAGAACAGGCGCGCGCTTGCGGATTCGGAACTTCAGCTTCATCCGCAGCGGCTCAGCCTGATCCGCTTGATGACGGCTATACCGTGCAGCATCAGGAAGCGCCGGGTGTGGTGGAAAAAGAAACGGCAACGCCGGATCAATTAGATGTTGATCCCGCGCAGCAGCCTGTCAACAATCCATTTGGCTCCAAAGGTGAAAAAGAAGAGGGGGTTGATACACATGCGCCTCCAAAAAATGACCCCGAATAACCTGTTCAATCCATAATGAATCGGCCACTCTATCTATGGCCGATTCATTCTTTTAGAGAGGTGTAAAATGCAAAAAAAGGCGCCGAATAAAGTGCTTGCCCCAATTGTGATTGCGGGAATTACGATTGGCTTTTTAGCCAGCGGGTATAAATATATTTTTGCCGCCAAAAAGCGCACTGAAATAGGGCGCAATAAACAGCAGCTGCAAAATGACGCGCCAGATCAGAAAAAAAGTGTTTGAAATTTAAACTTTATTTGGTATTTTTTGATATATGCAAAACTAAGTTTATTTCATAAAAATATAAATGAAATAGAGAAATTTAGTTTTAATAATATGGAAATGAAGCTGTGCTGTAATCAGCTCAGGCTTAGCCAATGAATGGCTTATAAGGGGAATCAAAATGCTGAATAAATTTATTGCAACTTTAAATCATCAATTATCTGTCCGCACAGGACATGAAGCAGCAGCACTGGCAAAAATGGAACAGGCGATGGGCCGTTTAGCGGCATCGAAAGGAATCTCATTGTTTAAGACTGATTATTTGGAATAATCACCTGATATTGCAATATAAGGTCCTGATGCGCAGAATTTCAAGCGTTTCAATTCTAATGAAACAGGCATAAAAAAGCGGTTGATATTGAATCAACCGCTTTTTTTTACTCAGCTTTGCCGTACTTTTTAACGGTTGCCGCTTTGAATACTGCCTGGCTAATGCGAAACAACTTAGACGTATTCAGATGCTGCATGGGCAGACGCCCAAGCCCATTGGAAATTGAATCCGCCCAAATGGCCAGTAACATCCAGTATTTCACCAATGAAGAATAGGCCTTTCTGCTTTTTGCTTTCCATGGTTTTCGATGAAACTTCGGCGGTATCGACACCGCCTAGGGTGACTTCCGCTGTACGGTAACCCTCAGTTCCTGAAGGTTTTACTTCAAAGGCCGCTAAGCGCTGGGCAATTTTTTCCAGTTTTTCATCGCTGATATTGCCAATTGCGGTATCTGCGCTGTCAGGCCAAATCAGGTTTTGCAGTTCAGTCACGACGCTTTTTGGCATGTGCTCAGTCAGCAAGGTGCGCAGCAAGACTTTGGGCTGGCTTTGTTTTTTGCTTTTAAAGAACGCCTCTAAATCTACACTCGGCAGAAAATCAATTTTAAAGCTTTGACCGACATCCCAATAGTTGGACAGCTGCAGCGAGCTTGGCCCGCTGAGGCCGCGATGCGTAAACAGCAAAGCTTCGGTAAAGCTGTTCAAATCATTGGATAAGGTTGCTTCTACCGCATTGCCGCTGAGGCGGGTGGTGATGTCTTTAAAGCTGTCTGAGAAGGTAAAGGGAACCAGACCGGCACGGGTTGGGTAAATATGGTGTCCAAATTGTTTGGCAATGTCATAGCCGATGGCAGAGCCGCCTAGGGTTGGAATAGACAAACCGCCTGATGCAATTACCACAGACTCAGCTTCAAAATAGCCCAGTGATGTGGCGATTTGAAAACCGTGGCCTTCAACCGTGTTTACAGCCTTGACTTCACAGCTGGTTTTAATATCGACCAAACCTGTTTTGTCACATTCTGCCAATAGCATCGACAGAATCTCTTTTGCACCATTTAGGGTAAACAGCTGTCCATGCTTGCGCTCTTCGTAGGCAATGCCATAGTCACAGACCATGCCAATGAAGTCCCAGTTGGTATAGCGCGAGAGGGCAGAAATGACAAAATGCGGATTATGAGAAATAAAATTTTCAGGCTCGACATACAGGTTGGTGAAGTTGCATTTGCCGCCGCCGGACATCAGAATTTTCTTGCCAACTTTGTTGGCTTTTTCAACCACCAGCACTTTGCGTTCGCGCTGCGCCGCTTTATAGGCCAGCATCAAGCCTGATGCGCCTGCACCTATTACTACAGCATCGTACAGATTTTTGGACATGAGCCAGCCTGCGGGAGAATGAAAAGAGGCGGATTATACTCTGTTTTGAACGAATTTTCAGGGAAAGCTGCGGCTTCAAACAGTGGGAATTAAGACGGCATTTTTCCCTGCAGCCCGCCGGTATGCAGAACCAGAATCCGCTGTTCGGGTTTGATTTCACCGCGCAGAATCATCTGCTGAATCCCAAACAGCATTTTGCCGGTATAAACCTGCTCCAGCGGGATGCTGTATGCAGCTTCAAACTCTTGAATAAACTGCATGATTTCTGGCGTGGTTTTGGCATAACCGCCCTGACAGAATTCATCGGTGATGCGCCAGTTGCGCCGCGCTGTCCATTGCTCCACGTCTTGCGTCAAAAAATCACCTTTCAGCGCCGAAAATCCGAGCACTTGCTGATGCGCCGCGCTGGCTTCAATTAAGCCTGCAATGGTTCCGCCAGTGCCTGCGGCACAGCAAATCAGGTCAAAATTTTCTAAATCGGCAGGGCTTAAAATTTCTGTGCAGCCTTGAATGGCAAGGGGATTGGTGCCGCCTTCAGGAATAATATAGCCGTTTGGAAATTCGGCTTGCAGCTGCGTGAGAAAACTGGCTGATTGTTTCAGCCGATACATTTCACGGCTGACAAACTGCAGCTGCATGCCAAAGCCCTGCGCGGTTTGCAGGGTCGGATTCAGCGCTTTATGCGCCAGTTCTTCGCCGCGGATAATGCCAATGCTTTGCATGCCGAAAAGATGGGCTGCATAAGCCGTAGCGGCAATATGATTGGAATAGGCGCCGCCAAAGGTCAGCACCTGTTTGAGGCCTTGCCGCTGGGCCGCTGCAAAGTTGTATTTCAGCTTAAAGAACTTATTGCCTGAAATTTGCGGATGCACTGAATCCAGCCGCTTGATGGCCAGCGTCACGCCGTGGAGATGTACGGTGTTATAAGGAATGGCTTGGGCAAGGGCGTCAAACATAGACATGTGCATTTAGGCAAACAGAATCTGCTGTAGTGTAGCGGATTCCTGTTAAAGAGCGGTATCAGTACCTTATTAATGAGCTGAGCCAGTATCGACTGAAGCCACCACCGACATGCCGGGACGCAGGCGCTCCATGCCTTGTTGATTCGGGTCAATGGCAATGCGCACAGCAATGCGCTGCACCACTTTAGTAAAGTTGCCAGTGGTATTGTCGGCTTTCAGTACGCTGAATTCCGAGCCGGCGGCTGGAGAAATCTGCTCGACTTTGCCGCTGAATTTTTGATGATTCATGGCATCGACCGTAAACCATGCATTTTGGCCAATTTGCATATTGGCAATCTGAGTTTCCTTAAAATTGGCGGTGACCCAGCGCTGCTGAGGAATCAGGTACATCAGCTGTGTGCCTGCAGACACATATTGTCCAACGCGCGGACTCACTTCACCCAGCTGCCCGTCCATCGGTGCGGTAATCAAGCTGTAGTCCTTGGTGGTCACGGCTTGATCACGCTGCGCTTGGGCATTCGTCACCTGCGCTTTTAAGCCGGTTTGCGCTACTTCCGCAGTTTTTAAGGCTTCGATTGCCACTTGAATGTTCGCTTCGGTCTGATGCACGAGGGCCAAATTGTTTTTCATATCAGCGCGCGCTTGGTCCTGTTCAGTTTTAGAGGCCGCGCCGCTGTCACCCAATTGCGCATAGCGCTGCAGCTGGGTCACAGACAGGCCATAGGCTGCCCGTGCCTGATCGGCTTTGGCTTCAGCCGCTGCAATATCGGCTTTGCGCTGCTGAATAGTTTGGCTTTGATTCGCCAAGCTGTTTTGCGCCTGCTCGACGCCAGATTCAGCCTGTGTGACTTTCTGATCGTAGGTGGTGGTGTCGATATGCATCAAGGGCTGGCCTTTTTTTACCCATTCAAAATCAGTGACCAGCACATCTTTAACATAGCCATTAATCTGTGAAGACAAAATCGTGGTTTTGCCTTTGACATAGCTGTTCTCAGTGGATTCCACGGCCGAATGAAAAGGGCCGATTTTCCAAGCCCATAAAATTAAACTGACCCCTGCCAGCAGGACAAAGAACATCATCACTAAAACCCGCTTATCGGTGGGAATCAGCTTGCTGGACGGCTGCGGAGCAGGGTTAGGCGCTGACGCTGCATTTTCTGCTGGCTTTTCGTGTTCTGACATGGGCTTCTCTAAGTTTAATTTGGGTTTAACGCTATCTGTTCATTGAGAGATTTGTTCCTGAATTTTGGATATCAGGCTGGATCTTCAGCTGGAATCTGGCCGCAGGCTTTGCTTATAGCTGCGGTAACGGTTGATGCTGATGATAAACAGGCCCCAAATCAGCAGCAGCACAGCAAAGAGCTGATTGAGGAAAATCACATCGTTATAAGCGCGGACTTGCGCTTCTTTGGTGACGGCTTGATTTAAAGTGCGCAGCGCCTGGCTGTGCTCCTGTATAGGGTCGAGCGTATATTTTTGGCTGCTTTGCGCATAGCTTTGCAGGCGCTGAGCCACTTGCGGGCTGGTGCTGGGCAGTTCTGCACTAATTTCCGCTTGATAATGCTGTGTGCGCATTTGCTGATATGTTGAAAAAAAAGAAGACCCCATTAATCCGCCAAAAGTTTGACTGGCGGAGAACAGCACAATGAAGGTGACCATATGGTTGGGGCCGCGCTGCAGTGCATTGATAATGCCGGTCAGCAGCAGTGGGCCAATAAACATGCCGCTGGCAAAGCCGACAATAAACTGGCTGCGGAAAAAATTCTCTGGACGCACGTCGCTGGTCAGGTGATGATCCAGAGCGCAGGCAATAAAAATCAAGGCCACTGCGCCCAGCAAATGCCAAACGGCTTTGTCTTTAGAAAAGGTCAGGGCGCTGAAAATAGTGCCGCTGAGAATGCCGAAAAAAATCACTAGGTAAAAGTTTACAAACTGGTCTGGCCCCATGCCCATAGTTTTTAAAAAGCTCACGGCGGCATAGCTTTGTTCTGACATCACAAAACGGATGGCAAAAGCGCCCAAAATAAAACGCACAGTCGATGAGGTACCCAGCCATCGGGTAATGATCAGCGGATTGACCCGGTAGTGTTCATAAGTCAGCCCTACAGTAATTAAAATCAGCGCGCCAATCAGCAGATAAGCCAGCCAGTCGGCATTCAGCCACCATTGAATAGGGCCTTGGGTCAATACAATGCATAAAAAGGCAAAGCCGGTTGCCAGCAGAATGAAGGTGAAAATATCTTGAAATTCGAAGACTTCTATCCGTAAGCTCCGCGGCAGTTTTAAGGAAACCACCATGGCCAGACAGCACAGCGCGAGCCCCAGTTCAAAGGTATACAGCAGCGCCCAGTCATTTACATCAACCAGATAAGGCGACATGATCCATGCCAGTGGAATGCCCAATTGCTGGAAACCCAAAGCCAAATATAAACCGCGCCCAAAATTGGCGCGGCTGAAGGCCTGCATAATGTAATACATGCCCAAAGAACTGAGCGGCGCAGCCACCAAACCGCTGACCATGCGCACAAATACCGCCATTTCAAAGGTATGCACATACAGATGCAGCACCATCACTGCAATAAAAACCACAAGGCCGATTTCGGAAAACAGCCTCAGTCCATATTGCTGCCGCGCCTTAAATAAAATCAAGTTTGAACTGACATTCGCCATGACATAGGCCGCTGGAATCCATGCGGCTTCTGACGGGGTTAAGCCATATTCACCTTGAATCAAGGGCAAATTTGCGGTGATGAAGCCATTGCTGAGGCTGCCTGAAATGGCAACAACTAAGCCAATCACAAAATATAAAATACGCTTATAAGCCGGGTGTGCAATGGCCGCAGGCGAACCTGGCAAAGTCGGCTTTTCTTCTGCTGTCCAGTCAGGAGCCGGTTCCAGCAGGCAGGGAGGTTGAGCCATGCTGCTGCCTTGCTATGGGCGGATGCCGTTAAGCAGCAGATCTACGGCGCGGGCCGCTAAGATCTCCTGATCGGAGTCTGTATAGCCCTGTAAAGCAGCCCTCAAAATTGAGGTGACCATGGAATAGTCACGCGGACTAAAATCTGAGCGGCAAACGCCATTGGCAATCGCCGTATTAATCAGCGGCTGTAAAATTTGATCGCGGCGCTGGTAAATCAGCACCATGGCCGGATCATTGCGTTCGATCACCCGCCAATATTCCATTAATGCCGTGAGGTAGGGGATATTATGAATATGGTCTTGAATCAAGCGGATAAAGCCGTCTTCATATTGGGCGTGATTGCGGGCCCGATTTTCTAAACGGTTCAGCGCCTGCTCCATCAGTGCCAGCACCAATTCACGCCGGTCTGAAAAGTTGCGGTAAAACGTTGCCCGCCCTACCTGCGCTTCATCAATAATCAGCTGCAGCGGCGCATTAATGCCGTGAGTACGGAAAATATTGATGGCTGCGGAAAGCAATTCTTCGCGGTTTTGCGCAGCGCGTTCTTGGCGTAGAGACATGCGGTTTTCTTATCGATAATCAGTTTTAGCAATAATTTAACGGACAAAAGTGTCCGATGTAAATATTGCAGATTGTGATATTTTGTAAACGCGGTTGACGGTGCATTTTAATATATTGAAATCGCAGTTTTTATTTATAAAATTTATTCAGTTTGAGAGTATCGAAAAGTGGTGTAATTTTATACAGTAATGCTATGCTGAAGGCTATAACAATAAGCATGGAGGAGATAAGATGAAAATTTTATCTGCAGCCATAATGACCTGCCTGCTGCTTAGTATGGCAGGCTGTGATGCAAAGGATGATCTGAATAAGCCCCGTACCGAAGTGCGGACGATGATTATTGGCGGCGTGCCTGCGCATGATCAGGACTACCGGATTCCGAAAGATTCTGCTGTGTCGGCTCAGCTGCATCAGCAGTGAACCTAGCGCTGTGCTGTAAAGGGTGGGCATATTGTCAGTGCATGGTAGTGCGTAGTGCAATGTAAGAAGTAAAAGATGCATGGTGCTGCGTCAGAGAAGTGAAAAATTTGAAGCAGACGCTTTACTTCTTGCAAGCGTTTGTTGAATTAAAGCCTTACAAACGCGGAAAAGGCCTTGCACTCGCCCAATATGCCCGAACTGTGATGGATGGCTATCCAAATTTTAAATTAAATCGACTTGCCAGTTTGATGCTTGAATCTCTAAATTATTTTGACGCAGCTGCTTGCTGATGTCATCTGCCTGCTTTTGAATATCAGCAACAGAAATGGTTTTAATCCAGCGGATTTCACTGGAGCTGTAGCGTCCATTTTCACGCCGTGAATTGTCAATAGCCTGCTGTAAAATTCGGTGCTGGCTGGTTAACGCATCACGCTCAATAATTAATTCTAATAGTTTTTTACCGTTGCTGGCTGCGGCTTGCGCATTGGTCGCGTGTATGCGCTGAATTAAATCATGCAGTTCACGGTTCACGGCCGATGCTTCTTGAATCAGCTGATTTGGATCTTCGCTGGGCGTATCGCCTTCCTGCACTAAAATATTGCTGTTAATACGCTGCTGCAGTGAGGCCAGTTTGGTTTGCATGTCGCTGCGCAGCAGCAGCGCTTCCGCTAATTTCATAATTGTTAGATCTTTTATTGCTTAAGCCCGATCATGCAATAGATTTATGGGCCAATCAATAAAATAACAGTGAATTATTCGGTGATTTTGTCAAAGTCCTGTGAAAAATAGGGAGATATTCAGCGGTGATGCTTGTAAAATTGCCACGGAATTTATTTTATAGGTGTTGCCGTGGAATCATTTTGGATTTTGGGTTCGATTGCATTTGCTTTGATGTTAGGTGCAATGAGCCCTGGGCCTACTTCTATTTATGTGGCGAAAAATTCAATTGCGATTTCACGCAAGCATGGCTTATTTACAGCTTTAGGCACAGGTACTGGCGCAGCCATCTTTGGTTTGCTGGCGGTATTAGGCTTGCAGGCCTTTTTATTGGCTGTGCCATCGGCGTATTTGGCATTAAAAATCTGCGGCGGGTTATATCTGCTTTGGATGGCCTACAAAATTATTAAGCATGCCAAGGAACCGATTGATGCAGATGGGGATGTAGCTGCGCAAATGACTTTGCGCCGCACCTTTATGACCGGTTTAATTACGCAGCTGTCAAATCCGAAAATTGCGATTATTTTAGCCAGTATTTTTACTGCGCTTTTACCGAAAGAGATTCCCTTCTACTTTTATTTTGTGTTGCCTGTTTTGTGTTTCTTTATTGATGCAGGCTGGTGCTCGCTGGTGGCTGTTGCGCTGTCTGCCGAAAAACCGCGTCGCGTGTATTTGAAGTTTAAGGCAGTCTTTGACCGTACTGCAGGCGCAGTGATGACGGCGCTAGGGCTGAAGCTGATTTTTGGGATGAAGTGATTTCAGTTGCCTAACCGAATTAACACATAGAGAGGAGTTTTACTTAGGTTAGACATGACCGAAGTAATAAAAACAAATGCCTCTCTTTTAGCATTTTTAGAAATTTCTGAATCATTTTGACCATCTGTATTAGAAAAATAGTGCAAATCTGTATATTGACTTTATTGTGATGAAAAATATGATTTTTTATTTAAAATATTTTATAAATTAATCACTTGGATTTGTTTCACTTTTTGTTTAATACACGCTAACATGATTGAAATTGGCATATTTAGGTGGCGGTATGAGTTTTTGGAAAAAGAAAAATAAAGCGAGTTTTGTTTATTTTATTATCACATCATATTCGTTGCTTGGCTTTGGAATTGGCTATGTGATTTGGGAATTTGTGCTGTCCTAAGTTGTACCTATGGTAAAAGCCCCTAGTGATAGGGGCTTTTTTTGTGGCTGTACTTTTGACTTGGTTTATTTGCTTGAGTGTCTTTTAGAAGGAAATTCTGTGTTACTTTACCTCTTGCGGAACAGTGTTCCTTCCTTCTAAAAGGAGGAAGTCTGTTATCAATTAATCCTTAAAATGCACAGGAATCCATTGATAGCTTTTCCCATCTGCGGAATAGATATGTCCAATAGCAGGGAATGGCAAGTGTGGCGCTGCAATGGTTTGTCCGCCTTTTGCATATTCCGCAAATTGCTTTAAGCGGGTTTGCACTGCTTTTTTCGGGTCGATATCATAATCAATAGCGGTTTCTGGCTTGTCGAATTGCACAGTGTGAGAGTGCACAATGTCACCAATAAATACCACCGTTTCGTCTTTGGTTTTCAGTTCATAGCTAAAATGTCCCGGCGTATGCCCCGCGGTATTAATGACTTTAAAGCCTTGAACTTGATCGCCCAGTTGATACGTTTTGAAGCGTTTTTTGGCTTGATAGGGCGCAATAGCCTGTTTAATTTTTTCAACAGTTCCTAAGTAGCCGGCTCGTTTTTCTTTCGGGAGTTTGTCGACTTGTTTCGGGTTTAGCCAATAGTTCGCTTCATCGTTCGAGACGTAAACCGTTGCATTTGGAAAGTTTGCAACGCCATTTTGGCTAATACCACACACATGGTCTGGGTGTAGATGCGTCAGTAAGATGGTATCGACTTGCTCTGGTTGATAGCCTGATGCTTTTAAGTTGCTTAACACTGAACCCAAATGTGTGCCAAAACAGCTCGCAGCGCCGCTATCTACCAAAACCAGTGAATGACCTGTATTCACGAGGAAGGCATTTACAGAGGTTTGTACGCCTTTGGCTTGGTCGGCAGCGTATTTCTTTAAAATTTCATGCACATCTTTTTCTGGAGTGTTTTGAAAGAGTTTAGGCGACATGAAGTTAGTGCCATCGAGCAGGGCAGTGATTTGTACATCACCTGCTTGATATTGGTAATAGCCTGAAACCTGTTTTTGTTGCGAGATTGGGGCGGGCGGGGAAAGGGCGAAGGCTGAAACACTAATGAGACTGGAGCTAATTAACGCGGAAGCAAGTAACTTATTCATTTATAAAGTTTCACAAAATTTGTTGAATTGTCTATTTTTTAGCATGTCATGGAGAACCTTTAAACTCCTTTTTATGGATTTTTATTTCAATAGAATTATTTTTATCATTTGGCATTTTCTGACGTAGATCTTCAACAATTGCAAATACTGTTGAAAATATAGATGATCTTGTTAATTGAATTAAATTTAGGAGACTATTTTCGAAGTCAGTGATTTTTACATAAGTATGTGTAGAGTCATTAGAGAGCTCAAAAGTATCTGGAACTAGAAATAAAATATGATGTTCGAGAGCATTTCGCCAAACTTTATAGAAACCAAATTGTCCATTTTTTTCATTTAGATCAAAAATAAGACTGTTAATTGCAATCAAAGCAAAATTTTCTTTGCTTTCTAGGGCAGATTTATTCTGATGCCAAAAATTATTGAACGCAGTATTTTTCTCAATTTTAAGTGAAAAATACTGACACAAGAAGATTGCTAACTTATCTAATATTGAGAAACATAGTCTGAAACAAGTTCTTAGCTTTTCAGATCTTATATTAATGATTTCTTTGTCATCAAGTTCCGAATAACAGCTTTCATAATCAAACTTAGAGCTATTTGTGAATTTAGATTCATAGAACATTACTCGCATCAAGGAAAATTCGGCTTTCAATCGGTTGAGATATTGTTCATATATAAGAATATTAGTCGGAGAAATTATACCCTCTAAAAGAGTTAAATTATCTCGTTCATTGGCAATGCATGAACAATACATTCCATGAATATTCAGAGTTAAATTTTCTTCTATACACCATTGTCGGAATTGAGTCATAGAAGAATATTCTTTAAGTGTCTCAGCTTCTTCAGAATCTAAGTCTTTAGAATCTAATTGTTCAGTTAAAAAATTGACTTGATTTTTGTAGTAAGGTTTCCAGATATTCGGAGTTAAATGTGAGTTACAAGCGAATTTATACCCTTTAATTATTTCCATAATCATTTTTGCGGTGCGATGATCTAATAGTTGATCAAATTGCTTTAAACAAGATGTTCGATTGAGCCATGCTTGTGGATAGGGCGTATTTTCTTTTATTACTAAATCATAGAGTTTTAAAGCTTCCGAAAATCGAAATTGTTGTTTGAGAACATTTGCAAGATTAATTATATTTTGTTGATATAAATCGTAATTATCTTCTTTTTTAATTAATTTATAAGCCTTCCAATATAAGTTTTTTACATCATTAAATAATTCAATATTTTTGAAATTTACGTCATCTTCTGCATAACCACAATCATTAGCTAATGCTAATTTTCCATTTGCTAAATTATAATAATAGTTAATATTAGATTGATTTTCATAATGCTCTGAGTAAGTCTCCAAAATTTGGATTCCTTTAGACACGGCATTCTTATTTCTTAACGATGTGCCTGCATCTATAAATTGTCCTGCTAAATTAAAGAATAGACGAAATACTGATTCTGATTTTTCATATTTTTCGAGTTCATTCAATATTATCTCAGAACCTAACAAAGCTTCTTCATATTGTTCAGTATCAATAGAATAAGAAATAGCATTTATAGCTTCATTGATTTTTTTTAATTCTAATCTCATTTTATTAACTTACATAAAAAAGCCCCACTCAATATAGCAGGGCTTTTTATAAGTGTCTAAAATTTAAGAAACCTTATCACCCGCTTTAGCACCAGATTCAGGTGAAATCACCCAAACACCTTCGCCATTACCTGCTGCAAGTACCATACCGTTAGAAATACCAAAACGCATTTTACGTGGAGCAAGGTTTGCCACCATCACTACCAATTTACCTTTTAAATCTTCTGGCTGATAAAACTCACGAATACCACTAAATACATTACGTGGTTCAGCTTCACCGATATTTAAAGTCAATTGAAGCAGTTTGTCAGAACCTTCAACCGTTGCAGCTTCTAAAACTTCCGCTACACGCAGGTCAACTTTCATAAAGTCTTCAATGCCAATAATCTCAGCTTCGCCGACTTTAGGTTCAGCTTTCTTTTCGGCCTTCTTCTCTTTTTTCTTTTCCACTTTTACAGGTTCAGCCGCAGCCGCTAAAGAGTCTTTAGATGCATCGACCATTGCCGCAACCGCTTTCGGGTCTACACGTTGCATTAAAGGTTGGAACAATGCAATTTCATGATCAACCAATACCGTTTGAGCAGAAGCAAAGTCAAAGCGGTCTAGTTTTAAGAACGCTTGCACTTGAGCCGCTAAAGTCGGAAGTACAGGCGCCAAGTAAACGGCAAGCTGACGGAACAGGTTAATCCCCACCGAACAAACATCGTGTACTTGCTGTTCTTCGTCTTCAACTTTTGCCAAAGCCCAAGGTTTTTTCTCATCGATATATTGGTTGGCTTTGTCTGCAAGCGCCATGATTTCACGAATCGCAGCAGAGAACTCACGTGCTTCATAGGCTTTCGCAATTGAGTCGCCCGCATCGATAAAGCTTTGAACCAATTCAGGCTCTGCGCAAGTTGCTGATAACTTATTATCAAACTTGGTGTTGATGAATTTTGCACAGCGGCTGGCAATGTTGACCACTTTACCAACTAGGTCAGAGTTTACTTTCTGAACGAAATCATCCAAGTTCAAATCAGAGTCTTCAACTTTATCCGACAGTTTAGACGCGAAGTAGTAACGTAAGTATTCAGGGTTTAAGTGCTCTAAATACGTTTCAGCTTTGATGAATGTCCCGCGAGACTTCGACATCTTCTGACCGTTCACCGTCAAGAAACCATTGACGAATAAACCTGATGGCGTACGGTAGTTTGCACCTTCAAGCATTGCAGGCCAGAACAGTGCGTGGAAGTAAACGATGTCTTTACCAATGAAGTGATAGACTTCTTTGTCAGAGTCTTTCTTCCAAAAGTCGTCAAAACTTAAATCAGGACGTTTAGCTTTGATGTAGTTTTCAAAGCTTGACATGTAGCCAATCGGCGCATCGACCCAAACATAGAAATATTTGTTTGGCGCATCTGGAATTTCAAAACCGAAATACGGCGCATCACGTGAAATATCCCAGTCTGATAAACCCGCTTCAAACCATTCATCCAGTTTGTTGGCAATTGAAATAGGTAAGCGGCCTTGGTCACGGGTCCATTTTTGCAAATATTCTGAGAAATTCGGCAGTTTAAAGAAGTAATGATCTGAAGATTTCTCTACAGGCGTCGCACCGCTTAAAGTCGATTTCGGGTTTAAAAGCTCGGTCGCGTTGTAAGTGGTACCGCAGACTTCACAGGCATCGCCATACTGGTCTTCTGATTTACATTTCGGGCATGTGCCTTTAATGAAACGGTCCGATAAGAACATGCCTTTTTCAGGGTCAAACAGCTGGTTGACAGGACGGATGGCAATATTGCCTGCTTCACGGTTCTTAATATAAATCTCGGAAGAGCGTGCTTTGTTTTCATCACTATTGGTTGAATCATAATGATCGAAATGCACACCAAAACCATCAAAGTCACGGATGTGTTCTTTTTGCACATTGGCAATTTGTTCTTCAGGAGAAATGCCATTGGCTTCGGCGCGCAGCATGATGGCTGTGCCGTGAGCATCATCCGCACATACATAAGTCACATCGTGTCCCATTGCACGCATGGCACGAACCCAAATATCTGCTTGGATATAACCGAGTAAGTGTCCCATATGGATGGGGCCATTGGCGTATGGCAGGGCGTTAGTGACTAAAATATTACGCACGGATATGACTCTCTCATTCGTATTTTATATAAGGTCAACGATTTTACCTTAGATAGGGTGCGGATGCACAAGGGAATAAGTGAATTCTTTTCAAAAGAGTTAAAACAGCAGGCTGTCTGAATGGCGGCGTTCAGGGCAATTTGTCATGGCATCCGTTTGCCGATAGGCGATTGCCTTTGCTCATTTTATCCATGTTTAGCTGCAGAGTGTATGCGCCTGCCTTCAACGAAGGCGCTGCTTCAGTGATGTGCTGCGCACGTTATCTGTATACAAAAGATTAAAATCTTTGCAAAAACTGCGCACAGTTACACTTGATGCCTCTGAAAAAAAATCCATACACTGAACTCATCATTCTTTAAATCATCCAAAACCACTGGGACTGTAAGAATGCGCAGGAAAGGGGGATGGCTATTTGCATGAGGCATTGCAAATATTGCGCTATGGCCTGATAGGTCTCATTGCGCTGGCGGCCATCCTGTGTCTTTGTGTGGTGCTTTTTATTGTGGCTGTATTGATCTTTGGCTCATTCACGCAGCGGGAAGAATTTAAGCAGCAGCTGGACTATGCTTATCATCTAGATCAGCAGCAATTTTTACAGCTGCAGAAGCCGGCATTCATTTTTTACCGCAGGCATTCACCGATGAAAGGCAATGTAGTGCTGGTCTATGCCATTGATAATGGCCTTAGAGCGGTCATTCTGCAAAAAGCTGCGCACAGTTCGAGCCAGCGCGATGACGCGGTAGAGTGTGTGAAGCCGACAATAAAGAAACGCTGGCGAGGCTGGCATAAGACGCTGCATTTTGTGCAGCCGAGCCCTGAATATTTAAGCCATCATGACTATATCAATCACGACTCCTACTATGTGCTGGGTTCGACTGAATATTTAAAGCAGGCTGTCAGCGCCTGCTATATGACTTTTGTGCGCATTCCCGCCGCTGCCGCGCCTGAAAAATACCCTAATTTTAAGCACAGCTACTGGGCTTTAAGCGAAACCGAAAACCTTCTTTTCAGCGTGTACGATACCTGGCATTAATTTTTCTGCATCAGCATGCCGCGATGCTGGAAGAAAATATGCGGGCAGAATGTGATTTATCTGTATCCTCTGCACAAGAACAGCGATAATGCACAGATTCAGCCCATTTTTAAGAGTACAAGCCCATGATCGATGATGATTTTGATTTCGACCAGCCCGTGACGCGCATTCCGCAAAATTCAGGCAGTCAACAGAAACTCGGCAATCAAATCTTAAAAATAGCGGCGCAATATTTGCAAACGATGGGTTCTGCATCTCATGCTCAACTGGTCGCTGAATTAAGGCAGCTTGCTGCGCAGGATGCCTATTTTGATGTATTGGCCGACCAGATTGAATTTGAAAGCGATGCGCCCATCGCTAATGACGCGTTAAATCTGCTGTATTTTTGGAAATTAGCGTCTGAAAAAGAAAGCGGAATGGCTAATTTTGCTTTGCCGGCGCTTATAGAACAAGACTATTTTCAGCATGAAATGCTGTCCGCTGTTGACGCTTTGCAGATTGGCGGTAACCTGCCGCTGCACCGTCAAGTCATTGAGCAGTGCTTCAAGATGTATGCACAAGAATGTTATGCAGGCTGCGTGACGGTGCTGTATGGGCAGATTGAAGGCATTTTGACGGAAGCATTGGCAGAGCGTGGCTATTTGCAGCTGAATCAAAGCAAATATATTGATGTCTATAAAATTGTGCCGGGGCTGAAAGGCCATGAAGTAAAAAGTTTATGGCATAAGGTGAAAATCGCCAGCGATATTAATCCTTACTTTTTAGAACTGCAGGCTTTGAAAATGGATAATAGTTCAACGGTGACTGCAACCCGCCATAATATTGTGCATGGTTCAGACGTTGAGCACTTCACCCGCGCACGCAGTTTAATTCTGTTTATTTGGCTGTTTGCGGTGATCAGTTTTATCAGTACGGTGAAGAAGTAAAGCCCCGTTTTATGGCTTGGGTTCGGCTGTGGTGAGGTTTATTTCAGTTTGTTATAAAGTGTGTCGAAATGATGCTGCGACTTTATTTAATCCGATGAGATGTTATATCTATTGTTAGACAATTCATATAATTAAGAGGGTATAAAGATGAGCAATTCACAGCTGGATGAACTGAAAAATAAAGCCGCTGAGCTGGACGAAAAAGTAAAGCATTCGGCGCAGGAAGCCAAGCTGCAGGGTGAAAAAGCGCTGGATGATTTAAAGCATACGGCTAAAGAAGCTAAACTGAATGCAGAAGCCAAGCTCGACGATTTAAAGCATGAAGCAAAGGCGCGGCATGCCGAAGATAAAGCCGCTTTGCAGGAAAAGGCTGATGATTTGAAAGCCAAAGCTGAAGCCGCTAAAGCATCTGCACAGGAAAAATTTGACCATCTGAAAGAAGAAGCGGGTCAAAAATTGGATGAGGCTAAGCTGAAAGCGGCGGAATTGAAGCAGGAAGCCTCTGTCAAGCTGGATGAGTTAAAAGTTCACGCCACAGAAAAGTTTGATGAGCTGAAAAAGAAAACTACAGAGACTTTAGGCAAGTTTAAAAAAGGCGATCAGGCATAATTTTATCATGCTGGCTGCAAGTGCAGGCTTGAAGAAGGCTGCGCTTGAATCAAAAAACCCATTGCCTCAAGCAATGGGTTTTTTGATAAAGGATTCAGATGTTAAGCAAATGCGGCCTGTGCATGGCAGCATCGTTTTAGACTTATTTATTCAGGTTTTCAGTTTGAATCTGGCTGATTTTTCCATTCACCACAGTAATCACATAGCGCATGTTTTCAATTTCATAGGTGTAATCAATCGCCAATTCTTCTTTTTGATCTTTTTGCGGCAGTACGTATGAATTTACTGTGATGGGAGATGCTTTCATCCGCATCTGCATATCTTCAACAGAATCTCCCAGCGTAATTGACTGGCGCTCTGCCGTGAGAAACGTCTCTACATTCATGCCAGCATGGCTTAAGCCTGCGGCGGCAAACCAAAGCATAAAGACTAATTTTTTCATTTTAATTCCCCCAATAAACATAAAATGCATTTCCCCATTTCAATTCAGCCGACAAATTCAGTCCATATTTTTCCGGACGTTGCTGGGCTATCACTGTTTTTTATACGTTTAATGCTGTGTGCATGCGTTAATCTATTGACAGTGAGGTCAGGCCTGCGGCAAATAAAAGCGCCAAGCGGCCAATGCTGAAATTTATATCAAAAAAATATTCGAACTGTATTGTTGAAATGTATCTGAAAGAGAAATAAAACCGAGTATTTTGCTTGGATTTTTAACTTTATCCTACATCTTCTTAAATCCGGTGCTTAACCTAGGCTCTATTTGCCGTTAAACTATCAGTAATATGCTGTATTTTCGCTTTTTTGGAGTAACTTTATGTCTTGGCTTTCTTCGCTTAAATCGGTCTTCTCACCCTCGCAGGAAGTCAAGGAAGATGAAATTCAGCATGTGCTGCAAAGTTATCTGCTGCCCAATTCAGCGAATGCACTAAAAGACCGGATTACCCAAATCAATGTGCAGGGGCAGGTCTTGCAAATCACGATTAATACCTTTCCCTCTGAAGCGGATGACCTGCAAAAAATTCACGATGATTTAGCCGATGCTTTGGAAAAATGCGGGATTACTGAATTAAATATGCATGTGATTCAGCAGAAAACGGGGCATAGCTCAGGCGGCTGCGGGCATAACCATGCAGAAGGTGAAAGCTGTTCCAGCCAACCTAAAGCAGAAAACGCTGCCCCAGAAAGCAATTTGCCGCCAGTGGTCGATGCATCCGCTAAAGCGCCTGAACAGCCGGCTGAAGCTGATCCAAACAATCCGCCTATTCAAAAAGCAGCGCCGCAGCAGCGCGATGTGCCAAAGCATCCGCGCATTCAAAATGTGATTTTAGTGTCATCAGGCAAAGGCGGCGTCGGCAAATCGACAACGACCGTCAATCTGGCTCTGGCGCTGCAAAAACTGGGTTTAAAAGTGGGGGTATTAGATGCTGATATCTATGGCCCAAGCATTCCGACCATGCTGGGAAATGCCGGCAGAACGCCAATGATCGAAGCAGAGCACTTTGTGCCGCTGGATGCTTATGGACTTGCTGTGCTGTCCATTGGCCATTTAACAGGCGACCACAATACCCCAGTGGCATGGCGCGGCCCGAAAGCGACGGGCGCGCTGATGCAGCTGTTCAATCAAACTCTATGGCCTGATTTAGATGTGCTGATGATCGACATGCCGCCGGGCACAGGCGATATTCAGCTTACTTTGGCGCAGCGCATTCCTGTGACTGGCGCCGTAATTGTGACGACTCCGCAAAATGTAGCGCTGATGGATGCAACCAAAGGCATTGAACTCTTTAACCGTGTACAGATTCCAGTGATGGGCGTAGTCGAAAACATGTCGACGCACATATGCTCTAATTGCGGTCATGAAGAACAGATTTTCGGTACAGGTGGCGGCGATAAATTAGCTGAACAATACAATATTCCACTGCTGGGGCGTTTGCCATTAAATGTGCAGATCCGTGAAAATGCTGATGCAGGTAAGCCTTCTGTGCTGGCGGAAGACAGTGCTGCCGAGGGCTACATGGCCATTGCTGAGCGTATTGCTGAAAAACTGCCAAAAGCAGAGAAAGACCAAAGCCGTATTTTCTAATCATGGCTTGATTCCTGAACCAGCTCAGGCTGGTTTTTTGAATCTGTGAGCGCAAATTAAAATGTGATATTCTTTTTGTTATTAAGGGTTTTGTGCGCATTAAATAACGTTAAATGCTTATTTTGTTTAAAATTTAATCATATGTGACTCTTTGGTTACAGCAATATGCTTTTTTTAAGTTATTGAATAATATTGTTTTAGTTTAAGTTGCTTGAAAATTATATATTGGCTTACAAATCTTGTTTTGCCAGCGCACCTGAAGTGATTTAATCTGCGCTCACTCAAAGGTGAGTTTTTCGTATGATTACATGGTTTTTCATTGGCTTAGTCGTCACAATTTTACTGACTCCAGGCCCGACCAATACCTTGCTGGCATCATCAGGCATACAGGTAGGTGTACGTAAATCTTTCCGCCTCATTCCCGCAGAAGCATTCGGTTATCTTATCTCTATAAGCTTATGGGGATGCCTCATTGGAAAAGTGACAGCGCAAATGCCGTTGCTGCCAATGATTCTAAAATTATTCAGCGCAGCCTATATTCTTTATCTGGCTATACGCGCATGGAAAATGTCCAACGTCAATGAAGACTACAATCAAGTGTCGATTGGCCCAGTCCACTTGTTTGCGGCAACCTTGCTCAACCCGAAAGCGCTGTTATTTGCATCTGCGATTTTCCCTGCGATTGCTTGGGTGGATCCCCGCTATTATGTAGCGCATATGCTGGCATTTTTATTGATGCTGATTCCAATTGCATTTGTTTGGACCGTTATTGGCTCAGTATTAAATTCAAATAAAATCAGCTGGCTTAACCAAAGCACATTACAAAAAACTGCATCGCTGGTATTGATGTGCTTCTCGGTATTAATGAGCTATACCGCATTAACCGCATAACCTTAAATTTTCATATAGACCGTCTGTTTTAATCATTAAGGCAGACGGTTTTTTTGCTAATATATCTGCAGTATGATTGGTTTGTTTTCATTACAGCCAATTTCAGTTAAAGTACCACGCAATAATTGAATTAACGCTTTTTGGATAGAGATACATGGCTATTAAGTCTGATCGTTGGATTCGCGAAATGAGCGAAAAGCACGGCATGATTGAACCGTATGCAGAGAACCAAGTCCGTTATGATGAAAATGGTGAAAAACTGATTTCATATGGCGTATCCAGCTACGGCTATGATGTGCGCTGCGCGCGTGAATTTAAAGTTTTCACCAATGTGCATTCTGCAATTGTGGATCCAAAAAACTTTGATGATAAAAGCTTTATTGATATCGAGTCCGATGTCTGCATTATTCCGCCAAACTCATTCGCTTTGGCGCGTACAGTGGAGTATTTCCGCATTCCGCGTAATGTGCTGACCGTCTGCCTAGGCAAGTCGACCTATGCGCGCTGCGGCATTATTGTGAATGTCACACCGCTTGAACCTGAATGGGAAGGCCACGTCACATTAGAATTCTCAAATACAACCAATTTGCCGGCGCGCATCTACGCGGGCGAAGGTGTTGCGCAAATGCTGTTCTTTGAATCTGATGAAGTGTGTGAAACCTCTTATAAAGACCGCGGCGGCAAGTATCAAGGTCAAACAGGCGTCACTTTGCCGAAAGCATAAGATGCACAGACAAAGCATATAAAAAAAGGCAGGTCATTTGATCTGCCTTTTTTTATATGCTTTATGTCCTGTTCTGAAATAATTTTTTCAGAGGCAGCATTTCTATGAAATCTGCTCAGGCGGCAGAGGCGAAAGGATTGCAAAGAAATGGATCAGGCGGTCAGCTGAAATATGTTCTGAGCATTTAGTGGATGCACTGCAAATGGCAATGCGCTCTGTGAAAAATTGCACTGAGATGCTGATTCAGCATGTGGACAGCGGGTCAAAGCATGGTTCAATTCTGTAATAATCAGCCGCGTAAAATATGCACTACTCTTACTAGCTGATGAAGATGGCTGTGCTCAGCAGGGCTTGCAGAATCAAACAGCCAAGAGAATATAAGCAGGCTTTTAAAACTGCAAGATGCGATGAAGAAGCTGGAACTGCAGAATGCTGGGTTTTGATGATTTTATCTCATTATTATGAGATGTTTTTCATTAAAAGATAAGAGATTGAAAACCAAAATGTGAAACCGCCGAATTCAGCCAACAGCAGCATGGGGACTGACAAAGAATACCGTCAATTTCTTTCAGGCCGAGGCATCATTCATCGGAAATGTCTCGGTTGAGATAGTTTGTTTTTGCATTTGATGAATTATTCAGCATAATAAAAAAGCATAACTTGGGTAAATGCTGTTTTAAGATTTCACAAAAATATAAATGCCAAGTATAGGATGAAGCAAAAATAAAGATGCGGAGCATCTGATAAAAAGGAAGGTCGAGATGACTTATATTATAAAGAAGACAAGGTTTGCTAGATCTTGTCTTGCCAGTATGATTGCGCTGTACAGCGCGGCATCAGTTCATGCACTTGAAACTTTGTCAGATCAATCTCTTTCCGATACAACGGGAGAGGGGATCGCACTTTTACCTGAAAATTTTAAAATGGTTTTTCAGGGCGCTAAAGATATTTCATCCTCTTCGACCTATGGCGCAGCGACAGATGCTGCGTCTTTATTGGCAGCCTCTAAAAATGATACCGGCTTTATCCGGATTATTCCGACAGGGGAAAATTATAGCGGTTTAGCATCTACAGTCACTGCAGCGAATGCAGCAGCAAAGCAGACGAAGGCGGATGTCTTTATTTATGGCTTAGCCTTGTCAAAAAGCGACGATCAGTTAAACCTGCGTTACAGCAACCAAGGGTTTACATGGGGAACGTCAGCGAACCCGTGGTTATTCAGAGCGGGAACAGAAAGTCAGGTTCAGCAATTTCAAGCATCCAATGCGGCAGCAAATGTCGGGTATTTGGCATTGGAAGCGCCGCTGGCGACCGTAGCGGCGGATGAAAGTGACAATAATATTAAATTAGGCTACTGGGCGGATGCGTTCTCCCGAAAATGGGGCTCAAGCAATGCAGTAAATGTTATTACTGGCGCGCCTGTGGCAGTGCCAATGACATCAGATGCAACGAATGATCAGAACTTAGATAAAAATCAACGTTTACGTTTTCAATTTGTTGCCAATGGCTTGAGCTTGAACGGTTCTCAAGTCAGGCTGTTTCAGACGCAAAGTTCAAGTGTGACACAGCAGAATCAGACACTGGGTATGGCCAGTATCCTGCGGCTGAACACAAATGATAATCCCCAGAGCATAAAATCGACAGACACTGATTTAAATGCAAAAGCGATACGGATCAGTACGGCTGCTATAGATGACGGCAGTTATTCTACGCCGGCATTAAATGGTTCTTCTGCGCCAACCTTCAATAGTACGGAAGGCCTGTATATATATAGCCCCAATATCAACTTGGTCTTAGGGAATATGTACCAGCCATTTATTGTCGGGTCGGAAGGGAAAAATATTATTTTAGAAGTGACCGCAATTCCGAATGTTGCGAGTATTTATAATAAAATTTATACGCATTATAAAGATGCAGAAGCAACGTATGCTGTAAATGCTTCTGGCGGATATTATAAATCTAAATCCGGCGCTTATTACAGCGTTCAGAATTTCAGCAGTGTATCCACTTTTTATAAAAAGATAGTCGATACAGCCAACAACGTCACTAGCTATGTTGCAGACAGTGCGGGCACCTATGTAAAAGACAATGTGAGCGGCGGTTTTGTTGAATTGGGATATACCAGCAGCATCAGTGCGCCCACTAAATATGCAATCAGCAACCAGTCAGCTTTAGATGCACTGGCAAATCAATATAAAGGCAGCACCTGTAATGTCGCTGTTTGCGGAACAAATGGCGCACAAGTGAATGGCACAAGCTATCAAGGTACCAATGCAACACATAGCAGTATTTCAATGGGTACGGTAGCGCGTGATGCCTCTGCAAATACTTTAATTGCAAACCGGGATAGTACGGCTACAGGCATTATGTTTAAAAGTGCTGCGGCAGGGGCAGCAGCGGTTAATTTAGGATCTGCGGCGATAGATGGCGTATTAATTCAGCATCTTAAAATTAAAACTACAGGCTTATAGGAGCTAAAGCATGCTAAAAAAAATAATGGCTTCTATTTTGCTGATATCTTCAGGCGCCGCTCAGGCGGGATTAGTCAATTTAAATAATGAAGATATGCAATCCATTGCCGGTCAAGGCGGCGCAGACTTGAGCTGGACTTTGTCTTTGAATCATAAATATGCCAATGATATGAGCTTAAAAACCATTTCTACTGTAGATGCCACTGGCAAAACGACAGCCGCCAATTATGGGTATTCGTGCGTAAATAATATTATGTGCCGTCTGGCTATTGCGCCGAATAATCATGTGGATAGTTCTGGAAACAAGAAATGGCTGGTATTTAAGCAAATTCAAGGCACTCTTCAAATTGATAAGTTTTCATTAGATGGATCAACAATTCTAAATAAGGACAATAAAGCTCAAACTGCCATGCAGCTGAGCTTTTATGATGACAAGCCGCTAAAAATAAGAAACTTTGGTTTCGCGAATTTGTCTGTAGAGACTGGCGCAACGGCATATCAGAACTCAGCGACGTACACAACATTTAACTCAAATCAAAGTGTGCCGGATTTTGATAAAGGCGCTGAGACAGGATTCATGGGGCTGAATATGCATGGCAATTTGCATCTATCAGGAGACTTGAAAATTTTTAGTTATAACTGCGCTGGAACTTCTACAAGCCGCTGTTAATTAAAAATAAAAACAAGGATGTTGAGATGAGAAAAATAACCAAATTAAAACTTCTTACAGTCTGTATTTTAGCGGCGCAGCAAGCGAATGCTTTTGAACAGCTGTCGGATGAAAGCCTAAGCTCCGTTCGTGGGCAAGATGGCATTTCAATTTCCCAAGAAGTTTCCAAGGTCACTATTAATCAAGCAAACTGGGTAGATCAAACAGCCAATGGAAGCATGAAGCTGGGTCTGCATAATGTGACGATTCAAGGAGAGAATAATCAAAATATCATCAGCAAGCTGAATTTGGATGTCGGTACAACGCCAAACGGTGCTGGTGTGCATTTAAATGCGAGCATTTCGCCTTTTCAGGCAACAATTGCAAATTTAATGCTGATTTGCAGCAATGCAGCATGTAAAACTACCCAGCAAAGTTTAGGCTCGCTCAATATTTCGACCTCGTCTCCTTTGGTTCTTAATTTAATCACCACGAATGGATTATTTAACCGTAATGCTTTAGCGCATATGGATTTAGAGATCAAGAATGCTGATATTAGTTATGGATTAAATAGCAAGTATCTGACTTTAAATGATTTCAACTTCAATATTTCCGCAGACGGATATCTGTATATTGACCGTGATGAGGGCATCGTCCTGACCACCAAAGCAGCGGATGGGACAGACCATATTGTGAACCTTGGGCGAGTTGCGGACAACTCTTATGCTTCAGGGCGTGTGAATGCCACTAATCCAGGGGTGAATATTGATTTGCGTTATGGTTCGGACCTGCAAAATCAAAAGAATGTGATCCGTTTAGGCGCTTCCGGCGCCTTAACAAAGGGACGGATTCAAATTAATGCGAATCAGGCGGATTTGGCGGCATTCAATACCGTCAATCATAGCGCCGGCAGCAGCATGATTGAGCAGGCTACGACGGCACAGGGGTATGAAACAGATAAAGGCGGTTTGCATTTAGGGATGTCGGCGGAATTTACACGGGCTAAAAATTCATTATTGTCCAGTACGCAAGCGCCGACAACGTTTGAGCTGGGCCATACTGGGCGCGGCAGTTACGCAATTGAGTTTTCAAATCTGTCTCCGCTCGTAGTGCCGTCTGCCAGTGATGAAGCTGGGAATACGCATAATGCATATATTGATTTTGGCGATATTTATATCAATGCGTTGCAGGCAAAAACGCTCAATTTTATTATCAATGACAATATTCAAAAAACGCTGGGCGCAAGTTCGCCGATATTCAACTATTACCTAGATCCGCAAACGAACAGCAGCCTGTCTCAGGAAAGGGATGTGGCATTTATTGCTGTCCGCGGCATGGATTTTCAGGCGATTGCGCGTACAGCTAAGTTTATTTCAGATAATTCTCAAGCTGAATTGGGTCAAAGCACTGCAACGTGGGGGCTTGGCATACCTATCTTTAATTTGAATGCAAACCTCGCTTTGTTTTCAAAAACATATAGCTATGGCGATGCCACAGTAAAGCAGGGTTTGGGATATAACCTGGTCTTTAGTACTGAAGGCTATGGAATTGATAAGAAGACCAATGCGCCAAGTACAACCTCAATTATTATTGTCGATGGTGCAAAAGGTGTACATGATGTAGAGCGGAACTATTATGCAGGTTTGCGCAATATAGATGCATTTATGAAAGCTGATGGGGTGATTGGCTTTGAAGATGACGGCATTTATGTAAAAGCAGATAATTTATTATTCGCGGCCAAAGCAGAGGTTGCCATTGGGCAGCTTCCTGGTTCTGTTTATAACTGTGCTGGTGTGAGCGCCGTGACGAATTGCGGGACTTTAGTTCCAGCCGACAACTTTTCTAAAAAGGATGATGTGCTTTCATCTATCGCATTTAAAATAGATGGCAAAGGCGAGTTGTTTATTATTCCAGGAATGGATGCCGCAAATAGCACACCCGATACCAACTTTTTATCGTTTAAAGCCAATTTTGCTTTTAATGATTTAGATTCGGCCACAGCCGCAAATCAAACCGCACTGGGCAGCTATATCAGTGTTATGAATGAAGATGTTAAAAGTGACGGCAGTGTTGTAGCGTCCAGCGTCAACTTGAATAAATTGCAGGGTAATTTAGGCCTGGACGCTAGGCTTTATGTGAAGTCGGATCAAGTTGTCTTAGATAATCAAATCCAATTTAACTATCCATCCCAAAAACTGACCTCAGCTCAAATTCAGGCGGGTCAGTATGGCAGCGCTTTCCGTGCCGAAATTGCTTTAGCGCCTTCAGGAAGCATTCAAAAAATTGCAGATATTGTAATTCCTGGCGGAAATATGCGCAGTACTTTAGGAATAACTCCCCGATAAATTAAATAATCATTATAGACAGGGAAAGATAATGAAAAAAACGATATTAGGAAGCATCATTGCATCAACATTCAGTCTGTCGACGATGACCTATGCAATGACCAGTTTAGATGATGCAGCGCTCTCAAATGTGACAGGCCAAGCCTTGTTTTCATTGTCTAAAGTTTCTGATTCCAGCCAAGGGCTTGATTTCTTTAAATTAGGATTTGATGCAGAACTGTCGCTGAATACGAATATCAAATCATTGCAATTAGGCTGCGGCGGTGATAATGGCAATGGAGGCTGTGATATTGATATTTCACAGCTTTCTTTCGGCTGTGTCACAAATGCTTCTGGAACCTGCATCACTTTAACTGGCGCTGCAGGCCAGCCAACGGGAACCGATAATAATAATGCAGTATCGAATCAAGCCGCTTTAAAAGATTTTGTATTGACCAATCCGTTTTATCAGTTTGCAATTAAAGGTGGAAGCCAGGCATCTACACGGCAAATCGTCGGGGTTCGTGTCGGTGCTGAAAAAGCTGAAGGTCCAATGAGTATTGGAACGATGAATAGTTTCAGCGGTTATTTAACGGGTAAAACCAATCTGAATATTTTGGCGCAGACGAATATTGCGGTAACGTGTAAAGCTGGTACAACTGGCTGCAGTACAAGTGATCAGTCTAAATATTCGACAGATTTTATGGGAGATTATGGGCTTGGGATTATACATAACTATAAGCAGCAATATGCCGCTGCCGGTTATTTAGGTGTAGGTGATGAAGAAATTACTAATTTAGGCCTTATTGCAGTGCGATATAGAGATTTAACGGTAGATACGGCGGCCGCTTCGAAATCAGCGAATGTGACTGCGAATGGTACCCGTTTGACTCAAGTGAAAATTTTAAATTTAGGTTTGGGAGACATTGTTAACGAAGTCGTTGAAGGATTGTCAATCAATCAGTTATGTGCTGGTGACCCAGGAGGCAATTGTAATGCATTGGGTACTGCTCAAATCGCTGGAACATTAATGCCACTGTTAAAAACAGGCATTAAAAATTATATGAAGCAGCAAACGCTGATAGGCTTAGGGCAGGCTGTTCCAACAAAGGGTGCATTAGAAACAGCTGATAACTATGGTAAAAAATTAACGACATTGCTGAATGATTATCAGCTCCCATACAATCTAAACAATGTACATCAACTGGATGTAAATTCAGATAAATTTGGCATTGCTTTAACATCGCTGGCAAGCATTCAGTATCCGGGGTATGACTCTGCTGTTGGCAAAGGCTGGTCGATGTATTTGCAAGATGCATTTACGTTAAATATTACGGATTCATTGACGAATTTGATGTCAAATATGGTTCAAAACGGCAATGCCGCTGCGGGTAATATTACAACGCTTGCGCCTGCGTACCGGAATTGTTTTGGCTCTTCACGTTTCTGCTGATGACGCTGTTTGGCCAGTCATAAAAAATCCCGCATCAAGCGGGATTTTTAATATCAGCTAAAATTTATTTTGCAATTTTAGCCCATAATTCTTCTTTAGACAGATTCACAGACTCCGCATCGCGGCGCCCTTTATATTCAAACGTTCCTGCATCTAAACCTTTTTCACCAATGACGATACGGTGCGGAATGCCGGTTAATTCAAGGTCAGAGAATTTAACTCCTGGGCGCTCATTGCGGTCATCCAGCAAGACGTCATAGCCGGCAGCAGACAGTTCAGCATACAGCGCTTCGGCTGCTTCCAGCGTTTTTGGTGATTTATGCGCATTCATCGGCACAATGGCAACTTCAAACGGCGCAATGTTAGCAGGCCAAATAATGCCTTTCTCATCAAAGTTCTGTTCGATGGCGGACGCCACAACGCGTGTTACGCCAATGCCGTAACAGCCCATAGTCACGACCATTGGCTTGCCGTCTTCACCGAGTACTTTGCAGCCTAAAGCTTCAGAGTATTTTTTGCCCAGCTGGAAAATATGGCCAACTTCAATGCCGCGTTTAATTTGTAAAGTACCTTTGCCATCAGGAGATGGATCGCCTTCAACAACGTTGCGCAAGTCAAAGACTTCTGTGAATTTCGCATCACGTTCCCAGTTTACGCCGACAGCATGCTTATCAACTTCATTCGCGCCAGCGACAAAGTCAGAAAGCACAGAGGCTGCACGGTCAGCAATTACCGTAATGCCTTTTTCAGCAAGGCCCTGCGGACCGCAGAAACCTGCGGTTAAACCAAGTTCAGCTAATTGCGCTTCAGTTGTAAAAGCAAGCGGCGCTGCAATCAATGGGTGTTTTTCAGCTTTAATTTCATTCAGCTGATGGTCGCCGCGCAGGAACAGCGCAACGATAGGCGCTGTTTTGCCTTCTTCAGCCACGCCTTGCACAAGCAGCGCTTTAACGGATTGAGCAGGATCTGTTTTTAAGAAAGCGGAGACATCTTCAATTGTTTTTTGATTTGGCGTGTCTACAATTTCTAAGGCTTTGGCAGGAGCCGCGCGTTCACCGGTTAAAACGGCTTCAGCCATTTCTACGTTGGCTGCATAATCTGATTTGGTAGAGAAGGCAATGTCATCTTCACCGCTGGAAGCCAATACGTGGAATTCGTGAGAGCCTGAACCGCCAATCGAACCTGTGTCGGCTTGCACTGGGCGGAAGTTGAGGCCAAGGCGCGTGAAGATTTTGCAATATGCTTCGTACATATTGTCATAGGTTTCTTGCAGTGATGCTTGATCGGCATGGAACGAATAGGCATCTTTCATGATGAATTCGCGTGAACGCATTACCCCAAAGCGCGGACGGATTTCGTCACGGAATTTCGTCTGCACCTGATAGAAATTGGCTGGCAATTGCTTATAGCTTTTCAGTTCGTTGCGCGCAAGATCAGTGATGACTTCTTCATGCGTCGGGCCAAGTACAAAATCGTTGGCATGGCGGTCTTTAAAACGCAAAAGTTCAGGGCCATACTGCACATAGCGGCCGGATTCTTCCCATAGGGACGCGGGCTGCGTTACAGGCATCAGCACTTGCAGTGAGCCGGCACGGTCCATTTCTTCACGGACAATCGCTTCAACTTTATTTAATACGCGAACGCCCATCGGCAGCCAAGTGTATAAACCTGAAGCCAATTTACGAATCATCCCTGCACGAAGCATCAGCTGATGTGAAATAACTTCAGCATCGTTCGGGGTTTCTCTCAACGTTGCAAATAAAAAGCGACTCGCGCGCATGGAAACTGTCCTAAAAAATTAAGCGTTAAAGCAGAGATTATACAATAAAAAATGAGATGAGCATTTCTCAATGTCATCTCATTGGCATTTAATCGCAGGAATTCATCTAAGTGGAAATCAAGACGTGAATTTTTTGACCTGACGCATCATGAAATTCTTTAAATCATCCAAGTAGGTGAAAATCACGGGAACCACCACCAGCGTTAGCAGGGTAGAGGTAATCACCCCGCCAATCACGGCATGCGCCATCGGCGCACTTTGCTCACCGCCTTCACCCAAGCCCAGCGCTAAAGGCACCATGCCCATCACCATGGCGCTTGTGGTCATGAGGATAGGCCGCAAACGGGTCTTGCCTGCGGCAATGATTGAATCATATCTTGAATTGCCTTTATCCATGGATTTTTTGATGAAATCGATCAGCAGAATCGCATTTTTCGTCACCAGGCCCATCAGCATAATAATGCCGATAATGGAAAATAAATTCAGGGTGGAGTTGAACAGGAACAGCGCAAGAAACACGCCAATTAAGGACAGCGGCAGTGAGGCCATAATGGCTGCCGGATGAATAAAGCTGTTGAATTGCGAGCCGAGCACAATGTAAATAAACACAATGGACAGGGTGATGGCGGTCATGGCGTAGCCTGCTGATTCCGCCATGTCTTTATTGGCGCCTTGGGTTGCAAAATAATAGCCCGGCGGCAGATCAAAGCTGTCTTCAATCTTTTTGATGTCTGCGCCGATATCGCCGGCAGGACGGCCTGCAGTGTTGGCTTCGACCAATACTTCACGGGCAAGGTCACGGCGGTTAATCTGTGATGCCCCCAATGTTTCTTCAAAACTGGCGACAGATGCAAGCGGCACCAGAATTGGCAAGCCGGCTGCATCGGTTTTTTGCGAGGTGATGTACATGTTTTGCACATCGCTTGGCAGCCTGCGGCGGTCTTCATTCAGGCGCAGGTTGACATCATAAGTTTCGCCCTTTTCATCTTTCCATGTGGTGATGTTGTCGCCTGCTATCAGTGGGCGCACCACATTGGCAATCTGATTGACCGAAAGGCCTAAATCACTGGCTAAGACACGGCTGATATGGACGCCTAAGGTCGGTTTTGGCTCTTTCAGTGAGCTTTCTAAATCGACAATGCCTTTAACCTGCGATACTTGAGCCATAAAGCGGTCGGAAATTTTCTGCAGCTCATTCAGGTCAGGCCCTTTAATGGAAATCATGACCGGTTTTTGACCGCCGGATACCGTTTCATCCGCCGAGGCGATAGACGTGACCGTAATGCCGGCAACGGACTGCAGGCGGCTGCGGAATTCGTTATTTAAATCGGTTAAGCTTTGCTGGCGCTCCGTGCGCGGGGTGACAGCCACGCGGATGCTGATGTGGTTTTTGCCGCGGTCAGAAACGCTGTTGATGGCGCCGTAAGTGGCGCGGACTTCAGGGTGCTGGCGGATAATTGAATCAACCTGTTTAAGCTTTGCTTGCGAGTACGCCAGCGTTGCATCAACGGGGGTTTCAAACTTGATGCGGATTTCGCTTTTGTCCGGTACGGGGACAAACTCTGTCCCAATCAGCTTAGAAAGGCCCAGCGCGCCAAACAGCGAGGCGACGGCAATTAAAACTGTGATCAGGCGGAAGCGCAAAGCCAGTTTCAGCAATTTTTCATAATGATGGCTCAAATTGTCTAATTTGTCAGAAATCCAATTCAGGAAGCGTTTGACAGCGCCTGGTTTTTTATCTGGATTCTTTTTTTCGGCCCAATGCGCGGACAGCATTGGGTCAAGCGTAAAACTGACAAACATTGAAATCAGCACAGCGGTACTGACGGTGACGCCAAACTGATAGAAAAAACGCCCAATAATGCCGCCCATAAAGGCAACGGGAAGAAACACCGCAACAATGGTGAGTGTCGTGGCCAATACTGCGAGGCCAATTTCTTTGGTGCCGTCCAGCGCGGCGGTGACATGGTCTTTGCCCATGTCTGCATGCCGGACAATATTTTCACGCACCACAATCGCATCATCAATTAGCAGGCCGATACTGAGGGAGAGCGCCAGCAGGGTCATCATGTTAATCGTAAAGCCAAAGGCCCAAATGAAGGTGAGGGTGCCCAGCAAAGCAATCGGCAAAGTCATGCCGGTAATGGCGGTGGAGCGGAAAGAGCCTAAGAACAAAAGCACAATCAGAATGGCTAAAACGGCGCCTTCGATAATAGTGCGGGCAACGTCTTTAATGCTGCCGCGGATGCCTTTGGAGGAATCTACGACAATTTCAGCTGTTGTGCCTTTCGGCAGCTGGGTTTTAATTTCTTCCAGTGTTTTGCGGGTGTTGTTCGTTACTTCGATGATATTGGAGTCTGAGCTGCGCAAAATATCAATGGCTACCGCTGTTTTACCGTTAAGGAATGCGCTGGATTCCATCTCCGCTTGGCTGTCTTCAATACTGGCCACTTGCCGGAGGAAAATAGGGGCGCCATTTTTATTTGCCACCACTAAATCGCCAAAAGCCTGAGGGTGAATGACGCGGGACTTGATTTCAACCACCAATTCAGACGTTGGCTGCTTGAGCGTGCCGCCCGGAACTTCAATGTTTTCTGCCTTGAGGGTGTTTAAGACTTGATCAATGCCCAGTCCAAAGCTCTGCAGCTTTTGCGGATCGACTTGAATGCGGATCTGGCGCTGCGCATCGCCTAGCAGGTTGACTGTGCCGACACCGGAAACGGTTCTTAGCTGGGGCACAATGCGCTGTTCCAAATAAGAGCTTAAATCACGCAAGTCCATATTTTTTGATTCAAATACAATAGACATGACTGCGCTGGCCGTTGGGTCATAGCGTTCGACAATCGGATCATCAATTTCATCGCGGAACTGCGCGCTGACTGGCGCAATTTTGTCGCGGATATCCTGCGCAGCGACAGATGAAGGCACATCTAGGTTGAATTCAGCAATAATGGTCGACAGACCTTCACTGGACTGCGAAATCACCTGTTTAAGGCCGGAAATGGTATTGATCTGATCTTCCATTTTTTTGGTAATTTCAGATTCAACGGATTCAGGCGATGCGCCAGGATAATTGGTATAAATCACCACGAACGGGAAATCGACATCCGGAAATTCTTCAACGCCCATGCGCTGCCAAGAGGCCAAGCCAAGCACCATCAGGCAGAACATCATCATAATGGTGAAAACGGGGTACTTGACGCTAATTCGGGTAAACCACATAACCGCTATCCTGCTTTTTTTATTTATTCTTTATTGATGCTGACGTCTTTGTGAATATCATCTTCGGAAAATTTAACGCGGCTGATTAAATCGCTGCTTTCAAGGCCGCTGACCACAGCCGTATTTGTGCTGTAGCGCTGCTCTAACACCTTGACATTCAATCGGGCGATTTTATGCTGCCGCACTGCCCAAACATAGGGTTTGGCTTGAATATCATGCACTGTATCCAGCGGAATCAGCTGTCCTGAAACTTGATTTGAGCCTAAAATAGAACCTTCAACAAAAGCGCCGATACTGCGCGAATTAATGCGTTCAGATGGCTCTGCGAAGAATTCAATTTGGCGGCTGGCTTGATCTGCAATCGGCGAAATGCGGGATAATACTGCGGTCAGCTTGTTCGGGTTGCCTTGAATGCTGTATTCAATGGCCTGTCCAATTTTTAATGCGGACTGCATGTCGCTCGGCAGCTGCGCTTGTATTTCCAAATGGCTGGGATCGACAATTTCAAACAGGGTTGCGCCTGCAGCAACCGTTTGCCCCAGTTCAACCTTACGCTTAGTGATGACTCCGCTGATAGGGCTGTAAATAGTGCCGTCCTGATCCGCTTTACGGGCTATATCCACATTCGACTGCTGAGCATTGACATTTTCCAGCTGCGCCTGATAGTCGACTTTGCTTTGCTCAAAATCCACTTTAGAAATAAATCCCTGATTCAACAAGCGCTGTTTGCGCTGCATCATCAGTTTGGCCTGATTGGCCTGCGCTTGGGCTGAAGCGAAATTGGCTTTGGCTTGCGCTAAGCGGGCCGCATTGTCCTGATTGTTTAAACGGATAAGCACCTGCCCCTTGACGACAGACTGTCCGATTTGCGCATTGACAGAGGCTGCGGTTGCTGTGACTTGCGCCTGAATGCTGCTTTGATTGACTGCGCGGACGGTACCGGTGAAATCAGTTCTGCTGACGGATGCGCCATGCTGTACCGCAACCAGATCCTGCTGAATGAGTTCAATGGTTTTTACATTTTCAGCGGGCTGCGCTGTTTCATTTTTTTGGCATGCGCTAAGCGCTATGCTCAGGCAAAGAACGCCGGATTTTAAAAAATGGGCAGTGCGGTTCCCATTAAAAAAAGTAAAGTGCTGTGCTGATCGCATGATCGTCCTTTTTATTCAGCTGTGAACCGCTGCAATCGAATAAATAAAATTATTCCATTGATTTTAAACGTGAAATAATTTTGTCGTATTCTACTGCTGTATTTCGATAGCTTGTTTGTAAAGATTGAATGTATTCTTTTTTTAATACGATATTTTTTTGATTATTCGTAAGCATAGTTTTTAACTGCGCAGGCACAGTTTCGCCTTTGCGGAAATGCTCACGCTCTTGACGGACGAATACAATACGGTCATTTTGCAGCTGTTTCAATTGTTCCTGCTGAAAAACCAGCTGCTTATTGATTTGGGTCAGCGCATCTTTTTTCTTCAGCAGTGCTGTGCCGCTGTTTCCATAGGCCCGTTTGAGTTTGTTGTCATTTGCTATTTGCTGGGCGTGGGCTGCGCGCTGAGGCGCTTGCTTAATGTCTGCTTCTGCATTATAAGGCTTATTGCGCTTAATCACCTGCATATTCTGATCAAGCGCTTCGTACCCGTAGCGGATATGGTTGGGAGTGACGCTGGTGCTGATATTGGCCACACCTTTGCTGTCATAATAGCGGTACCAGGCGCTTTTAGGCTGCTGGGAAGCTGGAGCCGCGGCAAAGGCCATCTTTGACAATAAACAAGCAATAAAAATAATTTTTTTAGACATGCTTTTATCTTCAATGAAAGTAAGTTTTTTTCTAAACTGACTCAGCATTGGACTCCCCAGTTTAAAGTTGACTAAATTACTTATTTTAAAGTAATAAAAATGTTATATTAGTCCTAAAAGATAGAATTAAAAACCATTCCCAGACAAAAAAAAATCGTTGGTCATTAGGAAGTGTGAAGCGGTTGTTGTTATTGTTGGTTAATGTGCGGTCGAGCAGAAAATGCTCATTGAAAAAGCAAGTAAATATATGTTAAAAATGTTAATAACTTGTAAAAATATAGCTGCTCACAAAATTTGTTTGTACATCTAAAAATGGTAGGGTCATTAAATGGACGATAAATTCCAAAATCTAAAAGTCATGGTGATTGATGATTCAAAAACCATCCGCCGTACAGCAGAAACACTGCTTCAGCGTGAAGGATGTGAAGTGGTCACAGCGGTAGATGGTTTCGAAGCGCTGTCTAAAATTGCTGAAGCAAATCCAGATATTGTTTTTGTTGATATCATGATGCCGCGCCTGGACGGTTATCAAACTTGCGCGCTTATCAAAAATTCACAAAATTATCAAAATATTCCAGTCGTCATGCTTTCAAGTAAAGACGGCTTGTTTGACCAGGCGAAGGGGCGTGTCGTAGGTTCGGACGAATATTTAACCAAGCCATTCAGCAAAGATGAATTGCTGAATGCTATCCGTAATCACGTAACTGTTTAATAAAGATTTATTTTTGGGGTAATGGAATGGCGCGTATTTTAATCGTGGACGATTCACCGACAGAAACTTTCCGTTTCAAAGAAATTTTAGGGAAGCATGGTTTTGAAGTGATTGAGGCTTCAAACGGTGCGGACGGTGTGACCATGGCGCAAGCTGAATTGCCGGATTTAGTTTTGATGGATGTGGTAATGCCAGGTGTGAACGGCTTTCAGGCGACTCGTCAAATTGCACGCGGCGCAACCACTAAGCACATTCCTATTGTCATTGTCAGCACCAAGGATCAGGCCACTGACCGCGTTTGGGGCAAGCGTCAAGGCGCAGCTGACTATTTGACTAAGCCTGTTGATGAAAAACAATTAATTGATGTGATTAAACAACACCTCAATGCAGGATAAAGCTCTATGGCAGCAAATGGATTTATCGAATTACTTCGAATAGCAAAGCGTGGCAATAAAAACTACGTTTCTACCGAAAATGAAGTAAACCGATGGTCAGGCATTGCTTTTGAGATGATGGGGCAATATTTTGTTGCTCCTTTGGGTGAAGTATCTGAAGTAATCTATCCGCCAAAATGCACCCCAGTGCCGAATACGCAGTCTTGGGTGCAGGGGTTGGCGAATATTCGGGGCCGTTTACTGTCAGTGTCTGATTTAGCGCACTACATTTCGGGCTATCGAAGCAGTTACTCGCCGACTCAAAAAGTATTGTGCATCACTCATAATGACCATTATGTCGGTTTAGTCGTGGATCAGGTTTTGGGGATTCAGCATTTTAATAAGAAAAGTTACTTTTCTGCGGGCACTGAGTTAGACAGCAATTTAACAGAATATTGCAAAGGATATTTTCACCAGCATAACCAGCAGTGGCATGTCTTCTTATTCAGCAGCTTGATGCAAAATCCTAAATATATGAACGCATCAATAAAATTTATAAATTAATTGTCGCACCTAAACATCTAGGTCGAAAACGGGGAGAGGCTGCATGGGCTTTAAACTTAAGAAGAAAAATACGGGCGAAAGCACTGGCCGTAAAAGCGGTAATGCTTTATTAGCCAAGTTTCAATCACAAACAGAGCAGTTATCGCGCGTATTTGGTGATAGTGAAAAGTCTAAGCCTTTAATCTTGGGCGCAGCCTTCTGTTTATTTGTGGCAATTTTCTTGCTGCTGTATCTTTTCTACAGTGTTCCTCGTAATAATGAGTTGACGCGAAGCTTGGGTGAATTGCGCCTATTGTCGCAAACCATTTCGCGTCAAGCGACGGAAGCGACGGCATCAGGCACACCAGAATCAATCAAAAAGCTGACTGAGTCTCAAGCCGCTTTCGCAGCCAACTTAGAGACGGTGAAAGATACGCATCCATCAACGCAAGCGTTGAAAACGGTTGAAGCACAGTGGCAGAAAGTTTCTGACAGTATTACACTGATTTCTTCGCAACAGAAAATCATTAACAAATTGTATGACACGAACATTGCCATTGGTGAAACCATCCCTGGTATTCAGGCTGAGTACAACCTGATGGTTGACCAAATGGCGCGTCAAAATATGCCGTCCAACCAGGTAGTGATTGCGAAAAACCAGGTATTCATTGCGGAACGTATTCTGCGTTCTATCAGTTCGGTATTGACGGGCAGTGAAAGTTCGCGTGAATCTGCGGATGACTTCAGTGCCGATACAGAAACATTCGGATCATACTTGAATGCGCAGCTGAACGGCAGCGCAGAACTGGGTGTAGAGCGCATTTCTGATGAGTCTTTGCGTGAGTCTTTAGCGGGCATCAAAGCAGAGTATGATGATGTACTGAAATCCGCAGCGGCAACCATTCTTAAAAACTCAACACAAATTGTAAAAGTGCGTCAGGCTTCTGCTTCTATTTTCGCTCAGTCGGATGAACTGCTGACAAACTTAAATAAACTGTCAAGCGGCTCTAACTTGGAAATTGCGATTCCTGCATTGTTCCTGCTGCTGTGCTTAGTCGGCTTCTTAATTTGTGTATTCCGCCTGCTGGCTTTGCGTGGTCAATCAGATAAACAGCGTGTAAGCCGCTTACAGGAAGAATACGACCGTAACCAAAACGCGATTTTGCGTTTACTGGATGAGATTGCGGACTTGGCGGACGGTGACTTGCGTTCATATGCAACGGTATCTGAAGACTTCACGGGCGCTATCGCCGACTCGATTAACTTCGCAATCGACCAATTGCGTGACCTTGTATCACGTATTACAGAAACTTCTCAAGAAGTTGCACAGTATACGGCGAATACGCAGGGCATTACCAACCAGCTGGCTGAAGCATCAGAACATCAGGCGCAAGAGATTGCTGGCGCATCTGCGGCGATTAACGAAATGGCAATGTCTATTGACCAAGTATCTGCCAACGCCGATGAGTCTGCTGTGGTAGCAGAACGTTCAGTACAAATTGCTGCCAATGGCGCGCAAGTTGTAAACCGCTCAATTGAGGGGATGGACACGATTCGTGAACAGATCCAGGAAACTTCAAAGCGTATTAAGCGCTTGGGTGAATCTTCGCAAGAGATTGGTAACATTGTTGCCCTGATTAACGATATTGCCGACCAAACGAACATCTTGGCATTGAACGCTGCGATTCAGGCATCTATGGCGGGTGAAGCAGGCCGCGGTTTTGCCGTGGTAGCGGATGAAGTACAGCGTCTAGCTGAGCGTTCAGCATCTGCAACTAAACAGATCGAAGGCTTGGTAAAAACAATTCAGACCGATACGAATGAAGCGGTTATTTCCATGGAGCAGACCACTTCTGAAGTTGTCCGCGGTGCAAACTTATCTAAGGATGCCGGTGTCGCACTGGATGAAATTCAGAACGTATCTGGCAACTTGGCAAAACTGATTGCGAACATTTCCGATGCTGCAAAACTTCAGTCTGCTTCTGCGGGCCATATTGCGACAACGATGAATGTTGTACAGGAAATTACATCTCAAACGACAACTGCAACCTTTGATACTGCACGTTCGGTATCTGAATTGGCAAACATGGCCGAATCATTACGTGAATCTGTATCTGACTTTAAACTTCCAGACTAAGTCAGAAGGCTTTGGGGAAATGCGCCTTGCTTAAGGGTGAGGCGTATCACGAAACACAGATAAAGCATCGTCAAGATGAACTCAACGAAAACAAGTTGAGTCACGCGTGATGGTTACAATTAAGTTTGAGCACCCTGCTTGGTGGCAAAAACGTAAGAAGCCTTAGCTATGAAAGAAATATTAAAAAATTTAGTAGAAACGACTACGCTTCCGGAAGATAGCTATCTAGATCAAGATGCAGAGATTTTAGAAATTTTTGTTGAAGAAATAGAAGAGATCTTTGCTGAATTAAATTCTTTATTTACGGGTTGGCTAGAAGAACCGAACAATCCAGAAACGCTGACTACGATTCGCCGCCATTTCCATACTTTAAAAGGTTCTGGACGCATGGTAGGCGCCAAATCTGCCGGTGAAACAGCATGGATTGTGGAAGATACGCTTAACCGTGTCCTTTCAGGCACAGTTGTGCTGACGCCCGTCATCCAGAAATTTGCTCAAACAGTTTTAAATGTTTATCAGTATAAGTTATATCCGCGGTTTAAAACGGTAGAAGAGCTGGATATTGACTTGCGCCCTTTGGTTTTATTGGGTCAGCAGCTGCAGCAGGGGATAAGCCCTGAGCCGGCACTGCAAGAATTATTAAGCCTGGCCGATACTTTAAATGCGCCAAGCGTTATGACCGGCTTAGAACTGGCCGATGCAGCTGAAAGCGCGGAAGCCGGAACAGGATCTGCTGCTGAAAGTGAAGACCATTATATTGAAGAAACAGTTTCGATCTTTATTGAAGAAGCTGAAGAGCATTTGCATACCATTGATCAGTTCCTGAAAACAGAAAATGAGCAAACTCAGGATTATAATGGCCTGATCCGCGCCCTGCATACCCTGCGCGGCAGTTCATCGATGGCGCAAATTGATCAGATTTTTGAAGCCAGCACAAAAGTTGAAAATCTGTTTAAAACTTTGCTGCAGGAAGACATTGTCTCTACCTCAAAAGAAAGCGCATTGCTGATTCAGTACGCTGAATTTGTCCGTGATTATTTGCTGACTATGCGTCAAGGCTCCAGCAGTCAGCTGAATTCGATCTATGAAACATTCAGCACAGCATGGAATGATTACGGTTTTGCAGCTGAAGACGTCAGCGCAGATATTAACCCGCAAGGCCTAGTTTCTAAGCTGATCGAATTGAATATTGATCAGCTGCTGGATGCAGAGTTTGAATTTGACAGCCGCGCTAAGGCTGAATTTCCAGAATATCTGACTTTGTTGAGTTCACAGGCGAAATTGCTGCTGGATCACACGGATAACCGCGCTTCTGCAGGAATTCATGCATTCACTGTAGAATTGAAGCAGGGCTATGATGTGCTGGTCGAGAAGCCAGAGCTGATGAACCTCAACTATGCGTATGAACTGTTTGCGCAAGCGCATCAAGAGTTTATCCATTTGTTCGATACCTTGGCTGCAGGTCAGCGAGTGGTTTTGAATGCTGAAGCGCAAAAACTGCTCAGTGAGTTGTCTGCTTTTGTTCAGCAGGATGTGGAGCAGGCTGCTGTTCATGCACAGCCACAAGAAGTCCAGGCTGTGCTTGAAGTAGAAGCAGCTGTTCCAGCTGGTGTGGACTATGCGCAGTTAAGTCAGCGGATTGCTGCGGAGCGCGCTCAGCTTCAATCTGCTGAGGCAAATAAAGACTTTGATGAAGACTTGCTGGCTATCTTCCTGGAAGAAGCTGATGAACTGCTGTCGGGTATTGATGATGATTTAAGCACTTGGGCAAAAGATCAAAGCAATATTGGCGCCCTGAACAATTTAATGCGTTATTTGCACACCTTGAAAGGCGGTGCAAATATGATTTCAGCAACACATATCGGCTTAATCGCACACGAGCTGGAATTTGTTTATGAACGCATTATCCGCCAGCAAATTGCCATCAATCCAGCGCTGATTCAAATCATCCGCTTAGTCCAGGATGATGTTTCTGACCGTATCCAGACGATCCGTGATCAAAATATTGATTATCCTGCGCATGCGGTGATTGATATTGTTCAAAACATTCAGTCTCTGTCTGCGGGGCAAACTGACGCTGTTAAAGAAGATGCCACTGAAGAAGACTTGGCGGCGGATCAAGCATATGCGGCGGAAGCTGTTGCGGAAGAACTTGAACAGGTGTTTTCAGCTGCAGAAGAAACTGAAGGCAGCATAGCGCCTGCTGAAGAAACAGCGCAAGTTGAAATGCCGCAGCCTGTGCTTGAGGAAAGCGTAGCTGCAGCGGATGAGCGGGTCATCTCGGATGAAGATCAAGCGCTGCGGACTGTTGTTGAGGAAACCTTCTTAGAAGAAGCTGAAGAAGTATTGGAAAATACAGAACAGCTGCTGGCAAAATGGTTTGAACAGCGCAATGACCGCAGCATTTTGCTTCAACTGCAGCGTGCAGCCCACAGTATTAAAGGCGGCGCGCGTATGGTGGAGAATGAGCCTGTTGCGGCGATTTCTTACCAGCTGGAAACAACCTTTGAGCAATTTGCTGTACATCATTTCAGCTCTAATGTTTATGATGATTTGCTGCAAACGACTGTCAGCTGGTTAAAGCAGGCGATCTTCGAGAAAGACTACAGCAATTTTGACAGCATTAAATTCAGCCTGGATTCAATTGAATTTGTCAATGTAACGGCACAGCTGCCGAACAGCTTCGCGCGGTCTGAGCAAAGCCCTGCTTCGCGCGGTTTTGAATTTATCCAAGGCGATGGCGCAGAGCCGCCATCGATGCAAGGTGAATGGTCAGACACGCTTAAGTCCGATAACAGCAACGAGATGATCCGAATTTCGGCTGATCTGGTTGAGAAAATGATTGACTTGGCGGGCGAAAACTCAATCAACCGTTCGCGTATTGAGATGGATTTGGGACAGCTGGGCAATACCCTGAATGAGATGGAATTGGCCATCAAGCGTTTGGCGGACCAGCTGCGCCGAATGGAAGGCGAGCTGGAGTCGCAGATTATTGCGAAGCATGGTTCTGAAAATTCACGCTATGCCGATTTTGACCCATTGGAAATGGACCAATATTCATCATTGAACCAGCTGTCTAAATCTTTGGCTGAGTCAGCATCGGATTTGGTTGACTTTAAGAGTACGCTGTCTGAAAAAATCCGCGATACCGAAGGCTTGCTGCTTCAGCAATCACGCATTCAGGCCGAAATTCAAGAAAGCCTGATGCGCACTCGTCTGGTACCGTTCTCGCGCATGCTGCCGCGTTTGCAGCGTATTGTGCGTCAAACCTCTTCTACCTTGAACCGTCCTGCAGAATTGATTGTGCAGAATACCGAAGGTGAGCTGGACCGTACAATTTTAGAGCGCTTGGTGACGCCATTTGAGCACATGCTCCGTAACGCGATTGACCATGGCTTGGAAGATACGGCTGACCGCATAGCGCTGAACAAGCCGGAAGTGGGCAACATTGTTTTAAACATCAGCCGTCAAGGCACCGATGTTCTGGTCACGTTCAGTGATGACGGCAAAGGTATTGATGAAGGGAAGATTAAGGCCAAAGCCTTGAGCCAAGGTTTGATCAAAGAAGATCAGCTCTTGGATAAGCAGGAAATTCTGCAGCTGATTTTCCATCCGGGCTTCAGTACCGCGCAGGCTGTTACGCAAATTTCCGGACGCGGGGTAGGTCTGGATGTTGTGCAAAGTGAAATTAAAGCGCTGGGCGGGCATGTAACGGTCGAGTCTGAATTGGGCAAAGGCACGTCCTTTACCATCCGTGTGCCGACCACCGTGGCGGTCAGTGATGCCTTAATGGTGAAAGCCGGTGATCAGCAGTTTGCGATTTCTCTGGCGCAAATTGACCGTATTGTGCGTATTGCGCCGTCAGCGCTGGAAGACTATTTCAGCAGCAAGGCAGATACCTTTAAAATTGACAATACGCATTACAAATTGCGCTATTTATCCGAGTTCGTTTCTAATTTGCCTACACCGCGTTTAGGCCAAATTGCGCACTCCTTGCCGGTGCTGCTGATTAAAGGCAACAGCGGCCAAACCATTGCGCTGCTGGTTGATCAGCTGATTGGCTCGCGTGCGCAAATTGTGGTTAAGCCAATTGGCCAGCAGTTCTCTAATGTTGGCGTGATCGCAGGCGCTACGATTCTGGGTGATGGCCAAGTTTGCTTAATTTTGGACGGCCAGAGCATTGCGCGTCAGATTCAGGCGACACAGCGCGTTAAGCGCAGTAAAGATCAGCGTGATCTGTCACGCCACGGCAATGCGCGCCGCTTAGTCATGATTGTGGATGACTCGGTAACGGTGCGTAAGGTGACATCTCGCTTGCTGGAACGTCAAGGCTATGACATTGTGACGGCGAAAGATGGTGTGGACGCCATAGAACAGCTGGAAAATGTAAGACCAGACTTGATGCTGCTGGATATTGAAATGCCGCGCATGGATGGTTTTGAAGTGACGAACTTGGTTCGCCATCATGACATTCACCAAGACTTGCCGATTATCATGATTACCTCGCGTACTGGTGAAAAACACCGTGAGCGCGCGTTCAGCTTGGGTGTAACGCACTATATGGGCAAGCCGTTCCAGGAAGCGGAACTGCTGGCCAATATTGAAAGTTTAATTGCAGAGAAACAGGAGTAATCAATGAGTCAGACTACTGTATCCAATGAGATTAGCCAGCAGGAGCTGCAGCATTTAATTACGGTTTCTACCGGATTTATTGATGCATATATCATTGATTGCTATGGCAAAGAGCCGATGCTGCTGCCGCAAAATATTGTCTTGTCAGCACTGGACAGTGAAACTCAGGTGCAAAGCGTGCAATGGCATGAATTGAATTTGTCGGTTTATGCGGTGAATGAACCTGAACGTCTAAATGGCGTGGCGCTGGTCATTGAGGGTGAAGATGTCAGTCAGCGCTTTGCGCTGATGTGCAATGAAATGCCGAAATCAGTCCGTTTGCGTATTTCGGAAATTGTGGATGAAGATCATGTTATGACTGACCCGGCCATTTTCCAATATGTTCGCATGGGTGACCAGATCTATCACATACCGAATTTGACTCATATTCAGTCAGCTATTGGCTTGTAAGCTTGCAGAATGTTAGGCGTAAAAAAGGAACTCCGCGGAGTTCCTTTTTTATGCATGGTTTTAATTAAGCCAATAAGCCTTCTAAGATTTGCTCATAAATTTCAGCCAAAGGCTCTAGATCATTTACATTAACATGTTCATTGACCTGATGAATGGTGGCGTTCAGCACACCTAGCTCCAGCACTTGAGCGCCAGTCGGTGCAATAAAGCGCCCATCCGATGTGCCGCCGCTGGTGGAAAGCTCAGTTTCAACACCTGTAACATTCAGGATCGCTGTTTTTGCCGCATTCACCAGCTCACCGACTGGGGTCAAAAACGGTAAGCCAGACAGCGTCCATTCAATATCATAATCAACATTGTGGCGGTCTAAAATTTCCAGCGTGCGGGATTTGAGTTCTTCTGCGGTGACTTCAGTCGAGTAGCGGAAGTTAAACAGTGATGTCATTGTGCCCGGAACCACGTTGGTCGCGCCAGTGCCTGAATGAATATTTGAAATTTGGAAAGAGGTTGCAGGGAAGTACTCATTGCCGTTGTCCCAAACAGTTTCACACAATTCTGCAAGGGCTTTAGACGCTGTATGAATCGGATTCACCGCAAGATGCGGATACGCTACATGGCCTTGCTTGCCTTTTACCGTGAGTTTGGCATTTAAAGACCCGCGGCGGCCATTTTTAACAATATCGCCAAGTGTATTTGTGCTTGATGGTTCGCCGACTAAGCACCAGTCCATTTTTTCATTGCGGGCTTCCAGCGTTTCAACCACTTTCACAGTGCCATTAATGGATGGGCCTTCTTCATCTGAAGTAATTAAAAAAGCGATAGAGCCTTTATGATTTGGATGTTTTGCAGTGAAGCGTTCAGAAGCAACCACCATTGCTGCCAGCGCAGTTTTCATATCTGCGCTGCCGCGGCCATAAAGCTTGCCGTCGCGGATTTCAGGAAAAAAAGGGTTTGAATTCCAGTCTTCCAGGCTGCCCGTCGGAACCACATCGGTATGCCCGGCAAAACAGAAAACAGGAGACTCTGCACCGCGGCGCGCCCACAAGTTATCAACGTCATCAAAACGCATATGTTCAATAGTGAAGCCTGCTTTTTCCAAGCGGTCTGCCATAATGGTTTGGCAAGTATGATCGATAGGAGTTACTGAAGGCTGACGCAGAAGCTCTAGGCTGAGATCGAGGGTCGCTGATGATGAAGTCATGCTGAATCTTAAAGTCTAAAATGTCGCAATATAATAGGCGAATCAGCAAAATAAGGGAAAAATTAAACGTAAAAAACCTTATCAGCCGATAAGGTTTTTGATGGACAGGATAAATTACATTTTGTTTTCGGTTTTTTCCGCGGTATTGGTGACCGCATCGCCCGCTTTCGATACATCTTTACCAAAACCTTTGAATGTGTTGCAGCCCGTTAAAGCAAAAGCCACGATCAGTGAAGCAGCAAGAATTTTTTTCATCATCATCTCCATAATTATGAATAATTAAATTATTCTGATGTGAGAGTTAGATTAAAAAATACACTGGTTAAACTGTATACAGTTTTTATAGTGCTTCGGTAAGCAAATGTAATACCTAGATCTGACAGCAGCATCAGACATGCTTCGCCAGTAAGCTGGGCTGACGGTACATATAGTAGTGTTGATGCCGTGCCGACTTATATAGGCCATCTGTCCACCATTTGGGGCTTAGACTGCTGGCGGACTGATTCGCGCAAATCCATTCATGGCGCTGCATGTGGTAAAAGCCTTGAGATTTTTCCGGGATTTGATGTCCCCATAAGCCCATTCTGCGCGCAGGATTAATCCAAGCGGGCAGGGCTGCCTCGGCGTTGGCTGCCGGCAGGTATAACTGGCCTTTTAAAATGCAGTAGCGGCGCTGAATGGGCTGTTCCAACGCATCGGAAAATTGGAACTGCTTTGCTGTAAAATGCTGCAGCTTTCGGCTGAGCGTATCAGTGCGGTTCAGGCCGTACCAAAAGGGCAGTGAAAAATCGCGCTCTGCCAAATAATACTTCAGCGCTACTTCCCAGTGTTCAACTTCATGCGTGGTACTGTTGAATAATACAAAATCAAGTTCACCCAGCGTGCGCGCGCCGGCAATTTTTTGAATGCTGTGGCCCAGCAGTTGATAGGGGTGATACTGATGGTCAAGCAGCCAAAACCAAATAAACATTTCGAAACGCAAACCCAGCCGGGTGCTTTTTAATTGCTGCAGAAAGCTGATCAGCTCATCAGGATGCTGATCTAAATACTGCAGGCGCAGCCAATAGTTGTCTAAATGCTCTGCCCAGACGGCATTTTCATGAAATTGAAATGAATGCGTTATGGGCAGTTCAGCAGGCAGGCGGCCAAGAATATTGGCGCTGCCAATGCAAAATGCCAGTTGGCGGACCAGCGGCTGTGACAATTGCAGCCAGCGTTCATCCAGATCAGTATTTAAAAAAATAAGGTGCATGTGTCGCCTGAGGAAAGTGCAGAATAACAACGGATAAATTGCAAAAACACTTTATACTACCTTAATTCTGAAATTTGGGCTGTGGTATGAAGACGTTGTTTTGGCGAAGCCTTGTGGTGATTTTTGTCATACTGGGTTTTATCGGCGCAATATTGCCGGGAATGCCAACAACAGTGTTTTTGATTTTGGCCGCTTGGGCGGCGTCCAAAGGCTGGCCGCAGATGGATGAATGGCTTCTGAACCATCCTAAATATGGCCCGACCCTGCGCGCATGGCGCGAAAATGGCACAGTGCCGCGCAAAGCCAAGTGGATTGCCAGCATCATGATGCTGATCAGCGGCATGATTATGCTGTTTACCAGCGCGCCCTTTGCAGTGAAGGTTTTTACGGATGTGACAATGCTGTTGGTAGCCGTCTGGCTGTGGCTGCGCCCAGAGCCTCCGCAGTTAAGCATCAATATGAATTGTGAAAAGACTGAGAAAGACAAATGACGCAATACGCACTGGATCAAGCCGACATTATCATTGATTTAAAGCATCAGACTTTAAGCTTAAATAAGCTGAATAAATTTTATGTGATTTCTACAGGCAAAAATGGCATTGGAGAAGCAGAAAACAGCGGTAAAACGCCACGCCGCTGGCATACAGTTGCAGAAAAGTTTGGTCAAGATCTTCCTTTAAACAGTGTTTTCATTGCCCGCCAGCCGACTGGAGAAATTTATAGTGCGCAATTGGCTGCAGCAAATCCTGACAGAGATTGGATTTTATCGCGCATTTTGTGGCTGCGCGGTTTAGAACAAGGCTTTAATTTGGGTGAGGGCTGCGATACCTATAAGCGCTATATCTATATACATGGTACGCCGGACTCTGAACCGATGGGCATTCCAATGTCACATGGCTGCATCCGCATGCGCAACAGCGATATTGCAGAATTGTTTGAGCTGATTCCAGAGCAGGCTTTGGTTTATATTGCAGAATAAAGGTGAATGCTGCATTAAAGCTGAGTGCGCAGGATATGCTGCAGCTGCTTAGACCTTTCAGTCGTTTTTTTTTGTATCAGAAGAGCGCTAAAAAAAGACAAGGCTTAGAGATGAGGCTTATCATATTTGGCATATGATGATTTAAATTGAAGCTAAAATAATCAAGCCGTCAATTGATGAGAAATTTAGGCGGTAAAAGCAGTATTTTTATTGAAGAACAGCTGTTAAAAAGCAGCCGAATTTAGATATGCATTTAAAAATTATACAAAAAATGCAGGTTTTTACAGCATATTACCTATTTTTTAATCACTCAGGCTTAAAAAGTGGAAAACTCGCAGAAAAGCGTTTGACACTCGGTCAAGATTCTCTATAATGCACCTCATCAAACGATGAAGACGTTTTGAAAGGGCGCTTAGCTCAGTTGGTAGAGCGTCTGCCTTACAAGCAGAATGTCGGCGGTTCGATCCCGTCAGCGCCCACCAAGCTTTTTCAGCGTCAAGATTTAAGTGCAGCGGTAGTTCAGTTGGTTAGAATACCGGCCTGTCACGCCGGGGGTCGCGGGTTCGAGTCCCGTCCGCTGCGCCACTTTAAATTTTGCTATTCGTTTGAACCACAATTGCGACATTGTGTAGATGCAGCGGTAGTTCAGTTGGTTAGAATACCGGCCTGTCACGCCGGGGGTCGCGGGTTCGAGTCCCGTCCGCTGCGCCATTTACATGATTGATCTTTTGAGGGCGCTTAGCTCAGTTGGTAGAGCGTCTGCCTTACAAGCAGAATGTCGGCGGTTCGATCCCGTCAGCGCCCACCAAGCTTTTTCAGCGTCAAGATTTAAGTGCAGCGGTAGTTCAGTTGGTTAGAATACCGGCCTGTCACGCCGGGGGTCGCGGGTTCGAGTCCCGTCCGCTGCGCCACTTTAAATTTTGCTATTCGTTTGAACCACAATTGCGACATTGTGTAGATGCAGCGGTAGTTCAGTTGGTTAGAATACCGGCCTGTCACGCCGGGGGTCGCGGGTTCGAGTCCCGTCCGCTGCGCCATTTTAATGATTGATCTTTTGAGGGCGCTTAGCTCAGTTGGTAGAGCGTCTGCCTTACAAGCAGAATGTCGGCGGTTCGATCCCGTCAGCGCCCACCATATTCTTTGTGATGCAGCGGTAGTTCAGTTGGTTAGAATACCGGCCTGTCTCGCCGGGGGTCGCGGGTTCGAGTCCCGTCCGCTGCGCCATTTTAAGAATAAAGGTACCAACCCCTTAAAGGGCGCTTAGCTCAGTTGGTAGAGCGTCTGCCTTACAAGCAGAATGTCGGCGGTTCGTTACCGTCAGCGCACGACATATCTTTTATGATATAAAGAGTACTTCCTAGAAGTAACGTGATGCAGCGGTAGTTCAGTTGGTTAGAATACCGGCCTGTCACGCCGGGGGTCGCGGGTTCGAGTCCCGTCCGCTGCGCCATTTTAAGAATAAATGTACCAACCCCTTAAAGGGCGCTTAGCTCAGTTGGTAGAGCGTCTGCCTTACAAGCAGAATGTCGGCGGTTCGATCCCGTCAGCGCCCACCATATATTTTCTCTAAAGCTTGCCTAATCGTTTATTTTTTCATAGAATTTGCAGTCTATAATAATTTTAATATATCCATGTGATCTATGAGAAATCCATATCAGCGCAAGGCAGCGGCTAAAACTCAAACAGCATCTTACAATCCTCAAGACATTTATAAACAATTTATTGAAACTATGGTTGCGCAAGCCGGATTGATTGCATTGTATCAGGACGGCTGGGCATTATGCGCAACACCTACAGGGCAAAAAGCCTTTGCTGTCTNCTTTTAAGATATAAAGTGTACTTCCTAGAAGTAACGTGATGCAGCGGTAGTTCAGTTGGTTAGAATACCGGCCTGTCACGCCGGGGGTCGCGGGTTCGAGTCCCGTCCGCTGCGCCATTTTAAGAATAAATGTACCAACCCCTTAAAGGGCGCTTAGCTCAGTTGGTAGAGCGTCTGCCTTACAAGCAGAATGTCGGCGGTTCGATCCCGTCAGCGCCCACCATATATTTTCTCTAAAGCTTGCCTAATCGTTTATTTTTTCATAGAATTTGCAGTCTATAATAATTTTAATATATCCATGTGATCTATGAGAAATCCATATCAGCGCAAGGCAGCGGCTAAAACTCAAACAGCATCTTACAATCCTCAAGACATTTATAAACAATTTATTGAAACTATGGTTGCGCAAGCCGGATTGATTGCATTGTATCAGGACGGCTGGGCATTATGCGCAACACCTACAGGGCAAAAAGCCTTTGCTGTCTGGAAAAATAAAAGCCTCGCAAAATTATTAATTAAAGACAATTGGGCCAATTACGAAACGCTGGAAATCAGCCTGAAAGATTTCATTGAAAAAGTCATTCCGTTCTTGCGTGAACAAAACACAGCCGTGTCGATGGATCTAACCCCGGAAGGGCAGAATATTTTGGTGGCGCCTGAAAAACTGCTGCTGGATTTAAAAAATTATTTATATCAGGTCTATGTGCAAAAGCCGGATTTTTTTAAAGATCTGAATATTCCATTGCCGCGCAATATCCGAATCAATTAAAAGTTTCATTAATCCGTGTATTAATATTCATTCAGCAGCCAGCCGCTTAGAAACGCGAAATATTCACGCAGCCAAGAGTTATAGCGGATATACAGCGGTGTTGGCGCACTGATTGTGTAAATATGGCTGTAGCCTTCGTGCTTGGCAATAGCTGCCGCACGCGGCAGATAAAAGTCACTGCTGACGATAGCAACCGGCTGATCGGCAGTAATATGCAGCTGAGCTAAAACCGCTTTGCTGTTGGCTAGATTTAATGCGGTACTGGTGCTTTGATCTTCTAAATAAATCCGCTGTACCGGCAGATGATGTGCCTGCTGCATATATTGCCGCATGACTGCGGCTTCAGACACTTTTTCATGCCTGCCGTAACCGCCTGTCATTATGATGGCTGCCTGAGGATTTTGCTGTGCCGCTGGAACGGCCGCATCCAAGCGGGCTTTGAGTGTCGGTGAAGGCTGTCCATTTTCAATGCCGCTGCCCAATACGATAATAGCGCGGACTTTGGGAATGCTGGCGGATTGCTGTGAACTGTATTGCAGATAGCCAAAGAATCCAGCCAAACTTATTAACCAGAGCCAAAAACCTGTCCAGCTGACCCGCCAAAAAGAATTAACTTTGGGATGCTGAGCTAAAAAATGCTGAATAGCGCCATAAAATATGGCCGTCATCATAAAGATCAGGCCAATGAAAATGGGCAGGATAATGCCTAAGTGAATTTTGTCCAAAGACAGCAGCCACAGGCCATCCACGATTAAGATAAGCCCAAAGGCAAACAGCAGGGCTCTTTTCATATGGCTCAAGTATTTTGCTGGAATAGATCGAGCAGTTTAAACAATTTGATGGCAATAAAAAACCGAGCACTGAGGCTCGGCTTTTTTATTGTCTTAAAGCGCAATGATTCGGCTTAGTACACATCGCGGCGGTAGCGGCCATCCTGTTTCAGCTGATCCAGCGCAGCTTCGCCTAGAATATCCCGTAAGGCCGAATCTACATCGCTGGCCATGCCGTTGATGCTGCCGCAAACATAAATCACTGCACCATTTTCGATCCATTTTTGCAGTTCAGCAGCCTGTTCCCGCAGTTTATGGTGCACATAGATTTTTTCAGCCTGATCGCGTGAGAAAGCCAAGTCTAGACGCCGCAGCATGCCTGTACTTTGCCAAGCTTCGATTGTGCTTTGGAAGAAGAAATCATGCTCACGCTGGCGTTCACCGAAAATCAGCCAGTTGTCTGTATAGCCTGAACGGATACGTGAACTGAGCAGGCTCATTAAGCCGGCAATGCCTGTGCCGTTGCCGATGAGGATAATCTGGCGGTTATCATGAATCAGATGGAAGGATTCATTGGTGCGGATGCGCATGGCAATTTCACTGTTGACGACAGCATGCTGGGTCAGCCAGCCAGAACCTAGGCCAAGCTGTCCTTGAGCATCGGATTGCTGACGCACCACTAATCGCAAGACTTGCTGTTCAGGAATGCTGGCAATCGAATATTCGCGGGAAGGCAGAACCGGAAGCTGTTCCAGCAAATGATCCAGATTGGCAAAAGGTTCGGCTTCTACAGTTAAATCACGGTTCCAGAGCATTTCTGCAATGGTTTTAGCGGTGGATTCAACCGGTGCATTTGCGCTGATGCTGTATGTAGCCAAGAAAGCCTCAATGCGCGCTGCACTGTTGCCTGGCTGGATTTCAGCAATATCGCCGGCCTGCCAATGCACTTCATGTTTTGGAGTGAATTCCAAATTAAAGGCAGGGGAGCCTAGGCTGCCTGGATTCAGCAGCGTGCGCTGTTTAAGTGTCCAGACATCAAAAGTTTTATTGATCGTCATGGCCTGCAGATCCAGCTTAGTTACTGCCGCTAAAGCAGTATTCCATTGCTGTACGGCAGCTGCATCGCCATTATTCACTTCAATGACATTAAATAATGCACTGGCGCCATTTTGAGACAGCCAAGTGAATACTCTATGGCCAAAAGCGCAATAGCTGTCAGGGTATTCTTTAGATCCGAGGGCCAGCACGGCAAAGTTCAGATGGCTGAGGTCCTGCTGCTGCGACATGAGTTTTTTCTCAAAAGCAGAAGCTGAATCTGGCGCTTCGCCTGTGCCGTAGGTGCTGGCAATCACCAAGAATTGCGTGGCTTGCTTAAGGTCATCCATAGTCAGCTGCTGAACTGCTTTGACAGCGGCGGGCTGGCGCGCTTCCTGTAAGCTGACGGCTGTGCGCCAAGCCAGTTGTTCGGCTAAGCCTGTTTGCGAGGCATAGACGATCAGCCAAGGCTGGGCATTTGGATCTGCGGATATAGGAGCTAAGCTGCTGCGTGCCTGCACGGCCAAGCGCTTTTGCTTGCGGCGCTTCAGATACAGCATCCAGCCAGTCACAAAGAACAGCGGCATGATTAAAGAAGCCAGCATCGCTGCGAACTGATAGACCGGGCCAAAGAAGCTGCCGCGGTGCACAGGCAGCATGCTGCTCATGATTTTTTCGTTGAGCTTTTTGTCTTCGTACAGCTCTAATTTTTGAATCTTGGCTGCTGAATAATCATAGGTGGCTTTATTGCGTGCGCGCTCATGCTGCGGCACTGCATCTGTAAACTGGATTTCCAGTTCACCATTGGCCTTTTTAGGAATATTGAAGGTGATGCTTGAATATTCACGGCCCAGTTGAGTATTAAAGCCTGTCCAAGTTTGGGCAAGTGCGAGATTGATCTGCTCAGGCTTTAAGCCTTTTTTCTCTCCGCGGCCTTCTTGTTTGCCTTCAGCCTGTTCTGTGGAGCCTGCTGATTTTTGTCCAGCGCGCGGCTGCTCTTGGCCTTCACGCGGGCCATCGCCGCTTTTGCCAGCCCCATTTTTAGCCTGCATTTTGGCCTGCGGACGCTCTACACCCATCACTTTAAACATGCCGTCCCGCCACCAGCCATACGACCAGTACAGCCCTGTAAACGCCAGCAACAGATAGAAAATGACAACCCAAGTGCCAATCACGGCGTGTAAATTCCACAGGAAATTACGGCCTTTTAACTGCGGCTTGACCATCAGCCATTGTTTGAATGAATGCTTTTTAGGCCAGCGTAAATAAATCCCGCTCAAAATAAAATAAATTAAGATCAGGGTCGATGCGCCTGTCAGCTGCTTGCCAAACTCACCTACGGTTAAATTGCGGTGCAGCTGCTGAATGAATTGGAAAAATTCACGGCCTTTGACTTCGGGCAATATTTCAGCTGAGTAAGGGTTAATCATCATGTTATAGCCCTTGCGCGCGCCTTCTTTTACGATATTGACGGAAGAAGAGGCTGCAGGGTCATGGTCTATGGTGATGCTGTTGATTTTTATAGAAGGATCGGTCTGCTGAAAATGCTGATAAATTTGCGCAGGTGTCAGTTTTTCTTTTTGTTCGGCTTTTACGGTGTAGCTTTCCTGATTCAGCCACTTTTGAATCGGCTGTTCATAAGAATAGATTGCGCCAGTCACTCCCATAATAGAGAGGATTAAACCGGCGCTGATTCCGAGGAACCAGTGAATTTGGAAGAGGGTCTTTTTAAACATGGCAATCTATGTTTAGGCAAGTGGCAAGTTGCTGCGAATTATAACCTTAGATTAAGAAGAGAATGTGTATTTAAAGATAATATTTATTCTCATTCTCATTATTAATTCGCTTGGCCGCTGCGCATTAAAAAAGCCTCCAATGCAGGAGGCTTTTCATATCAGCGGAAAGCTGTTCAGCCGCTTAAACTGATTTCGGCTCGCCGACAGTTTCAGTTAAGTGCTTGCGGATCGTCGCAAAAGGAAAATTCTTGCTGTCTAAGCGCTTAGGCAGAATATACGCGCCTTGCTGATCCTTAATTTTAAAGTTGATCAGAATGAACTCTGGCGTATTGTACCATTCGTAAATATCTTTCCAGCCCACAGTCATATTGCCCATTTGCATGCCCACCTGCTGCTGCATGGAAATGCCGTGCGGCTGCACGCCTAAGCGGATGCCTTTAATTTCTTGAACTGGTGTTTCATTCAGCTTGCGTTTTACATACCATTCGATGCCGAATTTGCGGACAAGAAAATAAATAACGACACAGACAATGGCAACCCAGCAGAATACTGTTGAATAATTTTTGATTAACAGAATTCCGAGCAGTGAAAGGGCAATGATTGCGCCCATGATCAGCCAGGCTTTTGTGCCGATTTTATAGTTGCTGCGGGACAGCACCAGCTGGGCATTGCGCTGCTCAGCTTCAGAAACTTCATAAGCCACAGGCTGCAGGGTATAAGCGTAAACGTTTTTAGCGGTCATGATTAAACTAACAAATTTCAAACTGTAAAAAGTTTAGCATTATTTGTACCAATTCAGTGAGTATATTGTTCCAAATTCAGCCAAATTATAAAGAAGCCAATTCGGTTGCATGCGGGTCATGGTCATGGCTTAAATTCTGCTTCAAATGGCTGATTTGATCCAAAATACTGAACATTAATGACAGCTGCTGCAAAATGATCAATGATTTCTGATCATCATCATTATTTTGCGATAAGCGCTGGCGGATGGCCTGCAGCATATTGGTTGCGGTTAAGTCCGGCACTTCATCACGCAAAAGCGCACCTTGGATATCATCCAAAGCTTTGTCCAGCAGATTTAAGACTTCCTGATCCTTAATTTTTTCACGGTGCGCGCCTAAGGCCGCAATATAGCTGATGAAGGTGTGATTTAAACAGAGGAATTCAAAGGCTTGAGCTTTTTGCGCAGGATCAAAATCCGGTTCGGTCGCCAGTGTTGAAATTAAAGAGGCGACGTCTGCATCGGTATTGTGCGCGGCGCGGCGCACAACGCGGTAATTCAGGCCATTGTTGCGGCCATGCTTGTATTGTTCAACCACTTCTGACAAATAATCGCATTGCGCCTGTAAAGAGCGCTTGATGGTGCGCGGCAGGCGGCGGAATTTCCAGTCTGGGAAAATAAAGCTGACGCCAAACCAGGCTAAAGCGCAGCCGATCAGGGTATCGATCATGCGCGGCATGGCTGCCGCAAAGCCCAGGCCGTCTAAATTGAAGTTGATCATCGCCAAGATTGTAATGAAGGCTGTCGCTTGCGCATACTGTTTGCTTCGCAATTCAAAGAACAGCACGCCGCTGAGGATCAGCAGCAGCAGCTGGCCTTCAATCGAAGGGATAAAATACAAAATCGCGTAGCCTAAAATAATGCCGATTAAGGTTCCGATAATCCGCAAATATAGGCGGCGCTTGGTGGCGTTAAAGTTCGGCTGGCTGACAAATAAGGCAGTCAGCAAAATCCAGTAGCCGTATTGAATATCGGTCAGCTGCACAAAAATATAGCCAATGAACAGCACCAAAGAGACCCGAACGGCATGGCGGAACAAGACCGATTCAGGTGTCAAATGCTGTTTGACGCGAATGACAATGTCGTCCCAGCCTTTTAAGTCGTCATCTTTAAGCTGATTTTCGATGTGTTTGGCTTTGTCAAAATTCATATGGCGTTCGGTTTCCACATTACGCAGCTGTGAATCGATGGCTTTTAAATTTTGATAAAGTGAAAACAGCGAATTTACCCAAACCTGATCATACTGCTGTTCGGCACGGAGCTTTTCTAAGGACAATTTTAGATTTTGAAAAGCATGCTTAAAGCGTTTGCTGTGATTATAGGGGGTGCGCTGCAGAATGCTGCTGCTTAAGTCTTTGCAGGCTTTGGCCTGAAGAGACAAAATGCGCTGAAAGCGGAATAGGATATCGCTGTGCTCGAAAATCTTAGACAGCTTCTGATAGTCAATATGCGCAGAATCGGCGCGTTCATGAATATCCTGCGCCACAAAATAATACTGCAGGCTGCGCCGTGTATCGCGCTGGCCACGGTCACCTTTTAAACGGGTCAGCAAGGCGGTTTTCATATCGTTGAAAATGGTGATTAATTTTCCATTTTCTAAAGACAATTCAATCATGCTTTGCTGATAGCTGGCTGGCGTCATGTCTACATCAAATAGATTCGATTTAGCAAATAAGAAGTCGGCTAAAGACGAATAGCACTGCGCCAGTTTGTCCTGCACTTGGCGTACAGGAAACAGCAGGAAGCTGATGGTGGAAATTAAACCGTACCAAGCCGCGCCTATGACCAGCAAGCTTGCCTGCGTATACCAGTTGTCAAAAAGGCTGACGCCAAGCATGGAATATACAGAAATGACTAAACAGCCGTAGGAGATCGTGGCATAGCGCCGCCCCAGTGAACCCAGTAAAATCCAGCCAATGCAGGACACAATTAAGCCAATGGCAAATAAAATTGGATAGGGAAACAGCAGATAGACCGATACTGCAGTTACAAAGAACCCGATATAGGTATAGATCAGATTCATGATCCGCACAGAAAAGCGGTCATCAATATCGCTTAAGCCTGCAGCCACAACCCCTAAGGTGAGGGGAATCGTATACAGCTGCTGCCCGATGAAATACGGGACAAAAGCCGTACCCGCAAACGCGATAATCATGCGGATGTTGTACATGAAAGTGGTGTTGTACGTCGCTTGTTTTAGACGTGCGAGCCAAGAGTTCAATTTCTATCCTTTGCTGTCTGGAGCAGAGCGGTCAGCTGATATTTGAATTGTGTGATTTTTCACTTTGAATATGCCGAAATAATACTATGACACGTGTAAACTTGTCTGCATTCTCATCATTTAGAAACGAAAATATCTCTATGCAGACAGAACAAAGCAAAACGCAGTATTCCAGCGCGTGGATTATGCTGCTAGCGCTGCTGACTTCGCTGGGCCCGCTGTCAATTGATATGTATCTGCCGGCCTTGCCGCAAATGGCGCATGATTTTGGCGTGAGTACGCAGAGGATTGCCAATACCTTGCCCGCATACTTTTTAGGCTTGGCGGTGGGGCAGCTGATTTATGGTCCGCTCAGTGACCGTATTGGCCGTAAAATTCCGCTGTATTTTGGACTGTGCCTGTACATTGCAGCAAGTTTGTTGTGCCTGATGGTGCAAAATGAATGGAGCCTGATTGCTGCCCGTATCCTGCAGGCTTTAGGCGGATGCGTAGGGGTCGTGATTGCGCGGGCAGCCATCCGGGACCGTTTAGATATGCAGGCGTCTGCGCAAGCATTTTCAAGCATGATGATTGTGATGGGGATCGCGCCGATTATTGCACCAACACTGGGTTCATGGATTTTGAAATTTTTCAGCTGGCACGCAGTGTTTGCCGCATTAAGCTTGATGGGGGTTGTCTGCCTATGCTGCGTGCATTTTTTCTTTCATGAGTCTTTGCCTGCATCCAGGCGTCTAAAGTTAAGCTTTAAACAAGTGCTGCTGCTGTACGCGACAATTTTTAAAGATGCCAGCTTCCGCCTGCCGATGATTATCGGCTGCTTCTCGGGTGGTTTGCTGTTCTGCTATATCAGTTCATCTGCGCCGGTTTTAATGGATGACTATGGGCTGACCCAGCAGCAATTTGCCTACGCTTTTGGTGCGAACGCCTTTGGCATTATGCTGTTTTCGACATTCAATAAGCATCTGGCGGCAAAAATCAGTGTTATGCAGCGTTTAAAAATAGGCGCCTATATTCAGCTTTCAGGTGTGATGATTTTGTTTGCTGGCGGACTGCTGCCGCACGCGCCCATGGTTTCTGTCATGCTGGGCATGTTTTTGACGGTTTCCGGCATCGGCTTTACCGGGCCAAATGCAATGGCTCTGGCAATGTCTGAGCAGGGTGCGCGCGCTGGAACGGCCAGCGCAGTTATGGGCAGCATGCAGTTTGCCTGCGGCCTGTTAGGCGGACTGATTTTGAATTTTCTGTGCTGGAGCCCATTGTTAAATATGGCGGCGGTGATGCTGCTGTTCATAGTGCTGGCGCTGTATGCAATTCGCAGCATTCAGAATGCACGAGCCGTTTAAAATGGCCTGAAGCGGAACAGGGGGATTGCTGAATGCCTGCCATGAACGGCTGAAAGATCCGAGATAAAAAAAGGAGGCTGGGCCCCTTTTGCTGCGATGCGGTCAGCAAGCCTTCATTCAATAAATACAGCAAAGTCTTCTACCGGGACACGCGGCGTAATAAAGGTATTTACGATATGATCAGGATCTGCATAGCCCAAAGCCATGCCGCATACCAGTTCTTCATCGCTGGAGGCATGGACTTCGCTGAGCACAATGCTGTGGAAATGATTCCAGGCGGCTTGAGGGCATGTATCTAAGCCGCGGGCTTTGGCTGCCAGCATGACATTCTGAATCATCATGGCGATATCCATTTTTGAGCCAATGCCCAAAGATTTATGCACGGTAAAGAACAGCCCGACGGGCGCATCAAACAATTTGAAATTACGCAGCTGCTGCTGCGCCATTTTTTCTTTTTCACCTTTCTGGATTTTTAGTAAGCCATATAAGCCCCAACCATTTTCACGGCGGCGCTCAATATAGGGTGAAAGCCATTGTTCAGGGTAGTAAGGGAAGGTTTCTGTATAGTTTTTTGCCAATTCAGGGTTTAAAAATAAGGCAGATTGCGCGGTGCTGACTTTTTCAATCAATGCATCCCGTTTTCGGCCCTGCACGACATAAACCCGCCATGGCTGGGTATTGGTTCCAGACGGAGCGCGGCTGGCCACCTGAAGGATTTCTTTGAGTGTTTTCCGATCAATTGGAGTGTCCAAAAACGCACGTACAGAATGGCGCGAGGTGATGACTTGATCTACGGCTTGCTGCAGCTGCTGGTCCATATGCCTACCTGTGATTGCTTTAATTTTTAAATTTTCATTCAAATGTTTAACATTAATATGCGTTTTAGAACAAGCTTCGCTGCTGAATTGTGAAAAAGGCGATAAAGTTTTAATACTCTAAAGGTATAAATATTTACCTTTAATGTATAATGATGGCATATTCGGTGAGTGGCAGCTTGGGTATCTTGTCTAATTCTATGACCGTGTTCAAGAACTTATATCTTCCATGAAGATGAATAGCTCTGTTGATCCGGCTTTTGTGCAATAACGTATTGCTGAGCGTCAACTGCATGCTACTAAAGCACAGATAGTCATTCGCGGCGTTGTCCGTTCAAATAATCAGCATGAGGTGTCAGGAAGATCAGCTCAATTTTAAAAATACTGAAGATGAAATGGATTTATAAAAAGGAGCGGTTCAACAGGACCAATTATTGCAAGACAATACAGCCATTGCAAAATGGTGAACATGGTGCTGTTTAGGTGTTTGGAAATTTATTGCTGTGAAAAACTGAGCAAAATTGCTTATTCATTATATAAATTACAAATGCGTAAAATCAGCAAAGTAGTGGTCAATTTTTCCTGTATAAATGTGCAATTAGGAAAAACTTAAAAATTGTCACAAAAAATACATTTTCATCTGGATTGAAAATGATTGCGTGAAACTAGAATTCATCTGGAGAATATATGAATTTCGCTCAACTTAAAAAACCTGCAGCTCAATACAGCTTAGCCATTGCCGTTTCAGCACTGATGCTGAACTCTGCGCAAGCAGCCACAGCTGAACAAAAAGAAGTTGCGCAGTTGCGGGCTGAAGTTGCAGAACTGAAGGCATTAATCAAACAGCAGCAGCAGGTTCAAGTACAGCAGCAGGCTGATATTCAGCAGGTCAAAGCGCGTCCTGCTCCAGTAGCTGTTGTGGCAGCGCCTGTTGCGCCGCTTGCTGGGCTGAAATCTAAGGCTGGCGCAGATGTAAATGTTTATGGTTTTATCCGCGGTGATGCCAACTACATCATTGAAGGTTTTGATGGAGACTTTGGTGGCGTAGCATCTTCAACTGGCGCTACAAAAGACAAATTGCGCGCGACAGCAAAAACTACACGTATTGGCTTGGACTTCAGCGCTCCTGTAGGCGCTGACAATAAAGTCGGCGGTAAAATTGAAGCGGATTTTGCTGACCCTGACAGCGTTAAAGGTGAAGGTTTCCGTATCCGTCATGCGTACTTGACTTACAATAACTGGTTATTCGGTCAAACAACGTCGAACTTCCTGTCTAGCCATGCGCCGGAAATGATTGACTTCAGCACTAACATTGGCGGCGGCACTCAGCGTTTACCGCAAGTGCGCTATAATTTTAAACTTGCGCCGCAAACTCAATTATTTGTTTCTGCTGAAGAAGGTGACAGTAAAGGTACAGTTGCGGCAGATACGTCTTACCGCGTTCCGAACTTGACCGCTAAACTGACTCAAGGTTTTGCTGAGGGCAAGGGTTCAGCATCTGCGCGCGCACTGGTTGAAAATTACAAGTCAGACGCTGCCAATGAAACTGAAACAGCTTGGGGCGTTGCCGCTGGCGCATCATATGCAGTGACGGATCAATTGAAGCTGAATGGCGATGTTTCATACGCGGAAGGCAACAGCAACTATTTATACGGTTCAAATTCTGCATACTCTGTAGTGAATGGCAGTGTTGAACAAAATAAATTTACAGCTGTGCAAGTCGGCGCTACCTATAAGTTCAACGAAAAATTGCGTTCAACTTTAGCGTATGGCGCGTTATTTGCTGATGATGGCAGCGCTTATGCTAAAGATGTGTCAAACAGCAACGCAAACGAAGAAGTTCAACAGGCTTGGCTGAATATTATTTACGCACCAGTAAAACCAGTTGAACTGGGTGTGGAATACATCAATGGTAAGCGTAAAGCATTTGGCGGCAACTCATACCACGATGACCGTGTTGGCTTAATGGCTAAATACAGTTTCTAATCTGGATTTTTAAATTGCCTAAAAAACAGGAGCATAAAGCTCCTGTTTTTCATTTGAGAAGGCTGAACTTCGCGCTTATAAATCAAACGCCATTTTTTTAGAAAATAAATATAAAAAAACTATCACTGTTACTGATATGAATTATTGTAAAAAAATAAAGTTTTTACACAAAAAATATGCATAATGTCGCACTTTTATTCATATTGATGGTTGATCAAAAGATTTGACAAGGATATTCGTTAAAAGTCTAAATCATTAGGAGTGGGCGGAATATTTTGGGCAATACATATGCCATTAGGGGAGTATGGTATTGCAAGTCATTTACATGAGAAGCATCAAATGAGCCACAGCATAAATATTTGGAATAAAATTTCGGCATTGGGTTAAACCTCGCCGGATTTTATTCATTTTAGTAAATTTTTAATTGCTCTGGTTCATTACCTGCATGGACTATTATTATGGAATTTACTTTTAACGCATTTTATACCTTAATTGCTGCCGTGATCGTGCTATTGCTTGGGCGGTTTCTCGTTAACAAAATTGGTTTTTTAAAACGCTATAATATTCCTGAACCCGTTGCGGGCGGCTTAGTCGCTGCTGTTCTATCGCTGGTTGTGCATCAGCTCTGGGGATACAGCATTACCACCAGCAGCCAGCTGCAAACCAGCTTTATGCTGATCTTCTTTGCTTCTATTGGCTTAAGCGCCAACTTTTCTAAGTTGAGAGAAGGCGGCTTGGGCTTAGTGATCTTCCTTGTGGCTGTCGCATCGTTTATTGTGGTGCAGGACTTTGTCGGCATTAGCCTGGCGACAATCATGGGCATTGATCCATTAATCGGCTTGATTGCGGGCTCTATTACGCTGACTGGGGGACATGGCACAGCAGGCGCTTGGGGTGAAATTTTAGAAACCCAGCATGGCATACAGGGCGCATTGGCGCTTGGCATGGCGAGTGCGACCTTTGGTTTGATTATTGGCGGCATTATTGGCGGGCCTTTAGCAAAATTGCTGATTAACCGTTATAAGTTAGCTACACCGCGCACCAATGAACAAATCGAAAAAAGTGACAGCACCCCTTTGGCCGATATAAATTCTGCAGAATATGTTCCATTTGAACATCCGCACCGTGTCCGTTTAATTACGGCGGATAATGCCATTACGACATTGGGATTATTTGCAGGCTGTTTGGCATTTGCTGAATTTATGACAGGCTACAGCAAAGGGACAATGTTTGAATTGCCGACATTTGTCTGGGCTTTGGCAGGCGGCGTTATTCTGCGCAATGTGCTGGAAGGCATTTTTAAAATTCAAATTTTCGACCGCGCGATTGATGTATTTGGAAATACGTCGCTTTCACTGTATTTAGCGATGGCTTTGCTTTCTTTAAAACTGTGGCAATTATCTGATTTGGCTGGCCCGCTGGTTGTCATTCTGGGCGCGCAAACCTTAACTATGGGACTGTATGCCGCCTTTGTCACTTTCCGTGTTATGGGTAAAAACTATGATGCAGCGGTTTTGGCTGCAGGGCATTGCGGTTTTGGCATGGGCGCTACGCCGACAGCTGTTGCCAACATGCAGGCCATTACCAATATGTATGGGCCTTCACACAAAGCATTTTTAATTGTACCGCTCTGCGGCGCATTTTTTGTTGACTTGATTAATGCGACAGTCATTCAATTTATTTTAAAATTCTTTGCATAACTGAAGGCTGTTTGAAATTTAACGAGCTTTAAAAAATACCCAAGGAAACTTGGGTATTTTTTTATGCAGCAACGAATCTCCATGCAACTTAAATTGCAGGCTAACCGCTTATACCGCGAGATTAAGCGGTAAAGCTGCCCATAATGCTGCAAAGCCATGATCTGCGAATATTCATCATCTGTCAGCCATTTGTTTCTTTGGATCAGGTCCTAATGCAAAAGATCAAATAGGCAGCTGGGCTGCCAAATGAAGTGCTGCCGAGTTTTAGAAAGACCTAAAATATGGACGGCAATGATTTAGAGTGCATCGATAAATACTGCGAAGTAAAGAGGATTGGATTATAATTTTAGACTATAAAAAAGTCAGAAAATGTGAAATTTCCGGCGCCGTTTAACGAATCATAACAATGGTAGTGATCTGATCTCTTTAGACTGTTGGAGTCTAAAGAAAATGAATAATGAATGTTGGAATCTCTGTAGTGAAAATGAAATCTGCTTTTGCTGCGTTGACTTGCGTCGTGCTTGCAGCCTCTCAAACTGTGGTAGCGAAACCTGCTGAACAAGTGCCGGCAGCAGCGCAGCAAAGCGCCGAGCCTGCTCTGAATATGATTGAAGCCTATGCGGGCAAGGACCGTATTGACTTTAAAAAGCTGAAACAGCAAGAAAAGAGGCCGATTGTTGCCTTGGTTTTAGGTAGCGGCGGCGCGCGGGGCTACGCACATATTGGCGCGATTCAGGTCTTGGAAGCCAATGGCATTAAGCCGGATTTTATTGTAGGCACCAGTGCGGGCAGTATCGTCGGTACGCTGTATGCCTCGGGATTAAATGCAGAAGAAATGCGTGAAATTGCGCTGAATATGAAGCCCAATGATGTGCGGGAAATCCGCCTGGCTAAAAAAGGCGTACTGGATGGCAAAAAAGTTGAGGAATATGTCAACAAGCAGGTGAATAACACCCCGCTGGAATTGCTGAAAACCCCAATGTATGTGGTGGCCACCGAACTGCAGCAAGGCCGTAAAATGGTATTTAATGCCGGCAATACGGGACAGGCGGTGCGCGCTTCGGTGTCTATTCCTAGCATGTTTATTCCTGCAGTGATTAATCATCAGGAATATGTGGATGGCGGTTTAGTCAGCCCTGTTCCGGTAGATGTCGCGCGGGATTTAGGGGCAGACATTATTATTGCCGTCGATATTTTAGCGCAGCCGATTCATACCGAAACCAGCAATGTCTGGGGGCTGTTTAACCAGAACATCAATATCATGCAGTACTACTTGGCAAAAGAAGAATTAAAGCGGGCTGATATTGTAATTCAGCCGGATATCCGTGAAAAAGCGCATATCTTTGATGTCACTGGCCGTGAAGCGACCATGCAAGCTGGGGTTACAGCTGCTGAGCTTAAGCTGAATGACATTATTAAAACTTTTGCAGACCACAAGCATCCGCTGGAACGCGGCACTGTACAGTACAGCGCGCAGCAATAATTGAACGCGCTGCTATTTTTGTTTTGAGGCATAGACGTTAAAAAACGCTGAAGCTGTGAGTTTTTTTGGCCGCACTTCAACGCCTATTTAAACATTTTCCATATGATCGGCTGGTGAATGCCGCCTTTTATGAATCTGTTAGCCTTTATAGTTATAGATTTTAGAACTGGCGCAGGGGATTCAAGGCGGTATTTTTTGAATTGATGTTAAGTTTTTGAAATTTATTAATAATAAAATTAATTCATAAAACATTAAGTATAATATAAATTTTCTATTTAGCTTTTTACTGCAGAGATTTCCGTTTACCTGTGTGTGTAAACCCGCTACACTTTTTGCGAGCTTTTTATAGCTGAAATCAATTAATAAAAGCATGAGTAAAACCAAATGCATACATTGAAAATTGGTCAGAAAGTCACTCTGGCGGCCATGGAACAGCAGGTTTTTATTGTCACTGCCATTCAGGTTGATGGCTCTTTTTGTATTGAAACTGAGTTGGCCAATCAGCAGAAATTAAGCTATAACAATGTGGCCTTTGAAATGCTGAAAATTCTCCCGCCTAAAATTTAGCATGTGTGTCATTTTGTGCAGTGGTCAATGAGGAACATAGAGGCCGATATGATGTATGCCGCTTTATTTTTTTGTCATGCCTTTAAAATGAGGCGATTTAGTGAAATGTGCAGATATTCATAAATATGCTTAATACTCAACCATTTAATTAAATACTATATATTTTTTTGAATGATGTCTAAATCACTATAAATAATAGTGATGAATTTTTTGCCGAATAGAACATTTTATTGAGTGTAAAACCGATATAATAATCACACTTATCAATGTCCTTTCATAAAGTCTAGAGAAACGCGATGTCCCCATTAGATCAAATTGCTCCGATATTAGAAGACCAATCTGAATTAAACATGTCCGTCCTGATGACCCCAGATATGGCGAATTTTTCAGGCAATGTGCATGGCGGAACAATTTTAAAACTGCTGGACCAAGTGGCATATGCATGCGCCAGCCGTTACTCGGGCAGTTATGTCGTAACATTATCTGTAGATAAGGTTAATTTTAAAGAGCCGATTCATGTGGGCGAGCTGGTAACATTTCTGGCCAGCGTAAATCATGTGGGCCGCACGTCGATGGAAATCGGCATCCGCGTTGAAGCGCAGAATATTCAAAAGCGCACCGTGCGCCATACCAACAGCTGTTACTTCACGATGGTGGCTGTGGATGAAAACGGCAAACCGAAACCGATTCCAGAACTGAATCTGAATAATGACTGGAAGCGCTGCCGTTTTGAAGCGGCTGAACAGCGTAAAATTGCGCGCCTGCAGGAAAACCATCATCCGTCATGCAGCATCTATAAAAAATCATCGCACAGCTGATTTTCTGCTGATGCAATCAAAGCCGCCATTTGGCGGCTTTTTTTATGGCTGGCGGTTGATCAAATACTCTCCGTCTACCGTCATGCTCCAGATCCCGCTGCTGCTGAGATGGGGGGCGGCAGATACCCTGAATTCAGAACTGAAAGGCCAAAAGCCAATTTGGATGATATTGTGGTGAAAGGATTGGATTTTGCCTGTGATGGATTTTTTGCCGTGCATTTCAAGCTTGATGTAATGCAATTGCCCTGACGGGCTGATCTTGAAGATGGTGCTGCTGTCATCGTTTTGCCAAGTGCCTGCATAGTGGCGCTTATCTTGCGGAAGCGGTTCGCTGCATGCGGTTAAAAGTAAAATGCATAAGCCTGCAGGCAAAGCCGATTTAGACATAGAAATTTCCTGAAATTTATTGTTTTTTTCACGATGGTTTTTTTATTTAGTATCTGTGATTTTTCTGGGCGGAGGCCTGAAGATCAGCGCCTGCAATTTTAACAGCCTCAATTCCGGGTATTCAACTAAAGTTTTATTCAGGACGGCAAGAAATGGATAGAGAACCGCATCAATTGAGGGTAATATGAAACGATACGTTTCGTTTTATACCTATCTATGGATTGCACATGAATGCAGTGAATAATGCGCTAGAACTGTCTGGAGCAAATGAAACTGAAAAAAGCTCAAGGCGCAGGCAATGCATTTTGCGCGCCGTGAATGATGCCTTAGCGGAGTGTGACTATAGCAAATTGACGGTTGAAGATATTGCCGCGCGTGCAGGCGTCGGCAAGTCGACGATTTACCGCTGGTGGAAGCATAAATCGGATTTGGTGTTTGAAGCTTTTAAAGAAAATACCGTGTCTGTTTTTGATTTGGATTTTAACCAGTCTCTGGAATTCAACTTAAATCAGCAGCTGCTTAAGCTGTCCAGCGCATTGAACCAGCCTGTTGGGCGGGCGCTGCTGGTGGTAATGGCGGAACACCGGGAGGCTGCAGGGGAATTTTTTAAACAATACCTGCTGCCGCGCCGTGAACAGACCCGCAAGCTGATTGCACAGGCCATAGCGCGCGGAGAAATTAAGGCGGATTATCCTTTTGAATTGATGCTGGATATGCTTTACGGCCCGATCCATTATCAAATTATCTTTTTTAACTGGATGCCCGATGAGCGCTATATTCAGCAGCTGGTGCATTTGGCGCTGCAGCCAATTCTTATTACGCCTTCACTGGCAGGCGGCAGCGCATGAGCCGGATGCCTGAATCTCTAACGCCTGCTGAACAGCTGTGGAACCGTGCATTCATGCTGTGCCTGTGCAATAACCTGTTTCTGTTTATTTATTATTTCGCCATGCTCACGGTGCTGCCCATTTACATCATGCAGGATTTAGGCGGTACAATTAAAGAAGCCGGTTTAGCATTGACGCTGTTTTTAGTGTCTTCTATTGCCATTCGCCCATTTTCAGGGTTGATTGTAGAGCGGCTGGGGAAAAAAAATGCGCTGCGCGGCGCTGGGCTGCTGTTTGTATTGTTTGCATTCAGTTATTTGCTGATCGACAGTTTAGGGTCTTTGCTGCTTGCGCGTTTTTTGCATGGCTTCTGGTTCAGTATTTTGACCACAGTCAATGTGCCCGTGGTGAATGATTTTATTCCAGAACACCGTAAAGGCGAGGGCATGGGCTATTTTGTCATGTCGACCAATTTGGGCGTGGTCTTTGGACCGCTTATTGCATTAACCGTCATTCAGTTTGCCAGCTTCACCGCGCTGTTTGCGCTGCTGAGCATTGTGACCTGCATTGGATATATATTCTGTTTAACCTTAAAGGTGCAGGAATCACCGAAAGCAGTTCAAGACGCGGATGCGCCAAAACCGAAGCTAGGCTGGCATGATATTGTCGAAGTGAAGGTTCTGCCAATCAGCCTGATTGCGCTGTTGGTGGCCTTTGCATATTCCAGCATCACCAGCTTTATTACGGCATTTGCTGACAGCCGGCATTTATTAAGCGCCGCTAGCTTATTTTTTATTGTGTTTGCTGTATCCATGATCGCGGTGCGTCCATGGGTGGGCAAATGGTACGATCAAAAAGGGCCAAGTTCGGTTATTTATCCATCCTTTATATCATTTGCCATTGGTTTGGTGATTGTCAGTTTTATGGATAATCAATGGGTGCTGTGGCTGTCCGCGGTGTTTATCGGCATGGGCTATGGTTCATTATTCCCCTGCATGCAAACACTGGCGATACAGTCCGTGTCTAAGCAGCGCATGGGTCATGCGATTTCAACGTTCTTTGCTTTGTTTGATATTGGCCTGGCCATCGGTTCCGTCATTATGGGCTTGCTCATCGCCTACTTTGACTATCAATTTACCTATTTAAGCTGCGCGGTCATCGTGATCGTAACGCTGTTTATTTACAAGGCGTCTGCGGCATTGAAGAAGCCTGTTCAGACATCCATTTGATAGAGGTGCAGTGTGGAATTACGACATTTGCGTTACTTTGTAGCTGTTGCTGAAGAGCTGAATTTTACCAAAGCCGCGCAGCGCATGTGCACCGTGCAGCCATCTTTAAGCCAGCAGATTAAAGATTTAGAGCAGGAAGTGGGTGTACAGCTGCTGTTGCGTTCAAACCGTAAAGTTGAACTGACGGAAGAGGGCAAAGCCTTTTTGAAAGAGGCGCGCCTGAGCCTGGAGCATGCGGAAAAAGCCATACTGGATGCGCGTCAAGTTGCGCATCTGACCAAAGAGCAGCTGAACATCGGCTTTGTGCCTGTGGCGGAAATGAAAGTCTTTCCTTACATTATGCCGAATATCCGTGCGCAGTTTCCGGAATTGAAAATCCATTTTCATAGTCTGACGGATGCTGAGCAGCTTAAATCACTGCATAAAGGGGAAATTGACATTGCGTTTACACGCTATGCTGAAGATGCTCCAGATATTGAGTCTGTGCAGGTATTTACTGAACCGCTGGCTTTAATTATGCCGAAAGACTGTCCTGAGGCTATGCTGCGCCATATCAGCATTAAAAGCTTTAATCAGCAGGAGTTTATTGTCAGTGATGAGCATTCATCGCCAGAATTGTTCCGCATTATTCAGGAGTTTTTCAAGCAGGCTAAATTAAATGTCAATGTGGTGCAGTATTCAACCAATATCTTGCTGAATGTGAATTTGGTGGGCATGGGCGTGGGCTGGAGTTTGGTGCCGTCTTATGTGATTCCGCTGCTGGGCGATAAAATTGTGGTGAAAAGCACTATTGAGCCGCTGCCGATGATTGGGCTGTACGCCAGCTACCGCAAAGACAAGAAAAATGAAGCGATTGAGCTGATTTTAAAAGTGCTGAAAGAGCAGTTTTATATGGGCTTTTTTTAATTGTTGACATGAAATTAAGGAGATATGCATAATGCTATCTCCTTAAATATATTAAATAAAATATGTTAATAAAAAGCTTAGATAATTATAAAATTAGTCTTTATGAGTTTTTAACTTTAGTCTTTTTTATAGGTATTTCTTACGCTTATTTAAATAAAATTATTCTATATGAAGCTCTTGGAATATCATGGCTTATTGGCAGTTTAACGCCAAATTATGTATTGGTTAGTTCGTTAGGTTTTATTTTTTCAACTTTTGTTGGTGCATCCATAGGTTTATTGTTGCCTATGAAAAGACTATTTTTTATAACAATGATTGTGTTGGGATTTGTGTTTAGTGGTTTATATTCGCTTATAAATTATTTTGATTTTTTAAGTGTGCACTTAGATAAGAACTTTAATTTTTTAGCTTTAATATTTTGGTGTCTTGTTTGTATGTTTTGTTTTGGGATTACTAAATTTAATATTGAAATGCATCGGTTAACCAAAAGTATGGGAGGAAAACCAGTACCACTTGCAATAAGTATTTCTCTATTTATAATTCTAGTATTAGGTACCCCATCATGGTTGAGTAAGATTGAACAGAAGAAAATCTTTGAAAAACCTGAAATTTTTTATAGTCAGGTATCTATAAAAAATGATACTCGGAAATGGTTTTTACTTGAATTTATTGGAGATAAAGCACTTATAAAATTAGCAGGAAATGATTTGATCTACAAATATGTTGAATATAAAGACATCGAATTATACGAGGCTAAAAGTAGATAAGATCAAATTTTAAATTTATAAAAAAATAGCTAAGTTAGATACTAGCAAAATACAAATTCATACAGATTAATTTTTCTGCATTTTATACTCTAAAAAAAAACGGCAGAGGAACAATATTTCAATGAAATACTACAGCAATAAACAATCCCGCGGAAATACGCTGCTGCCTTTATTTAAAGAGCTGGGCATAGAAAATGACATTGAAATGGTTGAAGTGGATTATGCCAAAATTCATGATGCCGAATATTTAAAAATTAACCCAATGGGCAAAGTGCCGTGTCTGGTGGATGGGCCGGCCGTCATTAGTGAAACTGCCGCTATCTATGCCTATTTGGCGGATAAATATCATGAAAAAGGCCTAGCGCCAGCGTTGAATGATCCGATGCGCGGCGAATATTTGAAGTGGCTGTTTTTTTGTCACGGGCCAATGACCGAATATATGGATCTCAAATATTTGCAGGTGCCGGAAGCGCAAATCGAAAAATGCCGATCCGCGCTGAGTATGGGCAATGAAGACGCTGTTTTCGCATTTTTAAAGCAGGGCATGAAGCAGGCCAATCCATATTTGACGGGTGAAAAGTTTACCGCTGCGGATTTGTATTTGGCCTATTGGATTGCCTACGCCGTGCAATTTAAAATTCTGCCTTATTTGGACGAGTTTGATCCTTTCATTCAGCGGGTGAAAAAGCGCGATTCAGTACAGAATATTGACTGGCTGCAAAAGCTGTAATGATGAATTTAGTGCTCGCCAAATCAGAAAACTAAGCGCGATTTGTCTATCAATATTACCGGTTTCATCATGAGCCATCGGTCTTTATGGGATGGAAAACAGACCCTATAAAAAAGACCACGCATAGTGCGTGGTCAGGCCTCTGAATATTCAGAAATTTTAATTTTTATAGGTATGACGGTCTTACTTGACGTGAAGCTTAGCAAACAGCTGCTGGCTGACTTGGTCTAAAGTCTGCGGAATGGCGAGCGCTGCCACAAAACGGTCAGGGCGCAGCACGACAACAGATTCAGAGGTTTTTCCGAACCATGTGCGGATATCCGTGCCAATGTCACCAATGGTGATCACGCCTTCAGGCTGCTTGCGGTTGGCATTGTTGAACTGTACCGCAGGAATCACCTGAATGAATTTAACACCCAGTTTTTTCCATTGTTTGATGGCTGCATCCGACAAGCCCCACTGCGGGTCTACACCCCAAGCAATCAATGCAAAGTCATTGCCAATCACTTCATCCAAAAGCACAGTTTCGCCCGTAGCCAATTTTACTTCCGGCTGAATAAACATTTTGCCGACTGGCGAATCTTTAGCGCCACTGGTGACTAAAGCGCCATCATGGTATTTCGGCATTGGCTTGAAGCGCATTTCCAGCAGGTACTGTTTGATGGGCTTGATATAGTTCAAGGCATAGGCAATACCGTCACGCACAAAACCTTGCCATTTTTTAGGCGGTGCGAGCACGTGGCCAGCCATTACAGACAGGTCAATCATCGCTTTGGCATGGTCTTTACGTTCAATTTGGTAAGAATCCAGCAATTCAGCGCCCGCTTTGCCTTGCACCACCAAAGCCACTTTCCATGCCAAGTTGAAAGCGTCACGCATGCCGCTGTTGTAGCCTTGGCCTTGCCATACTGGCATGATGTGGGCCGCATCACCGGCAAGCAGAATACGGTCGACACGGAATTTGTCCGCAATACGTGCATTGTGGGTATAGACACGCTGGCGGATGACATCAATGCCGTCAGTCGTTGGCATCACTTTAGACAGTAATTTTGCAATGTTTTCCGGCTTGCTGAGTTCTTCTTGAGTTTCACCCGGCATCACCATGAATTCAAAGCGGCGGATGCCGTGAGGCAAAGCAGCAGAAACATATGGACGCACAGGGTCACAGCACAAGTAAATATGCGGTGTGGCCAATGGGTCATTGTCGATGTCAATGACGATCCACTGGTTTGGCGCTGTTTCGCCGTCAAAGGCAATGTTTAGGGTACGGCGGACAATAGAATTGCCGCCATCGCAGGCAATTAAGTACTGCGCTTTGACAATTTCGGCTTCACCCGCTTTATTGGTAATGCTTAGGCTGACACCCGACGCATCCTGATGAAACTCAGTCAGATTGCGTGAGAACAGCACTTTAGTTTTGTCGTATTGCTTTAAGCCTTCAAGCAGCACATTGTCGACTTGCGGCTGAATAAATGCGTTGCGGCGTGAGAAGCCGAATTCGCGGGTTAAAGGCTGAATGTCTGCAAAGCAGCGGCCTTTAGGGGTTAAAAAGCGCATGGCGTGGTTAGGTGTGGTATGCGGTAATACTTGATCCACCAAGCCTAAAGATTGAATAGTGCGTAATGATTCATCATCAATACCAATTGCACGCGGGTAATCAATTAAACTGTCCAGCTGTTCAATGATGGTCACTTGAACGCCTTGCTTACTTAAATAGTTCGCAATCGTTAGGCCGACTGGGCCAGCGCCCAAAATAGCGACTTCAGCCATGTAATTCGCTTTATTGCTCATGTGCAAACATCCAATTCTTACGCATTGAGCTTATTAACGGTGAATTAGGGGGATGAGACAAGCTATGCCTAAGTAGATGGGATAGAAGAATATTATACCGAAGGGCGGTATTTATTTTATTAAGATATTGATTGTTAATTATTAAGTTTAATTCTTTCAATAAGCTTTGATGATTCATCGATCATTAATAACTATCATTGCCTTGATCTGCTGTAAAAAAACCGAAGCGCTTAGAAAAGGGCTCCGGTGCTGTTTTTAGGCTAAAACATTGAAAAACAATGTTGAGCTGCGGTCAGCTCAGATATAGCCGCTGATTGATAAGGCCTTGCGATTTTATTGCGCAGGCTGTGCCGGCGCAGCACCTGCATTTGCTTCAGAAGCAGGTTGGGCTGCACTTGAGCTTGCTGCAGCGTCTTCAGCGGCAACGGGCTGTTCTTGTGTACTGACCACAACTTTTTGTTCTTCTTGAACCGGTGACGATTGAGCATTTGAAGCAGCAAAAGAAGTTGCAGTGACTGCAGCGAAAGTTGTAGCAAGTAAAATTTGCGTTAATTTCATGATGGCATCCTTAATTGTATATTTTAGTCATCCGCTCATATTGAGCATCACGCTCGATTTGAACGGATGCCCATGCTAAGAGCCGAAACCACAGCAGGCAATGATTGCAGCAAAAGACGGCTCTACGCGTTACAAAAACGCTGTAATACTCAAAAAATTGTTGATTTATGTAAAATAAAAATTGAAATAAGCGCCTAAAATGTATGTAAATATTTCAATAATATGCATCAGAAGCTTTTAGCGTTACAGCGCAGTTACACAGAAGGGGATTTGCAGAAAATAGCATGCTGAAAAAGCGCATAATAAATGTAACACTTCATTGCAGATTGAGCCCAACCGCAAAGCAATATGTCATTTCAGTCAATCCATGACAGGTTTTGATATTTCATTCCGATCTTCATTCGAATTCTTGTCCCATAGGCTTTGATGCCGCTCTTCAGGCTAAAAAACAGCAACCCATCACGGCTCAGGCGCTCAAGAGATGCGGCAAAGATCAATCCAGCAAATGGGCTTGCAAGGGCGGCATCCAGCTATACAATGTGCCCACTTACATATTCTTTTGCAGGTGATCTTTTGAAGCTTTTTACAGCATCACAGGCTATCCCCGTTCATATTATTTCCGGCTTTTTAGGCGCAGGTAAAACCACGCTGCTGAAGCATTTGCTGAGCCAAAAACCGGAACATGAAGTATGGGCGGTGCTGATGAATGAGTTTGGCCAAATTGGCGTTGATCAGCAGCTGCTGCCGCAGGATCAGGGCTATGCCGTCAAGGAGCTGTTGGGCGGATGCCTGTGCTGCAGCAGTCAGATGCCGATGCAGATAGCGCTGTCGCGCTTACTGTCAGAATCGAAGCCAGACCGTTTATTCATTGAGCCGACAGGGCTGGGGCATCCAGCACAGCTGCTGGAACAGCTGACTGAGCCGCATTGGCAGCAGCATTTGAATATGCGCGCGCTGGTCACTGTCGTGGATGGTTCCCGGCTGCATGATTTGGCTTGGAGCAAGCAAAACCTGTATGCAGATCAGCTGAAAGCCGCGAAAGTTGTCGCGGTGTCTCATGCAGACAGCATGACTGAAGACGATGAACAGGCTTTAGCCGCATTGCAGGCTGAATATCAGCCCTATCAGCAGCTTTGGCTGAAAACCGCAATGGGTGAGCTGGCGCTATCCGATATTGATTTGCCCTATGCCGGCACTGCACGGAAAATACAGCCTTTGTTACAGGTGCAAAAGCAGATGCGTGATGATGAGGCGCGGCCGGAAATTAAGCAGCTGCCGTATCATTATGTCGAAAGCGCGCAGGGCTACAGTGTAGCGGGCTGGAAAATGCCGAAGCGCTGGAACTTCGATTTCTATGATTTGCTGGATTTGCTGTGTGAACAGCAGGATTGGCTGCGCATCAAAGGCATTTTTCAGACCAGCCAAGGCTGGAAAAGCTTTAACTTTAATCCGAAACAGTTTAATTATCAGTCTGCGCCAGAGAATATCGATAACCGCTTGGAAATTATTTATCAGCAAGAACGGCAATGGCTGGAATTTGAAACCCTATTGATGAACTGCCGTACAGATGAGGGGAAATAGCCGAATCTTTTCTGCAAAGTGCGGTTAAATCTTATATGCTAAGCGCCAAATTCGAGGACTTGATCATGGCGCTGAAAGCGACAATTTATAAAGCAGATTTGAACATTGCCAATATGGACGTGCATCAGTACGGTGATTACCAGCTGACTATGGCGCTGCATCCATCTGAAACCATTGAACGCCTGATGGTGCGGATTTTAGCGTATGCGCGCTATGCGGATGAAATGCTGGAATTTACCAAGGACCTGTTTGAAACCGATGAACCGGCATTGTGGGAAAAAGACCTGACGGGTCAGCTGGTGAAGTGGATTGAAGTCGGCAGCCCGGATGAAGACAAAGTGAAAAAAGCCTGCGCGCGCTGCAGCCAAGTCGCGATTGTAACTTATGGCACTGCTGTCGATGAATGGTATAAGCGCAACAGCAAGCTGAAAACGTTAAAGAATCTTGAAATTTGGAAACTGTCTCTGGCGACGACAGAAGCGATTCAAGCGTTATGCGAACGCACTATGCAGCTGCAGCTGAATGTGATGGATGGTGAATGGACGCTGATTGGCGATAATGCTCAGGCCGTGATTGAGTGGGAGCAGCTGCAGTAGGCAGTAATTATACTGTTGCCGCTGTGCATGAGAACAAAATGAGCCCCAAAAAAAGATGCAGGCAAGGCTTGCATCTTTGCCCTAAAGCTGGGTATATCTGGATCAGAACATTATCATAATAAGGGTGCAGCGGCATGTACGCAGATTATTTGGATCTCATCCATCTGCTGATTGCGTTAGGGATAGGCGCGGTGATAGGCGCAGAGAGGGAATACCGCAGCAAATCAGCGGGCCTTCGCACCATGATTATGGTCAGCCTCAGCTCATGCTTATTTACGATATTGTCGCTGAAAATTGGCGTTGAAAACCCTGACCGCTTAGCCGCCAATATTTTAACGGGCCTCGGCTTTCTGGGTGCAGGGGTTATTTTTAAAGACGAAAACCGCATTTCAGGCATTACCACCGCGACCACGATTTGGATGACAGCAGCCCTTGGCATGGCGGTAGGCGCAGGCTATATTGTGCTGAGCCTGTTTGCTGCATTTATTGTGATGATTGTGCTGGTGATGCTGATTTACGTGCAGGAGCGCATAGAGCAGCTGCATCAGGCGCGGACATACCGCATAGTCTGTCCATACCGTCAAGAAACATTGGATAAATACGAAGAATTATTCAAAACCTTTGATATGCACGTGATCCGCAATACGCAGCATAAAACAGAACATAAAATTACAGGGCGCTGGGTGCTGATCGGCACGGCAGAAAATCACCGCAAGCTGACCGAATACTTACTGGATGATGCCAGCATTATGGAACTCAGCTTTTAATGAGGTGGGGCTTTTAGCCAAACGGTGCAGAAAACCGCAGATTTTCGCCAGCAGCGGTTTATAATGCAGCACGGTAAAGCTTTATTTGAGGTGTATGAAGATGTCAAACGAATTGGAAATTATTGATTTAAAAATCGGCGAAGGCAAAGAAGCCGTTAAGGGCGCGTTAATTACAACGCATTACACTGGCTGGCTGGAAGACGGCACCAAATTCGATTCATCGATTGACCGCGGCAATTATTTTGAAACGGTTATTGGCACTGGCCGTGTCATTAAGGGCTGGGATCAAGGGATTATGGGCATGAAAGTCGGCGGCAAGCGCAAACTGATTGTGCCTGCGCATTTGGGCTATGGCTCACGCAAAATGGGCAATATTATTCCAGCAAACTCAAATTTGATTTTTGAAATTGAATTATTTGATGTGAAAACGCGTGATTAATCTTTAATCTGCGTCAAAAAATTGACCGGCAAGGATGCTGTTGATCAAAAAATAGAAAAAATATTTGGAAATCATCGAGTTTCATTTTACATTGAATTTTATGTCGATAAAAGGAATAGGACTCCTTGCGTTATTTGCATGATGCAATCCGTATTTTTCAGGGATTACTGCTGCTGAGCTGTGTCATTGTTTTTGGGCAAACTGCTGTGTTTGCCCAATATGAGCCTGTACCAGCATCTTTTTATGAAAAATACCGAGACAGCATTAATGATGTGCAATTCACAGAAAACAGCAGTACCCAGCTGCCAGGGCAATGGCTATTTTATCCGCGGCATTTCTTAACTGAATCCAGCACCATATTGGCCGCACAGCCTGTCTTTTTACCAGCGTCATTTAAAGAGTTGACCGGCAGCAATGAAAATTACGGCACATTTGTCGGCTACTTTAAAATCCCGAAAGAATTCATCGGGCGCCGCATTGCCATCAAAATTCCAAACCAATACGGGGCATACCGGGTTTATCTGAATGGTGATTTTCTCATGCGCTTGGGTGAAGTAGGAACTTCGCCCGATACCCAATTTCCCGAAAATGCCCCTAGAATTGCCTATTTTGTCGCTGAAAAAGAATATTTCACCTTAGCGATTCAAGCTTCAAACTTTTCCAGCCTGCATGGCGGCTTAGAAAACCCGATGCGGATAGGCTTATCGAAAACCATCAACCGCCAGTTCCAGCAGCTGATGATGAGCGTTTCTGTCATCTGCGGGATTGTACTGGGGGTAGGCCTGTTTAACATCTTATTTTCAGTATTCCGCGGTTCAACACAGCGCAACAGTAAAAGCATTTTTGTCTTTGGTATTTTTATTGTGTTTTTGGCGCTGCACAACTTTTTTTCTGCGCCCTATGCCTATACGGCAGTGACGGAAATCAACTGGCTGTGGGGCACGCGCTTAGAATATCTGTTTACCTATTTTACGGTAGTTTTTTTTATCAGCTATATTCACCTGCTCAATGCGCGCTATCTGCACCGTTTGATTTATCAAATCGCCATGCTGCTGCTGGGGCTGAATATTGGGGTGACGCTGGTTGCGCAGCCTGAAGTTTTTGAGCGCTTGGCGCTGTATTGTTCAGTATTTAGCCTATTTGTATTGGCCAATTTTATTTATGGCTTTTATCAGACTCTCAAGTTAAAGGAGTCCTATTCTGTCCTGAATTTATGCGCGGTCATTTTTCTATGCGTGACTTTCTTAAATGATTTCATGCTGCTGATGAATTGGATTGATTCGGTGAATTTATCCTTTGTCTCGACCAGCCTGTATGCCTTGCTGATTATGTTCCAGCAGTCACGAAACTATGCCTATCAGACCTATCATACAGAGCAGCTGAATAACAACTTGATGGAGTTGAATGCGCTGCTGGATCAGAAGGTGAAATCGCGGACGGAACAGCTGCATGAGCTGAATGCAAAACTTGAACATCAGGTGAAAGTGGATGCGCTGACTGGCGCATATAACCGCCGCGCGCTGAATGATGAAATTCAGGAGCGCTTTTCTGAAGTCAAACGTCTGCCGCACGGCACCTTAATGTTCGCGATGCTGGATGTGGATTATTTTAAAAATTACAATGATTATTATGGGCATTTGAAAGGCGATGAAATTCTAAAGCAGCTGGTGCAGGTCATTGCGAAAACTTTGCCGGCTTCGGCTTTTCTGGCCCGCTATGGCGGCGAAGAGTTCGCCATTGTGATGCAGAATGTGCCGCTGCAGGTTTCATTCGATCTGATGGATAAAGTCATGAATGCTATCCGTTTGGCCCAGTTTGAACACTGCAAGCGCGGTGACCATAAAAACTTTGTGACCGTCAGCATGGGCATGGCGTGTATGGACCGGGAGCAGCATTATAAGGATATTCATGCCTTAATGAAGGCAGCGGATGAAAAATTATACGAAGCGAAACAGGCGGGGCGTGATCAGCTGAAAGCCGCCTAGCTCAATCTCAGCGCGTGCTGTAGATTTAATTCAGTTAAGCCAAATATTTAACCAAATGGGTAAGCGCCGTGCCAGTTTCATCTTGCTGCGGCTGATGGTGCTGAAAGCCGCATTTTCTGTAAAAGGGCAGTGCGGTATGCGTGCTGTTCAGAGTGATTTGAGCAATGTTCTTTTCGCGCAGGCAGTCAATCATATTCATCAGCAATGCTGTGCCAATGCCTTGCTGCTGCAGTTCAGGGCGAATGTAATTCAGCAGAATTTTTCCATGATCATTCACAAGAATAAATCCGGCGATCTGCTTCTGTTCAAGATATACCCAGCTGTCATTGTAAAGCATTCCAAGCAGCAGGCTGGACTGATTGGTTTTTTCCAGCCATATTTGAATCTCACTTTCATTGCGCTGATGGTCTTGAATGCAGGAGCGGACACTTTCGTGGATGACCCGTATGATTTCAGGAATATCTTCAATCCTTGATTCGCGTATCATAATTGTTCTTATCGAATTGAAAAAGTCGGTACATTTCAAAAGATAAATCCACTTTTAGAAAGTTGAATTATGTTGCTTTATGATGCGTTTCTGAAGCATCTGCTGTGCAATGATGGAGTTTTATCTCAGTTTTGTTTCAGTATTTTAATGGTTTAAATAATAAAGTGATTCAAATCACATTGCTGCGTTTGAATCCATTGGGCGGTTTTAAGATCAGACTGTCTCAAAATGATTTTGAAGGCGGCAGGAAAGAGCCTGTCGGAAATATTCAGCAAGTGCAGGCGCGCTTGACCGCAATGCTGAGAATAAATCTGTCCCTGAAGGCCCGCTTAGGTATAAAAGCGGTTTCAGTCATGTATTGAGATTGTTTAAAAAACATTCAATTCCGCCGTGTTATACTTCATAAAAATATAAAATTAAACTGTTGCGGGGATTCAGTTATGGTCAAACTGTTATTGATGCTATGCGTCGTGATTGTGATTACTGTGGCTTGGGTAATCGGCTTTAAAATTTATAAAACACAGAAAATGAGTCAAAAGTGGCGTAAATATCAGGCGCCTGAGAAACGCGCCAGCGTGACCGATACCGCTGCTGCTGAACGCGGCGGAGATGCCGTGGCCGTGGTGGACGCCTATGAGCAGCAGCTGTTTGATGATATTGCGGCACTGTTCATGGAGAGAGGGAAATGGCATGATATCGCCGATGCGGCGCAGGTGCAGGCTGAGGTTTTCCGCAAAATGCCTGTCAGTTCAAAAACCCAAATCCGTAAAATGGATTTGGATGAATGGTCAATTTATTGGACTTTTTACGACCAGTCTTTAGAATATTATGTTGGGAAATACGGTGTGTTTTATGCGCATGTTGACCGCTTCGGCGAAGAGCATAAGCATGATATCCGAACGCAGGGCCGCTTTAGCTGAGCATGGTATCGCCTCTGTTCAGCTGGCTGATAATCCGCTGCTGCAGCAAACTTAAATAGCCTGCTTCAGGCCGAATGCGGGACATTAAAATGGCGCCTTCATAATCGGCAACAGACAGCTTTGCCCAAATCTGCGCTTGCGTTTCGTGCATGCATTGGCAGAAGAAGATAAAAAATGCCTGCTCCCAGTCCTGAAAAACATCTCTCAGCTTTTTTTGAATCATCTCCGGCAAATTAGGCTGTTCTGCACTGAGAATGCCCGCCAAACAGCCCATGCCGCCAAAACTGAAAAAATACTCTGCATTGGCGTGTATTTGCCTATAGGCGGCTGTCAGATTGCTGTGCGTCTGGCGCAGCTGCAGAAAGATTCCGTTGCGCAGCTGCTGATGTGTGGTATCTAAAATTTCATACAGCAGCGCGTCTTTGCTGCTGAAATCATAGTAAAGCGCTGCTTTGCTTAATCCGCAGGCCTGCGCCAGCATGCTGACACTGGTGCCTGTATAGCCATGCTGTTTAAAGCATAGTGCAGACTGCAGCAGGAGCTGTTCGCGGCTGAGCTTACGCGGACGCATGCTTTGCGCTTTCCAAAGTGTGCATGGTTTTGAATTGATGCAGTGCCTGATCCCAGATTTTCTCTGCGCCTTTGCGGAAATAGCCCATATGGCCAATGGCTTGCATGCCGTAGTCTTGTGCCTGCATATCAATAAACTGCATAGGCGCATTGCGGTAATGCTGCATAAAAGCATGGCGTGAAGCAGGCAGCGCCCAATCATCGTCTAAAGCCGCCACAGCAAAAATAGGGCTTTTCACTTGCGCATACTGAGTTTTCAGGGCGCGCTGTTCTGGGTCGGCAAAAAAATAGGTCGGATTTTTGCACCATTTTCGCCATTGGCGGTAAACATCTACAGGCAAGTCTGCGCCCATATTCAGCTTGCTCCACGGCAGGTAACCAGTTAGGGCGACCAGCGGCGGAAAGACAATATTCCAAATTACCTGAACTTTAATTTTCTCTTTCAGCGGCATATAGCCATGCCAGCCAGCGCCTGTGCCATAGCATTGCATGGCCTTGACCAGATGATGATTGCGGGTGAGGCCCAGCGCCTGGCCGCCGTAGGAATGCCCAATCATATAAATCGGCAAGCCGTCTTTCGCTAAAACATCAATGGCGCTGCTGAGGTCATGGCGTCCCCAGTCTAAATACGACATGCGGAAGCCTTTCAGGCTTTGCGGCGATGAAGCGCCAATGCCGCGGTAATCGAAAGTCAGCACTTGAAAGCCTTGCTGCGCGGCATATTCTGCAAAACGGCGGTAGAAGCCTTGCGGCACGCCTGTAGCGCTGGAGACCACAATGCTCGCATGCGGTTCTGGCGGCGCATACAGCAGGCCGGATAGCGGATAGCCGTCCGCTGCGGTAAATGCAATTGTGCTGGATTGAATTTCAGCCTGTGCTTTTGACGGCGTCATGTAGGTATTTTCGCTCATTTTTTACTTCTTTATTTTTAAATATTTTCGCATTTTTCGGTAAGGCCTGTATGGGCCCGCTATTCTTCAGCCAATGAAAGAAATTCGACAACATGAATGGTTTTGAGCAGCCGGCCTTAAATTACTGTCCTTTAAATTGCGGCGCTCTGCGCTGCAGCATCGCCATCACGCCTTCCTGTGCATCCTGACTGTGCAGCAATGGGTTCAAATGCTGCTGCAATTGCGAAAAAGCAGTCTCGGGGCCATGCAGCGCGGCTTCCTGCGCCGAAGCCAGTGTCGCTTGAACCGCTAAAGGCGCTGCGCGGCAAATGTGTTCCGCCAATTCAATCGCGCGGGCCAGCGGCGATGCCTCGGTAATCTCGGTAATCAGGTTTAAGTCTAAGGCGGTGTGCGCATTAAAACGGTCGCCGGTCAGCAGATAGCGCATGGCTTTGGCCCAGCCGGCAGCCTGTACAAAGCGCACGGTGGCGCCGCCGAAAGGCAAAATGCCGCGCTGCACTTCCATTTGCGAAAATTGGCAGTTGTCTTGCGCAATCACCAAATCTGCATTCAGCATCAGTTCAATGCCTGCGGTATAGCAATAGCCTTGCACAGCGGCAATCACAGGTTTGCTGCGCTTGCGGGAAGTGGTGCCCCAAGGGTTAATTTGAGTGTCCGAAAAATCGAAAACGCCTGATGTGAGCTTAGGCTGAAGTTCTACTAAATCCAGCCCCGCGGTAAAGTGTTCGCCATGCGCAAAAATCACCGCACAGCGTAAATCGGGACGATCTTCATATTCGGTCAGCGCCAGCGACAAGTCATGAATCATATGGCTGTCAAAAGCATTGCGCTTTTCAGCACGGTCCAGTCCAATCAGCATCAGCTGTCCGCGGATCTCCCGGCTGACTTTGCCTTGGCTGCTGTGTTCTTGCAGTTCCATCATGCAGTTCCTTTTTTATTGATCATTCTTTAGGCTGAATCTATTTTTAAACGATCGTTAGAATACTGTCAATGCAATAAAAGTGACTGCGCCATTCAAATAGGGCTGCGCGCCGGATTCACCGTTTTAAGTTCAGTCATGCAAACGCAGCGGTGTGTGTTATAAGCGCTATACTAGGGAAAATTGAGAAATTTTGTTGAGGATGGAAGATGCTCATCGACTTTCAGCACGAACAGCAGAAAAAATTTGATGCGCTGGCATTTGAAATTTTGCAGCAGCCCAGCGCCTATTTAAGTTTTGACTGCATCAGTGATTTTTATCAGGCGGATTGGCTGCAGCAGTTCCCTAAGGGAACGGTGTGGTCGGCAACCGGTTTGGATGATGGCGCAGAGGAATACTGCATCCGCATTGAGTATAAAACGCAGTTTTTATGGATTGATTATGCTGAAAATCGGCTGTCGGTACTGTATGAGAAAGCAGGTGAAAAGCATCTGTATCAATCTTAGCGGAGGGGCAGCGCTGTTCGGGTTAAGAAGCGCATGCTATTTTTATTTTTGACAGCAGGTCTTTTTAAGTCAGGGTGCAGAAGAATATCAGGCCGCATATTAGGGGGTTGGCATTGCTGCGCAGATTGCCTGCATTTGAGTCAATGACAGCCTAAGAATAACAGGATTTAATACGCTGCAAGCTGTATTGTGCATCAGCAATAAAAACAAATAGAGTAATTAAGAATAGGAAAGTAAAATGGCGCATCAATTTACGGTGAATGCTGCAATTCAGGGCGTTTCATTGGATGATTTTAAACGCTTGGCCGAAAATATTTCATTGCACGAAGCGGTGTGCAGACGAATTCCAGGTGAAAATTTAGAAATTTTAGAATCGCAAAAAGCCGGTGATATTTATACGCTAAAGCGTGCGTATAATTTAGAAGTGAATCTTCCAGATGTCGCAAAAAAATTTTTAAAGGATGCATTCCGCTTAAAGCGTACCGATGTCAGCAATTTATCTCAAATGACCTCTGTGGTGACTTTAGATCCGAATTTGCCTTTAGAGGCCAACTGTCAGCGCAGCGTCACTGGCGATGATTCGCAAATTAACTTTCAGCTGGAATGGACCGTTAAAGTGAAGGTGCCTTTGATTGGCGGGATGCTGGAAAAGCATGCAGAAGGCGAAATCCGCCGTTTCAGCCAGCTGGAAATTGAGATTGTGGAAGATGAGCTGCGCAATAATTTAAAGGCTTAAACTCCGAATATTTAAGTGCTGAAAGCTGGGGTGCATGTATGTTTCACCATATAGGCCTAAGCGGAAAAAGAGCGGATCATCCGCTCTTTTTTTTGTTTTTTAATTTCAGTGATTGTGTTTAGCTGAACTCTGTTTCCGCGGCATTGCTTTGGCGGGCAGCCTGCTTTTCAAAACGCGCCCGATACAGCAGAGCCGTTAAGAATGCCGCCAAGCACACCGCCCAAATGTAGTATAAGGCGCCAATTTTGCTGTAGACGCTGAGCCATTGAACTAAAGGCAAGGTCATGCCGCCAGCGATCGCATAAGCCAGGTTATAGGAAAAAGAGATGCCCGAGAAACGGATCTGCGCAGGAAACATTTTCACCATGCTGTAGGACACCATACCGACGGTTCCTGAGCTGAAGCCCAGCAGCATATACAGCATAAATACGGTCGATGGCGAGACATGGCCTAGGCTGTGATAGAACACGCCAGCTATTGCCGCTACAGAGAATGAACCGAACAGCATGACTCTGCCTGCACCCAAACGGTCCGCCAATAAGCCTGCTGCTATACAGCCTGCCATTTGCATGACAATGGCTGCGCTTTGCATTTTAAACGCATCCGCGCGTTCAAAGCCGAAAGCGCCAGTCAGCAGGTTCGGCATGGCTAAAATCAGCACCACCACGCAGCCCGTTAAGAACCAGGTAAACAGCATGCCTATGGCCACAGCGGTTTTGTGCTCTGCCAAAACCTGTTTTACCGGCAGCTCTTTCGCCAGCGTTTTTTTCGCTTGCATGGCTTTAAACACGGGGGTTTCTTTTAGGTAGCTGCGCAGATACAGCGCCACAAAGCCAAAAATGCCGCCAACAATAAATGGAATGCGCCACGCCCAGCCATGAATTTCGGTTTCACTGAATTTAAGCGAAATAAACAGAGACATCAATGCGCCCAGCAGGATGCCTAAAGACAGCCCTGCAGTCAGCAAGCCATTGGCAATGCCGATTTTTTTTTCAGGCACATGCTCTGAAACAAAAGTCCATGCTGCTGGAATTTCACCGCCAATCGCAATGCCTTGCACCACGCGCATCAGCAATAAAAGAACTGGAGCCGCATAGCCAATGCTTTCAAAGGTCGGCATCACACCAATCATTAATGTCGGCATTGCCATCAGTAAAATAGACAGGCTGAATAAGCGCTTGCGGCCAATCAAGTCACCAAAATGCGCCATGACCACACCGCCTAGCGGGCGGAAAAAATACCCTGCTGCAAAAATGCCGTAAGTATTCAGCATGGCCCAAAATGGACTGAGTGTGCTGGGGAAAAATAATTCAGAAATGATTTTGGCGTAAAAAACATAAATCACAAAATCATAGAATTCCAAGGCGCCGCCTAAGGAGGAAAGCCCCAGTGTGCGTTTGTCTTCATTGGTCAAGCGTGGCTGAACGTCCATGCAAATCTACCATGTGCGGTTGGCTGTTAATAAAGTGAAATTTTAAAGAACTGAGAAATTGTTGAATAATCAATCTTTATTGCATCGTAAATAACTTTTTTTTATCAAACTGTAAAATTTATATTATTTAAAGGGAGGATTTTTTGTATGGGGCGGCCTTTAAAGCCGGATAAACCTCGGGGCGAGAATCAGTAAAAGCCCTATAGCCGTCATGACTGCGGCGCTGTCAATAAAATAAGGGTAGATCATCAGCGCCAAACCGCAGATGAGGGGAAGCGCCTGCTGCTGTTTTTTGCCGTAAATAAAATAGCCAAAGCCAATTGAACTAAAAACGACACTGAGCAATAGCGCTGCTGTATTCATTGCAATTCCCCTAAATAATCTGAGATATACCAAAGCGTGATGAAGCCAGCCTTAATGAAGAACAGTTATTTATTGCCCAGCGCGCTTATTCAGAATGATCCTGCAATTTAACGACTCTGCCGTAGATGATGCGGGCAATAATAATGCAGCTGATGACGGCGGCGATAATGAAGATTTTCTTTTGATGCGGCAGGAGCATATGCCAAAACACATGCAGCCAATGGCTGACCTGCATGCCAACACTGATCACGACAAAGGCCCAGATAAAGCTGGCCAGTAGATTGACGGCCAAATAGCGCATTGCAGGATAGCGCAGAATGCCGAAACTCATAGGAATAATCGTTCTGAGGCCCCATAAAAAGCGCATCAGTAAAATAGACAGGGTTGGAAAGCGGACAATCATTTGGCTGGCGCGTTTAAATTTTTTATTGAGCTTTGGGCGGCTTCGGATGAAATTGTAGCCATATCTATAGCCGATAAAATAATAAAACTGATCCCCGAGAAAGCCGCCAAACATCGCAATGCCAACCAGCGGCCAAAAAGACAAAATGTGCTGATGCACGGCATAGGCGCCAAGCATGAGCACGGTTTCGCCTTCAAAAAAAGAACCGATTAAAACAGCAAGATAGCCGTAATGCTGCACCAGCGAGGACCAGTCAAACATAGGGAGTTTACTTATCAGTGAATGAGGAATCTTGCAGAAGCGGTCTTTTTTACCTTATCAAGCTTAAGCTATGATTAAAGCATGCAAAATATTCATAGACTTTTTTCTGTACAGTCTAGTTTACGCCTTTCATTCGCAAGAGATCATGTATGAGCACAGTATTGCCGGTCGCCCAGCGCGGTGAAGATATTTTAAGACTCAAAGCCGCCCGCGTCTCAGATGCGGAGTTTAATAGCGGCGGGCTCATGCAGCTGGCTTCTGCCATGATTGCGACCATGCTGGAGCGGAGCGGTGTAGGCATTGCTGCACCGCAAGTCTATATTTCGAAGCGGGTGATTATTGTGGCTTCACGGCCAAATTTACGCTATCCCGATGCGCCTGAAATGGACGCCGTGGTCATGGTCAATCCTGAAATTTTAGAGTTTTCTCAGGCAACGACCTTAGGTGAAGAAGGCTGTTTAAGCGTGCCGAATGAACGCGGTCAGGTACAGCGTACGCAAAGCATTAAGGTGCGGTATCACACGTTGACCGGTGAGGTGATGGAAAGCACTTTTGAAGGTTTTCCTGCGCGCATTGTGCAGCATGAAATCGATCATCTCAACGGTATTTTATTTGTCGACCGCCTGAGTGCGTAGGCACGAGTATCGTTCTATTCATCCTGATATTTAAACTGTTGCGGGGTTTGTCCCAAATGACGTTTAAACATGGTGCTAAACGCACTCGGATTACTGTAGCCGAGTGATCTTGCAATCTGCGCAACAGATTCACCACTGGCAATTTTACTTAAGGCATGGGCAATATGCATTTGCTGAACCCATGCCCGATAAGACAGCCCCGTTTCCTTTTGAAACATGCGCATCAAGGTTCTGGAGCTGGTGCCAATTTCATCTGCCCAGGCGCTTAAATCTTTTAACTGATCGGGCGTACTTAACAGCGCTTGGCAAATATTCATTAAGCGTCGATCTCGCGGCCATGGAATTTGAATCGGCAGCAGATTGGCTTTATGAATTTCATCAAAAATCAAAATCTGTAAAGATCGAGACAGTTCATCAGAGCTGATCAGTTCAGAGGGTGGAATGTGTTCAATTGCATTGAGCCGAATGAGCAGTTCATGCAATAACTTGCTGACCCGAATAATAAAACAATGTTGCCCCAGCAATGCAGCTGCATCGGCCTGAACCAATGCGGTATTGAGTTTAACTCGGCTTAATGAAATCACACTGTGTTCGACATGGGTCGGAATCCATAGCGCACACATCGGCGGCACGATCCAGACGTGGTTTGGAGTGAACACTTGAATCATTCCTGTCGAAGCATACAGGAACTGTGCCCGCGAATGGGTATGCGCGGGGGTAATCTCTCGATAGGTATGCTCAGAAGAAAGCCCAATCACCAATTCGGACATTTCGGTTTGAATCAGAGAATTTGGCATGTATGGTTTAAAATTGTCAGTTATACAATGATTATTGGAAGATAGTCTTATGAATGACATTTTACAATCAATGCCTGATGAAAAATACATGGAGTTTGCGAGGGATGTCGTCTTCAATTCAAATGAAAGAGGGGATGGGCGAAGCTGCGATCAATGAGCAGCCGCAAGGCATGATCATAAAAGTGGTGGGAGCTGTGGCGGTTGCACATCTGCTCAATGACTTGATTCAAGCCGTTTTGCCAGCCATTTACCCGATGCTGAAAACCAATTTTTCGCTCAGCTTTGCACAAGTGGGGCTGATTTCATTGGTTTATCAAATTACAGCATCACTGCTGCAGCCTTGGATTGGACTGTATACCGATAAACATCCGAAACCTTATCTGCTGCCACTCGGCATGGTGGTGACTTTTAGCGGTATTTTGCTTTTGGCTTTTTCGCCGAATTTTATCGTATTGCTCATGGCATCGGCATTGATTGGTGTGGGTTCCTCGACCTTTCACCCTGAAGCTTCACGTGTGGCGCGTATGGCTTCGGGCGGGCGCTTTGGCACAGCACAATCGACTTTTCAGGTCGGTGGCAATACAGGTACAGCCATAGGGCCTTTATTGGCAGCACTGATTATTGTGCCTTTTGGACAGCACGCTGTGGCATGGCTGATTGTATTTGCCTTACTTGCGATTTGGGTACTGTTCGGTGTCAGCCGTTGGAGCATCAGCCACAGTAAAAAATAGTTGGCTGCCAAAGCGCATCAAGTGCAAAGCAAACTGCATGGGCGTCAACTCGTCATCGCGCTGTCGACCATTTGCGTGCTGATGTTTGCCAAATTTACGTACATCGCCAGCATCAGCAACTATTTCACTTTTTATTTAATGCACAAGTTTCAGCTCAGTTTACAAAGCGCACAGTTGCATTTGTTTGCCTTTTTGGCAGCGGTGGCTCTGGGTACATTTGCAGGTGGGCCGATTGGAGACCGAATTGGGCGTAAAGCGGTGATTTGGGTGTCTTTTGCCGGCATGGCGCCGTTTGCGTTGATGATGCCGCATGCCAATCTATTTTGGACCACCGTGCTCTCGATTATTACGGGCTTAGTACTGTCCTCTGCCTTTGCAGCCATGGTGGTCTATGCTCAAGAAGCCGTTCCGGGACGAGTTGGCATGATTGCAGGTTTGATGTTTGGTTTAATGTTCGGTGTGAGTGGCATCGCCGCAGCAGGCTTAGGATATTTGGCTGACGTCAAAGGCATTGAATGGGTATTTGGCGTGTGTTCGTTATTGCCTTTACTCGGTTTAGCGACCTTCTTTTTACCGAAGACCCAAGCAAACTAGTTGAATACTGCTGATCTTCAATTTTAATCGCGCTATCTTATCAAACGAAGATGGCGCGATTGCATTTTGGCCTGACGATGATGATCGGTAATAACGGCATTCAATGTATGTGTGTTTTGACTTAGGAGGATTGACGTAATGACTGATCTGAATGGTGTACTCAAATTTTCCTTGGGCGTAGACCAACTTTTATTTGAAATGGATGGACAGCATATTCAGCTGGACCAAGGTTTAAGCTTTATACAGTCAAACAGTATGCGTCATGGGCTGTTAGATGAACTTGCGATTGAGTCGATGATTTATCTGATTGAAGAGCTGTTAGAATCCGTTCAGATGAAGTATGTCCAACCCAAGACCGCCATGACTTCAGATGACTTATTCAAAAAGGTTTTAGCATTATTTTTCCCAGATCAGCAGCAAATTGACCGCGTGCAGCTTGAAAGTTCTTTTAATACCTTTGTTGAGCGCAGGGAATACTATGTGTCTAAGGTGGCTGATAAAGGTTTCTCTAGTTTGGTTTACTTTATTGTACTGCGGGAGATGATGCATCACTGGAATGTGGTGGAGATGAAGTTAGAACAGCTTTGATTTTGAGTGACATTTATTATCCCAAGATTCTTAAAAGAAGATTAGAAAAACCAAGTGAGTTGTAATGCAGCCTTATAATAAAAATTTGAAACAACCGTCTCGTGATCTTAGAAATAATATGACTGATGCTGAAAAGCGTTTGTGGTCAAAGCTTCGCGCTAAGCAAATTTTAGGTTTGCAGTTTTATCGGCAGAAGCCACTTTTAAATTTCATTGTGGACTTTTATTGTCCTGCTGCCAATGTAGTGATTGAGTGTGATGGTGGGCAGCATTTTACCGATGAAGGTTTAGAAGCTGATCGGGTTAGAGATGAAACTTTGGCGCAGTTGGGGTTGAAAGTGCTGAGGTTTGATAATGGGGAGGTGATGAGGGAGATTGACGCGGTGGTTGAGAAGATTTATTTATATTGTTTGAAAGAATCTCCCTCTTGCGAAACATAGTTTCTCATCTTTAAAAAGGAGGGACTTCACGTGAATTTGATGATGGTATTGATTCGCGGGGTTCCTCCCTTTTTAAAGGGAGGTTAGGAGGGATTAAAGATATCCTTCATAGATTTTTTTAGCTTCTACAGTTTTATCAAGTTTTCGATGAATAAGTGAAATCATTGATAAAATATCGAGGGCATCTAATTCATTTATTTCCCAAGTTATTTTAGGAGCATGTGCTGTAGTATTTCTAAATGTTCCAAATACACCTTTGAGTAAGTTCATAAACCCTTTTTGTTCACTTTCATGGCTTTCAGTTGTTAGATTATTCAATGCTAAATAGGGGATTTTCCCCTTATAGGAAAATGCTTCATCAACTAAAATACCTCCATCAGAAGTTAAGTTGGTTTTTATTCTAATTTTCTCTGCAATGCTTTTAGTTGCTTCAAATACTGCATGAAAGTAATTATCAACAAGTAATTCAGCTTTACAAAAAGTAAGTACATCATGATGTATTTTTCGATCTAATAATGTTTTTCTTAAATTTTGAGCTCTTTCTTCAGCTTCAGAAAATGTTTTTACGTGATAAGTTTGTTTGAAGTCACCACTTTCAGTAAGTTCTAATCCTTTAAATGCAAGGGCTATATTGAGCTGATTTCTAGTTGTAAAAAACCATTCTTGATTTTGGATATGTCTTGAAGGACACATCACATGTTTTAAAAAATTGAGAATATTATTAGCACATTTGTCATTATTTTGCTTTAAAGCTAAGGCATCGTATAAACGCTTTCGTTTAGTTGAATTTAATTGAGGGTCATAAATATTACACTCTGCCAAGTATTTGGAAATTTGAGTACCTGTTAAACCAGTATTTGTTTCACCTAGAATATCAGATATAGATTCTAAACTTGCTAGTTTAAATGCTTTTATAGTCGCCATTATTTTTAAAGATGAAGTGAAAAATTATGACTTGAATTTAGCAAAAATAATCATTTATTTCATTATATTAATCCCTCCCAACCTCCCTTTAAAAAGGGAGGAGCTGTCACGTCACTCATTTGATACGCAAAAGTTCCCCCTCTTTTTAAAGAGGGGTTAGGGGAGATTTAAAAAAACTTAAGAAACCGAATCATCCAAATTAGGCGCTAACCAACGCTTCGCTTCATCCAGTGTCCAGCCTTTACGAGCCGCATAATCCTCAAGCTGATCGCCTGCGATTTTACCCACGTTAAAATATTCAGACTGTGGGTTTGCATAGTAAAAACCGCTGACACTTGAAGGCGGCCACATTGCAAAACTGGTGGTTAATTCTGTACCAATTTTAGCTGTTGAATCTAACCAACTAAACAAAGTCGCTTTCTCAGAATGCTCTGGGCAAGCCGGGTAGCCCGGTGCAGGACGAATCCCCACATACTTCTCTTTAATCAAATCTTCATTGCTTAAAGACTCAGACGCTTGGTTGCCCCAGAACTCTTTACGGATGCGCTCATGCAAATGCTCCGCAAACGCCTCGGCAAAACGGTCACCTAAAGATTGCGCCAAAATTGCAGAATAATCATCGCCTTTGGCTTTATACTCATTTGCCAATTCTTCTGCGCCAAAGATCGACACGGTGAAACCACCTAACCAATCCTGTGCTTGATCTTTAGTGGCAATAAAATCCGCCAATGACAAGTTTGGCTTGCCCGTCACTTTATCTGACTGCTGACGGATATGATGGAAGGTATACGTCACTGCAGCGCCATTTTCATCGTACACTTCTACAGAATCTGCTGCAGAACGGTTGGCAGGGTAGATGCCAAACACTGCACGCGCATCGAAGCGTTTATTCTCAATGATGTCTTTCAGCATCTCTTGCGCTTGATTATACAAGTCAGTCGCCGCTTCACCGACCACTTCATCTGTTAAGATTGCTGGGAATTTACCCGCCAAACTCCAAGAAATAAAGAATGGTGTCCAGTCAAAATATTCCACCAACGTTTCAAGCGGATAATTGGTGATAGTCTGCGTGCCGATAAAGTTTGGCTTGGCAGGCTTATGGGCTGTAAAGTCAATTTTCAGGCCATTTTCAACAGATTTAGCATAAGTCAGCTTGGCTGCTTTCGGCTGCTTATTGGCAATACGCTCACGCACTTTTTCATATTCAGCACGCGTTTCTTCAACAAACTTTGGCTTCATTTCTTTAGACAATAATGTTGTTGCAACACCTACCGCACGGGAAGCATCCGCCACGTAAATCACTGCATCATTTGAATATTGCGGGTCAATTTTCACCGCAGTATGCGCTTTTGATGTGGTGGCGCCGCCAATCATCAGCGGCACATGGAAACCTTTACGCTGCATTTCTTTGGCGACAAACACCATTTCATCCAGCGACGGTGTGATCAGACCTGACAAGCCAATGATATCGACATTTTCATCAATCGCTGTTTGCAGAATTTTCTCCGCAGGCACCATCACACCCAGGTCAACGATGTCATAACCGTTACAGCCCAGTACCACACCGACGATATTTTTACCAATATCATGCACGTCGCCTTTTACCGTCGCCATCAGGATTTTACCCTTAGGCTGCGCACCGGTTTTTTCAGCTTCAATGTACGGGTTTAACCATGCTACCGCTTGCTTCATCACCCGTGCAGATTTCACCACTTGAGGCAGGAACATTTTACCTGAACCGAACAAGTCACCGACCACGTTCATGCCGTCCATCAGCGGGCCTTCGATCACATCCAAAGGACGTACCGATTTTAAACGCGCTTCTTCGGTATCTTCATCAATATATGTGGTGATACCTTTGACCAAAGCATGTTCAAGACGTTTTTCGACAGGAAGTTCACGCCATTCCAAGTTTTCAACTTGCTTTTGCGCGGCGCCTTGACCGCGGTATTTTTCAGCGACTTCAAGCAATTTTTCAGTTGCATCATGCTGACTTTCACCTTGGTTCAGGTTCAAGATCACATCTTCAACCGCAGCTTTTAACTCAGGGTCAATGTCATCGTAAATCGCCATTTGACCTGCGTTGACAATCCCCATGGTCATGCCTTGTTTGATGGCATGATAAAGGAACACAGAGTGGATCGCTTCACGCACAGGCTCATTGCCGCGGAAGGAGAACGATACGTTAGACACACCGCCTGAAATCATCGCATGCGGCAAGTTCTGCTTGATCCAGCCTGTGGCTTCAATGAAGTCCACAGCATAGTTGTTGTGTTCTTCGATCCCTGTCGCCACAGCAAACACGTTCGGGTCAAAAATGATGTCTTCCGCAGGGAAGCCCACTTCATTGACCAAGACATCATACGAACGCTTACAGATTTCTTTTTTACGCGCAGCTGTATCCGCCTGACCATTTTCATCAAAGGCCATGACGATAATCGCAGCGCCGTATTGACGGCATAAACGTGCTTTAGCTACAAACTCGTCATACCCTTCTTTCAGGGAAATCGAGTTTACGACCGGCTTGCCTTGTACGCATTTCAAGCCTGCTTCAATGATGTCCCATTTCGATGAGTCAATCATGATCGGCACTTTGGAAATTTCAGGTTCAGATGCAACCAGATTGAGGAAATGCACCATCGCGCCTTGCGAATCCAACATCCCTTCATCCATGTTGATGTCGATGATTTGCGCGCCGGCAACCACTTGCTGCAAGGCAACATCCAGCGCTTCGGCAAAGTTTTCTTCACGGATTAAACGCAGGAATTTTTTCGAACCCGTCACGTTAGTGCGTTCACCAACGTTCACAAACAGAGAATCATCGGTAATGTTGAACGGCTCTAAACCGCTTAAACGGCAAGCAGGTTTAGTTTCAGGCACTTGGCGCGGCGTGATGTCTTTCACGGCATTGTAAATGGCGCGGATATGATTCGGTGTTGTACCGCAGCAGCCGCCAGTGATGTTAATCAGGCCGCTTTCCGCAAATTCTTTGATAAATGCCGCGGTTTCTTCAGGGGTTTCATCGTAGCCGCCAAAGGCATTCGGCAAGCCCGCGTTTGGATGCGCTGAAACAAAAGTATCCGCCACATCGGAAATGGTTTTGACATGCGGACGCATCGCGTCTGCACCTAGGGCGCAGTTAAAGCCAATCGACAATAAATCGCCGTGGCGTACAGAATTCCAAAACGCTTCTGCCGTTTGACCGGTCAGTGTACGGCCAGAGGCATCGGTGATGGTGCCTGAAATCATCAACGGCAATTCACGGCCGATTTGATGGAACACTTCTTTAACTGCAAAAATGGCCGCTTTACAGTTCAAAGTATCAAATACAGTTTCAATGAGCAGAATATCTGCACCGCCTTCAATCAAGGCATGCGCCGCTTCAATATAGTTTTCTTTCAGTTCATCAAACGTAATGTTGCGGAAAGCAGGGTCGTTTACATTTGGAGAAATTGAGCAGGTGCGTGAAGTTGGCCCAAGCACACCTGCCACAAAACGCGGCTTGTCAGGGGTCGAATATTTTTCACAGGCTGCTTTGGCAATGCGGGCCGCTTCAAAGTTAATCTCATGGACAAGCTCTTCCATGTGGTAATCCGACATGGAAACTTTCGTGCCATTGAACGAGTTGGTTTCAATAATGTCTGCGCCGGCATCCAAATACGCTTCATGAATGCCTTGAATAATCTGCGGCTGAGTCAGCACCAAAAGGTCATTATTGCCTTTGAGGTCAGATGCCCAGTCGGCAAAACGCTCACCACGGTAGTCGGCTTCTTCGAGTTTATGGCGTTGGATCATGGTTCCCATTGCGCCGTCAATAATCAGGATGCGTTGGGCGAGAAGCTCTTTTAAGGTGGCAAGTGTCGACATTCAAAACTCTCAGACGGTTTTTAAAAACGTGCAATATATTAACAGATTGTCAATATGATTACTGATATTCATGGTTTATGCGGCCGTCAAAAAAAAGATATTGGATGTTTTTTCGGCAGCTGAAGAGTAGCTGAAGCATGTTGCTGTTCTGATGGTTCAGTTCATGATTTTGCAGCATTGATCGCGCATCATAGTGTTTTGTTAAGCGGTAATGGCAATTGTGACGGAAATATTTCAAAATAATTTCAGTGCTGAAATATTTCAAACTGTAAAGCTGCTGATCTTGATATATGGATTTAAATATTTGAAAAATAATAATTAACATAAATTCTTTAGCGGTATTTGGGTGCGGAATCAGATGCAATAAAGTATGAGAAACTGCTTTATATGACAGCGCTTTGTCATATAATTGTCACAATTAAACTGAACAATATGGGGATTCTTAAATCCTCCATTCCTGCTTGCATGAATTCTAATCAAACTCCCGTAGATTCAGCACAACCCTCGACAGCCGTTAAGTCGACGAATGTTCATGTGCCTACACCGAAATTTTTTATGCCGGTTTTTTTGACGGTAATAATTTCGACGCTGATTTATATCGGCTTTCAATTAACTTCTGATTTGGCACACGTTCCCGCATTAAGTCTTTATTCAATGATCTTATTGGGAACAGCGTTATTTATTGCACTCGGTTTTGAGTTTGTGAATGGTTTTCACGATACAGCCAATGCTGTAGCAACAGTCATTTATACCAATGCATTATCTGCGCCTGTCGCAGTGATGTGGGCGGGTTTTTGTAATTTTCTGGGTGTCATGGTGGCCAGCGGGGCGGTCGCCTACGGCATTATCGCTTTGCTTCCTGTTGAACTGATCATGAATGTCGGTTCAGGCGCCGGTTTTGCCATGGTTTTTGCCATGCTGATTGCTGCGATTCTGTGGAACTTAGGCACTTGGTTCTTAGGCATTCCAGCATCAAGTTCACACACTCTGATCGGTTCGATCCTGGGTGTCGGCATTATGAATTACCTGCTGCATGCTGGCGCGGGCGCCAGCGGCGTCGATATGGAGCAAGTGCTTAAAGTCGGTAAGGCGCTGCTGTTTTCTCCATTGATTGGCTTTGCATTTGCAGCGCTGCTGTTTCTTTTGGTGAAAAAAGTCTTCCGCAAACAGCTGGAGCTGTTCCATCCGCCTGAAGGCAATAAGCCGCCGCCGCCATTAATCCGTGCGATTTTGATTTTTACCTGCACAGGTGTGAGCTTTGCGCATGGTTCAAATGACGGTCAAAAAGGCATGGGCTTAATCATGCTGATTCTGATTGGCTGCGTGCCGCTGGCGTATTCTTTAAACAAGAATTTAGACAGCAAGCATATTCAGTCATTTGAGCAGCTTTCTGCTCAAACAGCGGCGATCATTTATCCGCAGCATGCTGATATTCCTGATGAAAAGGCGCGTGCAGTCATTACCAAATATATTCAAACCAAAGAAGTGAATGCGCAAGTGGTTCCGGCTTTGGCAAGTTTGACGGATCATTTGGGCGAACGTGTGGCAAAATATGGCGATGTGCATGAAATTCCTGAAGCGGAAATTTCTGTCATCCGCAATGATATGTACTTGAGCACAACGGCGTTTAAGCGTTTAGACAAAGCGGATCAGCTTCCGGCGATGGATGCGGATCAGAAAAAAACGGTTAAAGAATACCGCAGCAATTTGGATTCATTCCTGCAGTATATCCCGACTTGGGTGAAAGTTGCGGTGGCGCTGGCTTTAGGCCTGGGTACTATGGTGGGCTGGAAGCGCATTGTCGTCACCGTGGGTGAGCGTATTGGTAAAAACCATATGACCTACGGTCAAGGCATGTCTGCTGAATTGGTGGCAATGTCGACGATTGCAGCGGCTGACGGTTTAGGCATGCCGGTATCAACCACGCACGTATTGAACAGTGCGGTTGCCGGCACCATGGTGGCGAATCGTTCTGGCTTAAATATGCAAATGGTCCGTACGATTTTATCGGCGTGGATCTTTACATTGCCGGCTACGATTTGTTTATCCGGCGCGTTGTACTGGATTTTGCTGAAAGTATTCTAAAGCCTGTTTTTAGGTCTTCAGTACTGATAGAAAAACGCTGCCAATGCAGCGTTTTTTTATGGGAAATAGTGAGAGGCGGCGCTTAATCTCAGCCGTATTGGATGGGCATTTTTCCGCAGTATTATCTTCAATTTTGACTATTTAAAGGCTGCGCCCTGATCCCTGCAGATGTTTTAAACTGTACATAGAAGAGGGCAGCGGAGCCTTACTTTTTCAGTTTTGCCAAGACTTTATTTAAGGGCAATTTATCCGCAGCAAAGCCGTATACTGCGGCAAAAGGCAGGGCTGTGCGCGCTAAATATGCCACACGCCATAAGCCGCCATGATTGGCGCCTTTCATCATCAGCTCCAGCGGATGCTGCAATTCTACTTCCGGGTTGGCTGCGGACTGTGGATTGCGCAGGTCATGAATCCATAACGCCGCCATGATGGCATTGGTAGTTTCGGGTTTAAAGGCTTCCACATCAAACAGGCTGGCGCCATTAAAAGCCGCTTTCAGCAGCGGATTTTTAGTGACTGAATGCGTGGTAGTTGATGGCGCAATATTGATGCTGACGCGCTGGCCATTTTGACGCGCCAATGTCGCGCGCCATTGCTGAATGCGTTTTGCCAGAGCATAGTTTGGCCCCTGCTCAACCACAAGACAGTCAGCAATGCCATATTTTTGCCCATTTTCAGACTGAATCACACTGTGCAGGTTTTGCTTGAAAAAGTGCTGGCGCGAGAGGGCGGAAATGCCCGTGCTGATCAGCTGCTGCGCTTTGGAGCGCTGCGTGAATTTATCAGCAGACGCATGGATCACTTCTTCAGGCACGGCATATACATCAGTCGGGGTGCACATATACATCAGGCTGGTGTCGGCTTTCTGCGCGCTGACATACTGCATGATGGCATCCATCGCCATGGATACGCGCACGTGCTTTTCACCGTCTAAATAGGCAATGGCGGCCAAATCCAGCTGATGTTCGTTTTTCACCAGCCACTGTGCAATTTCAGGAATCTGAGTCAATAAATTTGCGCCGAGTTTTTCTTTTAAAATGGCTGTTTCGGTATTTTGCGGCATGGCCTCGGCTGAAGGCGCATACAGAGTGGCATTGCCTTGCTGTACGGTGTCTAAAATTTTGCTCCAGACACGGCTATTGGGCAAATCCAGCGCAACAATATTGGCTTTCCATTTAGACAGCCAGGTTAAAGGGCCTGCTTCAGACGCAGCGCCAAATAAGACCATGGTGCGGTCAGATAAATCAAACCATTCAGGATGTGACGCCGCCTCACGTAAAGCATCAGCATGGCTCGGTTCAATAATGCCGTCATCCTGCCATTTCTGGATCTGCGCCAGCAGCGCTTCACCTTGCAGTTTTTGACCATGATAGGGCACATACCAATCGGGCGCTGCTTCACTTTCACCTTTGAGTTTAACCGTATATAAAGGCTGGGCTTCCAGCTGCATAACATCTTTCAGCAAATGCTTCTGGCCATTGCGGAAAAATTCAAAGGTGTGATGCGCCTTATTTAAACCAGCTTCAGCAATTTCAAGCGGCTTTTGGCTGTTTTGAATGCCATGTTCCACCAGCGCTTTAAAATATTGCGGATACTGCTTGCGCCAGTTTTTTTCAGCGGCAGCTTTTTGCGAAGCGCTGTGATCTACACTGGCTAAGGCTTCGGCAATAATTTCCCGCCCTGCTTTAGAGGTGCTGGGTTTTTGCTTTTGAGATGGATTTGGAAATTGAAGACCGTCTAAAGAATTGGACATGCAAAATATCTCACCTGATCTAATCATTACTATACAGATGTATACATTATCTATGCCAAATTAAATTCCTCGGTGGCATAAGGTTCCAAAATTTGATGATTTATCGTGAAATACGCAGAACTTTAGTGGTATGAAATACTTTAAAAGCCTTCAGCTTGAAGGCTTTTTTACAGTTTAGCTGTATTCAGCAGTGTCCTTTTTTAGCTTGGCCGGGCGGACAGAAATCGCCATGGCCATGCGGGTGAGAGCCGCGGTCTGGATCGACAATAATACTGCCTTCCCGCGTATGAACTGCGCAGGCTGATAATAGGCTGCAGAAAATCATGCCGAACATTAAAGCTGTTTTTTTCATATGAAATTTCCTTTTTTATTCTGGTCACTTTTTATGATAAGCGGATTTTGGTGAAGATCCAGATGAAATTTGCAGCGGAATGCCTGAGTGGCCTGCAATTTGTTTAAAACTACACCTGCTTACAATTATCTGGCATATTTAATAAAAAATAATTGAAATGTGACTTGAGTCACATTTATGATTTAAGCAGAAAAACAAGAAGAGCAGGGTGGCTTTATGAATAAATCTAATCAAGTCTATGTCTTTAATGGGCAAAAATCAGGTTTGGCATCGGCTGTGTTTTCCAGTTACCGTCAGGCTGAATTTTGGATAAAAAGAAATTATTTAAGCGGTATTTTAATCGAGTATCCATTGAATGAAAGCTGCTATGACTGGGCAAAAGCTCAAGGCCATTTTAAAGAACGCTCCGCCATAGACCGTGCGCCCATTTTCATCGCTAAATTTGTGTCTGCCTATCAGCGGAACTGGCATTTTGCGAATGGCCAGCTTGTTGAAAATATTGATGGATAATCAGATCTATTGAAACTGATCAAAACCGCAATTTTCAAAATAAAAAAGAATTCCGCATACCGCGGAATTCTTTTTTATGGCCGATCTTGATTATTGGAATGTTCTAAAAAGGAATCTGCATTAACTTGTTCAGGAAGTGCGGCAGCAGGCGAGGCTCAATAATAATGGTCATAATCACGCCATAGGCTGCGCCCCATAAATGCGCGCTGTGGTTGATATTGGAATTGCCGCGCTTGCCGGACCAAACGCTGTAAGCCACGTACAGCACTGCAAAAATAATTGCGGGCACAGGGATGAAAAATACGAAAATCAGTTTCCACGGTTCAAATAGAATATAGGCAAACAGTACTGCAGAAACTGCGCCAGACGCGCCCAAACTTGCCCAGCGCGCATCATTTTTATGCTGCAGATAGCTCGGAATAATCGCGGCGATCAGCCCGCCCAGATAAAACAGCACAAAGCCTAAATCAAAAAAATACTGGCGGTAAAAGGATTCGATAATGCTGCCGAAAAAGAACAGCGTAATCATATTGAACAGCAGATGCGCGCCGTCCGCATGCACAAAGCCGTGCGTGATAAAGCGGTCGTATTGCCCGCGCTGCATGGCTGGCGGCCAAAAAATCAGCCGGTTCATGAGGTTCTGATTTTGGAATGCCATAAAAGAAACAATGACCGTAATAATGATTATAGTGACGGTATGGTTTAAATGTAAATCCAGCATAAATTGGCGGTCTATTGATCAATATTTGCTGATCATAATGCCATTAAATGCCCGATAAGCGTTAGCTTTCAATATAATTCCGACAATTTTGGTTGATTTTTTCGTAATAAACCGCATCTTAAGCTAAAATAGCCGCTTCAGCTTGAGGAAATATTGTCATGTCGACTGAGAACAACAGCACAGCAGTTGCTGAAGAAATTCCAAACCTATTGATTACGCCAACTGCTCAAGAGTATTTGAAGGATCTTTTGGATAAGCAAAACACGCCGGGTATTGGTGTGCGTGTATTTGTGGAAAATCCGGGTACGCCTCGTGCTGAATGTTGCATGGCTTACAGTGCGCCTGAAGAAGTTGTGCCGACAGATTATAAACAGGATTATCCCGATTTCCCTGCCTTTGTCGATGCGCCATCCATTCCTTATTTGCTGGATGCTGTGATTGATTACAACAAAGACCGTTTTGGCGGGCAATTAACTTTCCGTGCGCCAAACTCTAAAGTGCCGCGTGTCGGCCCTGATGCATCAGTAGAAGAGCGCATTACTTATGTGCTTCAGTCTGAAATTAATCCGGGCCTTGCAGGGCATGGCGGCAACTGCGCATTGGTTGAAGTGGTTGAAGATGCCGAGCATGGATTAACAGCTGTGCTTAAATTCGGCGGCGGCTGTCAAGGCTGTTCATCCATTGACCTGACTTTAAAGCAAGGTGTAGAAACTACGCTGAAACAGCATGTACCTGAACTTGCACGTGTTGTGGATCAAACGGATCACAGCAATACGGAAGGCGCTTATTTTAAATAAGCCATTTGAATAAACAAAAATAGCCTCAAGTTTGAGGCTATTTTTTTACACAAAATGAATGCTTATAATGATAATAATTATCAATATTAATTGCATTATGTTTATATTTTGTTAATATTGCCCGCAAATTTACTTTATTTCTCCATTATTTTTTGTGGGTATACGTATATGAATAAGCCGTTATTACAATCCGCTTTGGCTTTTGCCGTGATGTCAGCAATGAGTGCAGCCGTTCATGCAGAAGGGCAAATGGTGCAGGAAAATGTGACAAAATTAGAAACCATTGTGGTAACAACTGCGGGCGGCTTTGAACAAAATATTGCAGACGCGCCTGCGTCAATCTCAGTCATTACTGGTGAAGAATTACAAAAAAAATCATATACCGACGTGATTGATGCAGTCAAAAACATGCCGGGCGTATCCGTGCAAGGCGGCGGCAATAATAAAGAAATCACCATTCGCGGCATGGGCGCAAGCTATACCAAGTATCTTATTGATGGACGTCCTGTCAGTGCCGGCAGAGCTGTGAACGGCAATGGTACGGATGGCGGGAAAATTGGCGCCTATTTGCCGCCAATTGACATGATTGAGCGTATTGAAGTGGTTCGTGGCCCAATGTCATCCCTGTATGGTTCAGATGCCATGGGCGGTGTCATTAATATCATTACCAAAAAAGCGTCTTCGAGCGATTGGCACGGCAGTATTTCTCCAGAATATACAAAATCAAATAATGACTATGCCAATGACAGCTATGGTGTTGGTTTTTATGCCGCTGGCCCATTAATTAAAGATAAATTGTCATTAAGCTTGGACGGCAATTTCCAAGGCAATGATGAAAGTGACTATGTTGGCGGCGAGGGGCAAAAATCAGGTTCGAGTGAGTCTGAAAAGAAAGTCAGAAAGTTAGGCACTGGATTGGTTTGGAATGTCGATGAGCACAATGATATTGGCTTGCGCTATGACTTCACGGGTCAGCAGTACACAACGACACTGGGTAAAAGTGTTGGTGCAGCAAGTGAAGCATCGACCAATGAAAACGAAAAAGAGATGTATACCTTAACGCATAAAGCGCACTACGATACATTCAATATTGATTCATACTACCAAGACGAAACAACCAAGAAAGTGTATAGCGGTGCTGTAGCAGATGAAAAGCAAGAAGACTTAAAAGTATTTAATACGCAAGGCACGTTCTTCTTGGGGAATCATACTTTAACTGCGGGCGGTCAATACCAAACAGAAAAAATTACCGATACCACCAATGGTTTAGCCAGCGTTACGGGCTTGACTACACTTGACCGCTGGCTCTTTGCTTTGTACGCAGAGAATGAGTGGAACATTACGGATGATTTCGCGTTAACACTTGGCGCTCGATACAATAAAGACGAATATTTTGGTGGAGAAATCACCCCGCGAATTTATGGTATCTATCATTTAAATGATGTCTTAACTTTAAAAGGCGGGATCAGCACAGGCTACAAACAGCCGACGATTAGTCAAATTTCTGAAGGTTTTGGCAGCCGTACAGGTAAAGGCAGTGCGGTGATTATCGGCAATCCTGATTTGTCTCCAGAGAAGAGCACCAGTTACGAGTTAGGCTTTAATTTTTCAGATCCAGAGCTGGGTTTAAGCAGCAGCTTAATGGTCTTTAAATCAGACTTTAAAGATAAGATCGTGGAAGACCGTTTGTGTGATACCCCAGGAACCACAAACAGCTCACCTGTTCAGGACTGGAAATGTTCAGCAAATGGCAAACCATACCGCTTTGTCAGCCAAATGAAGAACGTTGCAGAAGCTGAAATGAAGGGTATTGAATTCGCTTTAGATTATGATGTGCTTTATAACTTGCGTTTGAGCACAAGTTACACTTACACAGATTCAGAGCAGAAGAGCGGCGAGTTTAAAGGTCAGCCTTTAAATAAAATGCCAAAACACATGCTGAATGCTGGTGTGGATTATGATGTTTCAGACCGCTGGAATATATGGATGGATTATAACTATCGCGGTAAAACCAGTGATTATTTAAGCCGCACATCAATGAGCAGCGGTACACCGGCTTATGGCACCATTGATGCTGGTGCAGTGTATAAAGCGAGCGAAAAACTGAGCTTAACTGCAGGCGTATATAACCTTGCAAATAAAGAAGTGACCAATAGTGAATATGATATTGTCCTAGATGGCCGAAGATATACTGTAGGTATGAATATCAGATTCTAATCTGCAATAAAAAAGCCGCGTAAAGCGGCTTTTTTATTTATTCAGCTATGGCTAAAATTTTTAATGTGGTTTCAGCATAATAGAACTGCTCTAAATAATGCCGAGCACGTTCACGCAAATATTCTGAACGGATCATCTGCTGAATGACAGGGTTGAGTAAGCCTTGCAGCTCTGTCTCAATCAGCGCCTCATCAATGTTTAAATCCCGCAGCAATAAATCAAAAGGACGCTCTGCATTTCGGATATACCACGCATAGACGCCGTCATGCACTTGCTGTTTTAAATATCCGCTTTGACGGATAAAGTCCCAAATCTCTGCACCCATGCCAACCGTTTGCGGTAAATCTGGCACTTCAATATAGTTTTTCAGCACTGACACCGGCATGGCTTTAATTTTATGCCACAAATTGGCCTGAAAATGATACAGCTTATGATCGTCAAAGTGCTGATTGAGGACAGTTTCACTCATTTGGCTGAGTTTAAGAATATTCTTCTGCAGGTATTTGCCGACAGCATCATCTAAATTGGTATCGGTGACATTTTCTAAAACTGACTTGCCCATTTTCATAAAACGCGACACGCCCGGGACGCTTTTTGCGATAACCGAATTATCTAAATAGTCCTGAATGGAGTGCTGAATCAGCTGGCTGATCATGGCGGAAAAAGCCGGGCTATTGACTACGGTCTTAATCAAGCGCTGGCGGTGGCCGCTTTTGCTGGCCACATATTGCGCAATTTTATCAATAGTCAGTACCGAAATAACATCCGCAATCTGCGTGGTTTCATTGATCGGGTGAATCAGCGCGAATTTAATGTGTTCTGCAATTTGTTCTATCAGAAAACCGCTGGCAGGCGTGTCTAAAATTTGCTTTTCAATCAGGCTGTGGATTTGTTCAAAAGACCACAGCTGCTGCAAGGGCTGCTTTCTGAACCAGTGATAAAAATTTAAAAACTCAGATTGGACAGTGCCAGATTCAGCAAAGGTCTGGTCTAAAAAATTAAGATGAGCTTCGATCAATTGCTCAATCATTGGATTCTGCTGCATGCTGTCCCTGAATCCCCAGTCTATTTAAAACCGGGTGAATTAGTTTAAAGGAATAAGTTTATCCATCAGTGGATTTTTAAACTTCTGGCTTTTTGCAAGGAATGGCAAGTAATGGTCTGCAACGGCCTGCTCCGCTTCAATAATGGGTACATGGCCCACATTGTTAAGGATGACAGGTGCTTCAGCGCGTTTCAATAATGTTTTTAATTCATTTGCCGCTTCAACATTAATAATTTTATCCTGCCTGCCCCATAGAATCAGCGTTGGCGCTTCGACTGACTTGGTTAAGCGGGCAAAGCTGTCTGGGGTATAAATCCGGTTTAAAGTGACCACCTGATCAATCATTTTCTGAGTTTGCTCCGCTTGGGCAATCAGCTGCTGTTCTTGCGCTTGCTTGAGCTTAAAAGGCACAGCAGGCGGATTTTGCATCAGCTGGTGCATCACGCCGTCAAAATCACCCGGCTTGGATACAATCAGCTGCTTTAAGGAGGATGGATTCTGCGTATAAGGCGTCAGCGCATGCTTATAAATGCCGGCGCTGTTCAGCAGAAATAAGCTTTGCGTATCAAATGGATACTGCGCAGCATAAACCGTCGCAATCGAACCGCCCAGTGAATGTCCAGCAACATTCAGCCGATCTTCTATATCAATTTTTTCAACAAACTGGCGCAGCTGCTCAGTGACGTTTGGAATGGAGATGTCAAAATTTTCAGGAACTTTCGTATCGCCATTGGTGGGCAAATCGGGAATGATGACATGATAATAGGGCGTCAGATAGTGCGCCACGCGACTCCAGTTGTCTCGGTTTCCAGCCAGCCCATGAATCAGCAAAATGGAGGGGTTGGCGCGGGAGCCGCCTTCATTATAGCTCCATGTAATATTGCCGATCTGCACTGTTTTTGAGCTGAGGCCGGCGGCTTTGCGTTCCTGCACTAAATAGTTTTGCAAAATTGCGGGCTGAGCAGTTGCCGCTGGGTGATTGCCGGCGGCAAAGCTGGGCTGAGAAAATATGAACAGGCCGCAAAGGCTTGCACATTTCAATACCCGGCCGAAAGTCGAATGTAGTCCCTTCATTGACTGATGTTACCCCTAAAAAACAGCAGGAATTTGTTCTTTCATTTATTTAAAAATTAACTGAATGAGCACATTCGCTTAATTGAATTATTTATGAAGATAATTGTAGTTTAAATGTTGTGATTGTCACGCGCAGCTTTTTGACGGAGTTAATTGAGCTTGAATAAAATGTGAACTGTGTCTTGAAAATGACCGAAAAAATTAGATCAAAATATTTCGGATTGGCATTTTCTTCCTATTTATTCCCAAAATATCCTGCGATGGGCAGCGGAATGCAGAAAAAAACATAGCGCAGCTGCAAAATTGATCCTGTGAAAATATGCGTGAAGAAAAGCCGATTCTCAGCTGTTTTTGCAAGTGACATTCACCAGACAGGGGATTAAAATAATCCAACTTAAAATCAGGGTGGAAGACCATGCTAACAGCAGAAGAAGCTTTAGATCGTTTAAAAAAAGGGAATGAACGTTTTGTAAATGGTCAAACGCAGCATCTTAAGCTTTTGACGCATCAGCAGCGCGCAGAAATGGCGGAAAGCCAAGAACCGTTTGCCATTGTATTGGGCTGTTCAGACTCGCGTGTTCCTGCCGAAATGGTATTTGACCAAGGTTTGGGCGATCTATTTGTGATTCGCGTGGCTGGCAACATTGTTGCGCCCTCGCAAGTCGGCAGTGTGGAATTTGCAGCGGAAAGTTTCAGCTGTCCTGTGGTGATTGTTTTAGGCCATACGCATTGCGGCGCAATTCACTCAACGATTGAAGCATTGATGAACCCTAAAGCACCGCCATCAGCAAACCTGATGTCTATTGTGAACCGTGTGCGCCCATCGGTTGAAATTCTGCTGCAAACTGAATTGAAAGATGATTTAGCTAAATTATCGATGCATGCGGTGCGTTCGAATGTATTTGCATCCGTCAATCAGCTGCGTCACGGTTCTGCCGTACTGGAAAACTTAATTGCCCAAGGCAAACTGAAAGTTGTTGGCGCTGAGTATTCATTGGAAACCGGCGAAGTAACTTTCTACGATTTCTAAGTCAAAGTCAAAATGATGTAATGCATCAAAGGCGCTGATCAACAGCGCCTTTTTTTTGTGTGTTTTTAGAGCGCACCGACGATATAGGGATAGGCATTCTTCAGCAGCATCGGCTGCGCTTTGGCATTGGGGTGAATCTGATCACTTTGAATCAAATCCTTTTTGCCTGCGACACCTTCTAAAAAGAACGGCAGCAGCGTCACTTTGTATTGCTGGCTGACGGTTTTGTAGCTGTTTTCAAAAGCTTTGCTGTAGGCTGTTCCGTAATTAGGCGGAATTTTCATGCCCAATAAAATCACTTCAGCTTTGGCCTGCTGGCTTTTTTGAATCAGCTGCGCCAAGTTTTTCTGAATCATCTGCGGCGGCTGCCCGCGCAGGCCGTCATTGCCGCCCAGCTCAATCACCACCACGTGCGGCGCATGCATTTGCAGCAGTTTCGGCAGCCGCGCCAAAGCGCCGCTGGTGGTTTCTCCGCTCACACTTGCATTGACCACTTTATGCGCTTTCGGATACTGTTGGTCTAAGCGTTTTTGCAGCAGGTACACCCAGCCTTGCTGCGGCTGCATGCCATATCCGGCGCTTAAGCTGTCGCCGACAATTAGAATGGTTTTGGCACAGGCCAGCATGGGAAATAGGCTGAAGCCGAGAATAGCCAAATACGGCAGCACCTGATTTTTAAGATAGCGATTTTGCATAAGACTCTGCATAAGATCCTGCATATAACCCTGAAGATAGGAAAGATATGAGCCAAATTCCGACTGACCCATCCATCTTGCCACAAGCGATAATTTCTGCACAGCAATTGACACAAAAGATACAGCTGGGTTCTCAAGAACTGTGCATTTTTGAGCAGATCAATTTAGAAATTTTTGCCGGGGAACAGGTGGCGATTACCGGCCGTTCGGGTTCAGGCAAGTCAACGCTGCTGGGCATTTTGGCCACGCTGGATCAGGCCAGTGCAGGACATCTTAAGGTCTGCGGAGAATCCATTGAGCAGTTAAATGAAGAACAGCGCGCCGCCGTGCGCTTGAAGCATATTGGCTTCGTTTTTCAGTCTTTTCAATTGCTGCCGCATTTGACGGCGCTGGAAAATGTCATGCTGCCGCTGCGTCTGCATCCACACTTTCACTATGCGGCCGCCGAGAAAAAGGCGCATGCATTGCTCACTAAAGTGGGGCTGGCGCGCCAAGCCATGCAAACCCCGAAAGTATTGTCTGGCGGCGAACAGCAGCGGGTTGCTATTGCCCGCGCGCTGGTCAGCGAACCGGCAATTATTTTTGCCGATGAACCCACAGGCAATCTGGATGGTGCGACTGCTAAAGAAATTGAACGGCTCCTGTTCCAGCTGAACCGTGAATTGGGGACAACTTTAATTTTAGTGACGCACGATCCGCAACTGGCAGCCCAGTGTCAGCGGCATTATGAGTTGGCGGATGGGCAGCTGATTGAGCATAGGCAGGGAGGATGAAATGAATGCTTTATTTCGTCCTTTATTGACGCAAAGTTTTAGAAGCACAGGAGGCTATTTGCTGCTGATTGCGCTGACATTAGCAATCAGCGCCACGACAGCCTTGAAGTTCAGCAATGAGCAGGTGCAGCAGGCTGTGGCGCTGCAGGCAGCAGAAATGCTGGCTGGAGATTTGATGCTTTCAGACAATGAGCCGATCGCCCAGTTTTGGAAAGACTTAGCATCCCGGCAGCAGCTGCGGCAGTCCGAAGTCACCATGTTTGGCACCATGGCGCATACAGCAGATCAGTTTGTCATGGTCAATGTAAAAGCCATTGATCCCAGTTTTCCCTTAAGGGGCGAGCTGCGTGTCAGGCCTGCGGCGAAAGCCATTCAGCCGGGTGAAATCTGGCTGAGCCAGCGGGCAATGGATTTGCTTCATCTCAAAATAGGCGATGCGGTGCAGATTGCAGACGGCACATTTAAGGTGGCCGCCAAAATTGCTCATGACTCCAATCAGGAGCTGGGCTTCAGCGGGTTTTCACCGACTGTAATTATTTCACGGCAAGATGTGGCAAAAACCAATGCCGTACAGACGGGCAGCCGGATTGAATACCGCCTGCTTCTGGCAGGCGATGCAAAGCAGACGCAGCAATTTGAACAGCGGTTCAAACAGCTCCGCCCCGTCAGAAAAGAAGGGGAAGGCGATCAGCAGAATGTTGCAAATGCTGAAAATCAATCTGCAGATGAACACAGCAGCCTGCGTCTGATAAATGCCAGTGAAGGCAATACTCGTTTGATGAAGCCGATTGCCAATTTGGATACTTTTTTGCAGCTGGCGAATATCTTAACTATTCTGCTGTGCGGGATTGCCATTGCTTTAACCAGCCAGCGCTATGTACAGCAGAATCAAGACTGCATTGCGCTCATGCGCTGCATGGGCGCATCCAAACAGCAGATTCTTTGGGCCTATTTGTCATTGCTGGCAGTGGTGTTTGGGCTGGCGGTCATTTTGGGCAGCGCTGCCGGCATTGCCTTGGGCTACGGCTTGCTGCAGCTGATGCTGCAGTTGATTCCGCAATTGAATATTGCATTCTCCGCGCTGGATATGATGCAGGGGCCTTTGCCAATTGCGATGCTGACCAGCGCTGCGGTGCTGCTGGGCTTTGTCATGCCTAGCCTGTGGCAATTGCTGCACACGCCGCCGATACGGGTGATCCGCCAGCAGGAAAAATCAGTGCAGTCGATGCTGTGGATGCTGCTGGCAGGCACCGCCAGTTTGGCGCTGTTCAGCGCTGTGCTGACTGAGAATCTGATGCTGACGGCATGGGTAATTGGCGCCATTATGGTTTTATGTACAGTCCTGTATGCTTTTATTTGGGCTGTGTTGAAATTCATCCGAAACTTAAAGATCGGTATTTCTGCCTATGTGCGTACGCCGTATCAAACCGCATTTCAAATTACGGCTCTGGCGCTGGGTTTGAGCTTAATTACGGTATTGGCTGTATTGCGCACAGACTTGCTGGAGCGCTGGCAGCAGCAATTGCCCGCAGGCACGCCCAACCAGTTTGTTTACGGCTTGCCGCCCATGGACATGCCGGCCTTTCAGCAGCAGCTGCAGGCGCATGGCTGGAAAGGCACGCCGCTGTATCCGAACATCCGCGGACGGCTGGTCGCCAAAAATGATCAGCCTTTTGCCGATGAGCTGGTGAAAAACAATAATTCATTGCGCCGTGAATTGAATTTAACGCAAGCTTCGGCACTTCCTGCCGACAATAAAACGGTCAGCGGCGCAGCCAAATTCGGCCATGCCAATGAAGTTTCGGTTGAAATCAAAACCGCGGAAGAACTGGGCATCAAAATTGGTGACCGCCTGACATTCAGTTTGCCTGAGGGCATGCTGCAGGCAAAAGTCGTAAATTTGCGCAGTGTGGAATGGGAAAGCTTCAGTCCCAATTTCTTCTTTATTTTTTCTCCGAAGAGCATGGATGAAAATGCTGGCAGTTATCTGGGCAGCTTCTATGTGCCTGAAGCCGAAAAACCGCAGCTGATTCAGCTGATTCAGCAGTTTTCCAGCACTGTATTTATTGATGTGACCTTAATTTTGGATGAAGTGAAGCGTGTGGTCAGCCTGCTGGTGCAGATCATTACGATATTAGCCGTTTTGGTTGCGCTATCCGGCATTTTAGTACTGGTTGCCTGCCTGAATTTACTGATGGATGAACGCAAGCGAGAAGTGGCGCTGCTGCGTTCATTCGGCAGTTCCAAGCACAGGCTGAAACGCATGCTAAGTCTGGAAATTGGCTTTATGGGCTTAATTGCAGGTGTTGTTTCCTGCCTGTTTGCAGAAGTGATCAGCGCTATTGCCAGCTACCGTATGGAACTGGCCATACAGCCGCATTGGGAAATCTGGCTGATTTTACCCGTGCTGATGACACTGCTTTGCGCGCTGATTGGGCGCTATCGCCTGAGTTACCTGACGGAGATTCCGCCTTTGCAGAGCCTGCGCGAGATGAATCAGTAATTCATCTCAGCTGTTTTGCAGTACCGGCGCTTGGCCTAGCGTATAGCGCTGTTCATCATCAGCACCAGCTCTTGCCAAAGCGGTTCAATATAGACCACCAGAGACAGGCAATACTGATACGTGATCCAGCACAGCGCTGCGCCAATCAAGAGGCTGCAGCAATTCACCGCAGCGCTGTGCTGAATTTTCTGCCCCAAATACCATGCGCCTGCCAGAAATGCCCCCATCAGCATGCCGCCGATATGGGCTGCATTGTTGATGCCGCTAATCATAAAGCCCATGGCTAAGTTAATGGCCATGACGCTGACTAAGGTCTTTTTATCCAGCAGGAAACGCTGCTGAGGCAAGACCGGGAACAGTGACAGTACAGTGAGTGCGGCGCCAATCCCCATCACAGCGCCAGAAGCGCCTGCACCGACACTTGGCAATAATTCGCGGTTGGCTACGCCTAGGCGGATGAGTTCATAGCTGTCTTGAATAGAGACGTAGCCGCTCAGCAGAGAGCCGCTGATGCCGGCTAAAAAGTACAGTCCGATAAAATACACGCGCCCCAGCATCTGTTCAGCAATGCTGCCGAAAATATACAGCGCCCACATATTCAGCATCAGGTGAATCAGGCCAAAGTGAAAAAACATGCTGCTGATGAGGCGGATGGGTTCCGCTAAAAAACTTAAAGGCGCATAATCAGCACCCCAGCGGATAGCATCAGCGGTGCTTGGGCTGCTGATATCCATGCCATGCAGTACTTGCCACGCAAATAGGCCGACATTGACAGCGATCATCAGTGCGGTGAACCACCACAGGTGAATTTCCAGTTTACGGTTTACTTGAGGAGGAGAAAGTTCTGGCATGCTATTCTTTTGGATGATTATTCGTTTAATAACAAGCTTAACATGAAAAAAGCAATTTTCAGGAGCATCAGACTGACATGAAAGCCTTTCTTGCCCGCACTTTACTCATACTTTTCAGTTTAGTGCTTTTGGTTCAGTTATGGATTTTTGCCAGTTTAGCGTGGTGGCGTACCCATCCCGTTGAAACCACAATGATGATGCGCCTGGACTATTGGTCAGACCCGTCAGAACCGATTAAGCACCAATGGCGTGACTATGACAAAATCAGCGATTATGTGAAACATGCAGTTGTAGCGGCAGAAGACGGCAAGTTTCTGCAGCACAATGGTTTTGACTGGGCCGGCATGCAGTTTGCGCTTGAACGCAATAAAGACAAGGGGCGGGTAGTAGCTGGCGGCTCAACCATTTCACAGCAGTTGGCAAAAAATCTTTTTCTTTATAATAAGCGGTCATTTGTACGTAAAGGTCAGGAAGCTGTCGCGACATGGATGATGGAGCGCATGTGGTCTAAGGAGCGCATTTTGGAAGTGTATTTAAACTCGGTGGAGTTTGGTGAAAATATTTATGGCGTGGAAGCCGCGTCACAGCATTATTTTGGCAAAAGCTCGCGCAGTTTAAGCCGTGAGCAGGCTGCATTCTTGGCCGCCATTTTGCCGAATCCAAAATATTATCAAGACCACCGCAACGACCCTAAGCTTAAATACCGTAAGCGCATGATTCAAAAATACATGCGTTACAGCCATATTCCATAAAGCTGTGGCCGAAGTAAAAATTTTTGATAAAAAGCCTGGATTTCTAGGCTTTTTTTTATGAAATTGTCATAAATTTGAAGCATACTTAGCGTTATGCACCGCACTTTCAAAAATCATAGGTTAGACATGAATACGGCAGCTGACACATCTTTGGCATCTACTGAATATACTTATAATGATCGCTACATCAATCGTGAGCTTTCGATTTTAGATTTCCATCTGCGTGTTTTGGAACAGGCGGTTGACCCCTTGCATCCGTTGCTTGAGCGCATGAATTTCCTGCTGATTTTTTCACGGAATCTAGATGAGTTTTTTGAAATCCGTGTTGCAGGCATGATGGAGCAGCTGGATTTGGGCAATGAAAGCCATACGCCGGATGGTTTGACGCCAAAGCAGGTTTTAGATCAAATTTCAGCGACTGCGCATGCGGCGATTGAGCGCCAGTACCGTATTTTGAATGAAGAAATTCTGCCTAAATTGCGTGAAGAAGATATTTGTTTCCTGCGCCGCGGCGAACTCACGCCAGCCCAGTCGGCATGGGTGAAAAAGTATTTTCAGGAACAAGTTGCGCCCGTACTGACACCGATCAGCCTCGATCCTGCGCATCCTTTCCCGCGCTTGGTGAATAAGAGCCTTAACTTTATCATCACCCTAGAGGGTAAAGATGCTTTTGGCCGGCAAATTGATTTGGCTGTTGTGCCTGCACCGCGCTCACTGCCTCGGGTTGTGCGCTTGCCGGATGAGCTGACAGGCGGCAAAGAGCATCATGTGATGCTGTCGGCGATTATTCATGAGCATGTGTCCGATTTGTTCCCAGGCATGACGGCAACAGGCTGCTATCAATTCCGTGTGACACGCAACGCCGATTTAGCCTTGAATGAAGATGTCGAAGACTTGGCGAAAGCATTAAAAGGCGAGTTGAACTCACGCCGTTTTGGCCGTGCAGTACGCTTGGAAGTCACGCATAATTGCCCTAAGCATATTTATGATTATCTGCTGGACGAGTTTGATCTTGAACAAGAGCAGCTTTATAAAGTCGATGGCCCTGTGAACTTAGCGCGCTTATTATCCAACTTTAAGCGCCCGCACTTGCGTTATGACTCGCATACGCCGGTCATTCCCAAAGTGCTGAAAAAAGCTGAGAATATTTTCAGCGCAATGCAGAAGCAGGATATTCTGCTGCATCATCCATTTGAATCTTTCGCGCCTGTGATTAATTTGCTGCGTGAAGCTGCGCGGGATCCGCAAGTTTTAGCGATTAAGCAAACCTTGTACCGCAGCGGCCCCGATTCCGAAATCGTGCAGGTGCTGGCGGAAGCTGCGCGCAACGGCAAAGAAGTAACCGCTGTAATTGAATTGCGCGCCCGTTTTGATGAAGAATCAAATATTGAGGTTGCCAATGTGCTGCAGGAAGCAGGCGCTGTGGTGGTCTATGGCATTGTGGGCTACAAGACGCATGCTAAAATGATTTTAGTGGTGCGCCGTGAAAATAATAAGCTGGTGCGCTATGTGCATTTGGGCACAGGCAATTACCATGCCGGCAATGCCCGCATTTATACAGACTATGGCTTGCTGACTACGGATAAAGAGCTGTGTGAAGATGTGCACCGCATTTTCCAAGAGCTGACCGGCATGGGCAAAATGGCGAAACTGAAAAAGCTGCTGCATGCGCCATTTACTTTGCATGCACAGCTGATCAACTTTATTGACGATGAAATTGCCAATGCCAAAGCAGGGAAGCCTGCACAAATTATTGTGAAGGTAAATGCCCTGACGGAAGTCCAGCTGATCAACAAGCTTTATGACGCGTCGCAGGCGGGCGTTCAAATCGACTTGATTATCCGCTCCATTTGCTGCCTGCGCCCAGGTTTGCCAGGCCTGTCAGAAAATATCCGTGTCCGTTCGATTGTCGGCCGTTTTCTGGAGCATACCCGTGTCTATTATTTCAGCAATAATGGCGATGCCCGTATTTATTGCTCTAGCGCTGACTGGATGGACCGCAATTTGTTTAACCGTGTAGAAGCCTGCTTCCCTATTGAAGATGCGGCGCTGAAGAAGCGAATTTATCAGCAAGGTTTAGTGAATTACTTAAAAGATAATCAGCAGGCATGGCTGCTTCAGGCTGATGGAATATGGGTGCGGGTGCAAGCGGCTGATGCTGAAGAACCGCATAATGCGCAGCGTATTTTACTGGATTTAATCAAGTAATTGAATAAACAAAAAAAGGGCTTAGCCCTTTTTTTGTTTATTCTGCAGGGCGATTTTCCGGAATATATTTTTAATAAAGCTGTATATTTGATATTCAGAGGCTTTTAAAGAGGACGCAGTTTCTGCTGCTGATTCTGAGTGGCTGATGTGTCCTAAAATTTGCGTTTCTGCAGGGCTGAATAAATGATGAGCTGGCAGATTGCTGGCTGAGCTGAACTGCTTTTGCAGCAGTTGAGCCAGCTGCGGATGCAAAATGGCGCCGCCGCTTAAAATGCACTTAAGATGCTGAAATTGCTGTTCTGCAGGCGCATCACTCAGCAAATAGGCATCCGCGCCGAGTTGAATCGCCTCAAGAATTTCAGCCGACTTGAATATGCCTTCATGAATTGTGATGAGATAACTGAACGGATAAAGTTGCTTGATGTTCTGAATGGCGCGCAAATTGCTGCGGTCTTGAATATTTAAAAAAACTAAATTGGGTAAATGTTCAGCGGTGACTTGATTTGCTTGTTCTTCGGAATTTGCAGATAACACCAGTTCTTCAGGGTAACCTAAGTCTTTCAAAATGATATGCAAGACGATGCTGTGCGGCTGCAAGGCCGGCGTGATTCTGCCCTGATGAATGATCAGTACGGGCACAGGCAGAATTAATTCGTTATGCATGAATAGGGTCACTCTAACATCAAAAAATTATGAATATGGTTATGCTTTGTTTTTGAAACTTTGCCTTAGATTGACGTAAATATCTATCCCTAGAAATAGGGATTTAAATCAATGTATTATATTTAAGTTGTTGTTGAATAATATTTATTTTAATAATCATGTATTTTTCTTGTTTAATTGGGCCGCTGGTGATGCAATGTGTAAACTTTGCTGAAGAGGAAGGTATTGGATCACTCTGCCAAGGGCGATATGCAGGCAGAGTAAAAAAACTATAGCTGACTATTCTCTTTTTATATGCGCTGATGCACGGCTGGCTGTACAGTAAATAAAGAGAAGGGGCGGTGCATTCATTTTTGGATATTAGTTGTTAAGTATGATGAAAATCACAAAAACAAATTCAAATTGATCATTTAAAAGGGATTATATTTGCTTTTAATCAAATAATTGTTAAAAAATACCCAAAAATAGGGATAGGACAAAAGCTGATGGCGTTCTAGTATAGCCGCATCTTCTGACTTATCTGGCTAGGAAGAAGATTTATCAAGGATACAAATGATTTGATCTTCGAGTTTGAAATCATTTGTATTATTTCCTTAAAAGGGCAACCGAATTGGCTTGCCTTTTTTCTTTTTTTCAATTGAAAAAAAGGAGCCATGCAGGCTCCTTTTTAATATAAGAATTACAGTCGTATTAATGCAGATTGTGCATGATTTTTTGCATGATTTGCAGTAAGACGTCGAACTCGCTCTGCAGCGGCGTACTCTTGCGGGTAATCAATGCCAATGTCCGGCTAGGGCCTGCTTCAATGGGTTTAACAGCTATGTTTGCATCGGCTTTAAGCATATTGGCATGCAAAGCAATTTCCGGCAGCAGGGTAAAGCCTAGGTCTGCAGAAACCATTTCCACTAAGGTCGGCAGTGAGCTGGCTTTTAAGCGGTGGTCATTTTTACGCTCGCCAACCGGGCAGGCGCTTAATGCGTGGTCACGCAGGCAGTGGCCTTCCTCCAGCAGCATCAAGCGTGATAAATCTAAATCATCTAGAGAAACGGCATTGGCAGCGTTTTGGTCAGCTCGGTTATAAACTAAATATAAGCTTTCTTTTGCAATTTCAGCAACTTTCAGGCTGCGTGTATCAAATGGCAATGCCAAAACAACCATATCTAAGTTGCCGTGCTCCAATTTTTCAACAATTTTCTCACTCTGCGCTTCATGCAGATGCAGCTGAATTTTCGGCAGCTGCTTGTGCACTTCATCCAGCAGCTGTGAAAGAATAAATGGCGCAATGGTGGGAATAATGCCGAGATGCAAATCGCCTGTGAGCGGCTCACTCATTTCACGGCTCAGGCGCATTAAGTCCTGCGCATCGGCCAAGAGAACACGTGCTCGGGCAACAACCTGCTCACCAAGCGGTGTTAAACGGACATTTTGACGGTCGCGTTCAACAAGTACGCCGCCTAACAAACGCTCAAGCTCCATAATGCCGCCAGACAATGTGGACTGGGTGACAAATGAACGGCGCGCAGCTTCAGTAAAATGCAGCGTTTCTGACAGCGTTACGAGATATGACAGCTGTCTTAGAGATGGTAATGCAGCCATAGTGACCTAATGTTTATGAATTAAAGTGATCAGCAAATAAACCGCTAATATATGGAATAAAATGCGGAGGGATATCATGCCCCATTCCATCAATTAATTCAAATTTAGCGCCGGAAATTGCTTTCGCAACAGCTTTGCCATGGCTGGGCGGGAGCAGGCGATCGCATGACCCGTGAACAACCAAGGTTTCTTTCTGTATTTGTTTGTCCAGATTCAGCAGTGAACCTGTACATAATATTGCTAAAAACTGTTGAAGTACACCCGCTGGATAATAACTTCGCTGATATAGCTTGCGGGCGGTTTGGATGGCTTCCAGCTGATTGATATAGCCAGGCGATCCAATAATGTTGAAAACCTTCAGGCTATGATTGACGATTCCTTCTTCGTCATGTGATTCAGGCTTGCCAATCAGGCTGAATAATTGCTTTGGGAACGGCGGCGGCAAGAGCGGCTGATTGTTGCTGGTGAACATTAAGCCCAGCTTATTGATTTTTTCAGGATATTTTGCCGAAAGGATTTGCGCAATCATTCCGCCCATTGAGGCGCCAATGATATTCACTTTGTCTAAACCCATGCGGTCAATCAGCAGCGAAACATCTTCTGCCATATCATGCAAATTATATGGCGCGCCTTGATTTTCCAGCCCCAGCATAAATCGGCCCATCAGTTTGAGGGTATTCAGGCGCGGGCCTTTATTTCTGATTTTTGAAGACAGTCCAATATCGCGGTTATCAAAACGGATAACCCGGTAGCCTTGATCGATCAGGGATTTGCAAAAGAAATCGGGCCAATACAGCATTTGAGCGCCTAAGCCCATGACCAGCATGATTGGCGGATGTTCTGGGTTTCCCCCAGCTTCTACGTGCAGCTCAATGCCATTGCCTAAATCGACTTTGGTTTCATGCATAAATGCTGTGTACGGAGAATTGTTAAATTGTAATGCGCTATTCATTATTATTCTCCCCATATAAGGACGTTTTATGTGAAAAACGTCCTTATATTAAACGCTTAAATGGATGCAGGAATCAAGTCCGGAACCTGCTTGGTTAACGCAAGGCGCTGTTTGCCAGCGGCAGCGCCCAGCAGCACGAAGCCGCGCAATGTGCCTGCGCTGTCAGTCGCTTTCGCCAGCATGCCGTCTTCTGTTTCCTCTGTTTCCCATGTGACGTCGGCATCCACGGGCGCAGGCAATACCGTCAGCGGCGCAGCAGGCGTTTTCACCGCGACGGGCATAGCCGGATAATGCACCGCGGTCTGCTCGCCGTTAAGCGTCTTCGCCAGCGCGCGCGCCTGCTGCATGATCGGCATGACGTAAGGCAGCAGGGTGCCATTGACTTCGGCACAGTCGCCCATGGCATAGATATCAGGCAGGTTGGTTTCTAGGCCGGCATTGGTCAAGATGCCGCGGCTGGTATGCATGCCAGCCGCTTTCGCCAAGTCAATATTCGGCTGCAGGCCAATTGCAGAAAGAACGGTATCCGCTTTCAGGCTCTGTCCATTGGCTAAAGTGACTAAATAGTGGCCATGGCTGGCTTTGGAAATTTTTTCGACGGTAGTCCCCAGTACAAAGTGAATGCCGGTCTCTTCTAAATTCTCTTTAAATGCCTCTGCAACATGCGCTGGCAATAAGCGGCCCAGCGGCTGTGGCGCAAGGTCAATGACGGTGACGCTGTGGCCTGTATTTTGCAAATCATTGGCAAATTCACAGCCAATTAAGCCTGCGCCTAAAATCACCACACGCTTATCGGTACTTTGATCGATTTGGCTGCGGAAGGCTTTATAGTCATTCAGGCTGTTTACGACATGGATGTCATCGCTGCCATCACCTGCGATCGCAAGACGGATTGGATTTGCGCCGACTGCTAAAATTAATTTGGAATAGTTTTGAATTGCTGCTGAACCCTCAGTGTTCTCAAGATGCAGCTGATGCGCGGCGGCATCAATCGATTTCACCCAAGTGTGGTTGATGATTTGCATATTTAACTGCGCAGCCATTTTTGCTGCATCGCCTAATGCAATTTGCTCTGGCGCCTTTTTGCCCGTATAGGCATTGGATAAAGTGGGTTTTGCGTAGTTCGCTGCGTCATCGCCACAAATCATGATAAGTTCTTGTTCGGCGTTCAGCTTGCGGAATTCACGTGCAGCTGCATAGCCCGCCATACCTGAACCAATAATGACAATAGGGTGCATACTCTACTCCAAGCGCATTAATCTATTTTTAAAGACGTAAAAAAAGACCATAACGGCATGGTCTTTTGTTTTTATGAATTAAATTTCAACCATTTCAAAGTCGGCTTTTGAAACACCGCAATCCGGGCAAGTCCAGTCATCTGGAATATCGTCCCATTTTGTGCCGGCGACAATACCGTCTTGCGGCCAGCCTTCTGCTTCGTCGTAAATCCATCCGCAAACGATGCATTGATACTTTTTCATTTGATTCTCCAAAAACTGATCTAAACCGGGGATCAGCTAAAATTCCAGATACTGCAAGACTCTAATAATATGACTTTAACAGCAAACTCTTGGCGTAAATTTTTACGCAGTTCTGATCATAAAGTAAAGTGAATAAGAGTTTAATCAGCGAAATAAAAAGCAGAATGTCCAGCAGGGACAAAAAATGTCAGAAAAATCACGATTTACATAATTTTTGTCTGACAATTTAAAGGCTGAGTACAGCAATCAGATTCAGCATGCGGCGGGCGCCAGTCTTAATGAAGACTATCTAGACTAAAGTCGTGAAGCTTTTTGAATGGCTATTTGTTAAATTATGATCAGGATATTGCATAGCTAATATTTATTTAAAAAATGATGATAATAAAATCAATGGCTTATGTAATTTAGAATCGCTTGTAAATTAAAATTGGCTGTTCATTGTTCGAATTTAGCGTTAAAATTCATACATTCCTTTCTTATTTTATATTTCTCCTATGAGCACTTTGTCTACTGTATTGTGGTCGAACATTCGTACTGTCCAAAATTTTCCAAAACCAGGCATCTGTTTCTATGACCTTACGCCGTTATTTATGAATAACATTGGACAGTTGACAGATGCTTTGATCGAAAGCATTCCTGCTGAGCAGTTAGCGGAAGTGGAGAGTTTTGTTGCTGTTGAAGCGCGCGGTTTTGTGCTGGCCAGCCTGCTGGCGCAGCGCACTGGAAAAGGCCTGATTTTAGTTCGCAAAGCGGGTAAATTGCCGCCGCCAGTGGTTGGTGTGGGCTACAGTTTAGAATACGGCTTAGACCGTTTGGAAATGTCTGCAGATATCAAAGGCCAAAAAGTTATTGTGGTTGATGATGTGCTTGCGACAGGCGGAACTTTGCGCGCAGTGAAGCAGCTGGTTGAGAAATGCCATCATCAAGTGCTTGGCGCGAGTATTTTCCTGGATTTACCCGATTTGCATCAAGATTTAGGCATGAATATTTGGTCTGTTTTGGATGAAAAATCTAGACCGGAATCAAACGCAGCCTAAAACTGCCGCCTGAATAAAAAAGCCCTGCTTCAAACAGGGCTTTTTTATTTGCTTAAGAATGACTGTTCAATTTGCTGAATCAGCATGTTGATATTCTCTGGATTTTCCAGACGGTGGTGTCCGCCTTCAATTGCCTGAATTTGCATGTAGTCTTCCAGCTGTTCCTGAACATTATGCATATCCAGCATTTCATCTCCGAGTTCTAAATAGGCCAGCTGCGGAATGTCATTGTCTAAATCATCATTGCATATGGCGGGATAGTCTTCTCTGAAGTTGGGAGTTAGGCTGGGGTTGGCAATGACGCAGGGAATGCGGTGCGCTGCAGACATTTTAAGCGCCCAATAGCCGCCTAAGCTATGGCCTACAATAATTTCCGGCTTAATTTTCTCAATGATTTCATGATAAAAGTCGGCAACTGTCTGAAAATTCAGGTTGCGGTAATCGACATCAATGCAAAATTTCTGCTTTGCATCAATTGCATGGAATTTTGTAGATTCACGCGATGAATCTAAGCCATGCAGAAAGAGTATTTTTGATACACATGCACTCATTTTTTTTGTTCACACTGGCTTTATCTATGAATAATGAAGGTTGAAAATAAGTTACTTTTCAACAAAACTTGCTTAATATTGTAGTGCGGGAGAGCAAATAAATAATTTAGATTTTGGTCTAATCTACTAAGGGCTTAGAGTTGGCTTAAGGCAGGATTCAAGAGGCGGCAATTCAAGGATAAAGTTTTATTTTTTATATTGTAAATTCAATCAAGCTCTCTTGAATTTTGACCAGCATGCGAAACGGCTGCTGGCTTTGCTGGCAATAAAAATCAATCAGCTGCAAGGCAATGGTAAAAAATTTGGGGGAGGAATGAATTTGCAGAAATCTGGCTGCAATGCAAGCGCAGAATTGCAATTGAAATGATTGGATTGCCTTCGAATTTTGATGTATTTCTGCTATGCTATGCGACTTCCAATTTTATTTAATCTATTCGAGGCAGAGATGACGCAAAATAACGCTCAATCGACTTCTGAACAACACATTTCCGAAAACGATTTAATTGCACAGCGTCATGCCAAATTAAAGCAAATTCAGGACCGCGCAAAGGAAACTGGCGTTAGCCCTTGGCCGAATACATTCAAGCGTGAGCATTATGCTCAGGACTTGCAGGATCAATTCGCTGAAAAAACAAAAGAAGAAATTGAAGCCGGTGAACCAGTTCATGTTTCAGTAGCCGGCCGTGTGATGCTGAACCGCGGTTCATTCATCGTGATCCAAGATATGACCGGCCGCATTCAGCTGTATGTGCCGCGTAAAGAACTTGCGCCTGAAATTTTAGAAACTGTAAAAAGTTTAGACCTTGGCGATATTATCGCTGTTCAAGGCTACATTGGCCGTTCAGGTAAAGGCGATCTTTATGTTCATATTGAGCATTTTGAGTTATTGACTAAATCACTTCGTCCGCTTCCAGACAAATTCCACGGTTTGACCGATACCGAAGTGAAATACCGTAAGCGTTATTTAGACTTAATCGTGAACGAAGAAACACGTAAAACTTTTGAAATCCGCGCAAAAGTCGTGTCTGGGATTCGCAATTATTTAACAAATGAACGTTTCATGGAAGTTGAAACGCCAATGATGCATGTGATTCCAGGCGGCGCATCTGCACGTCCATTTGAAACACATCACAATGCTTTGGATATGCCGCTATTCTTGCGTATTGCACCTGAACTGTATTTAAAGCGTTTGGTTGTGGGCGGTTTTGAGCGTGTTTTCGAAATTAACCGTAACTTCCGTAATGAAGGTGTTTCGACTCGTCATAACCCGGAATTCACCATGATTGAATTCTACCAAGCGTATGCAGACTACAAAGACTTGATGGCTTTGACTGAAAGCATGCTTGAGAAGCTGGCAATCGACATTCTAGGTTCTACAGATGTGCCGTATGGCGAAGAAGTCTATAGCTTCAAAGGCCCATACAAGAAAATCTCAATGTTTGATGCGATTCTTGAACACAACCCAACATTCACGCCAGAAAACGTGGCTGACCGTGAATTCCTTGCAAAATTCATCAAAGAAGAATTGAAAGAGCAAGTAAAACCAGGCTTTGGTTTGGGTAAACTTCAAACGATTGTATTTGAAGAAACGGTTGAAACCCAGCTTCGCCAGCCGACATTCATTACGGAGTATCCTGCGGAAACTTCGCCATTGGCGCGCCGTAATGATGACAATCCGCACATTACGGACCGTTTTGAATTCTTTATTGGCGGCCGTGAGCTGGCCAATGGCTTCTCGGAATTAAATGATCCAATCGATCAAGCAGAGCGTTTCCAAGCGCAAGTTGCAGAGAAAGATGCAGGCGATGATGAAGCGATGCATTATGATGCTGACTTTATTGAAGCGCTGGAATACGGTTTGCCGCCTACAGCAGGCGAAGGCATTGGTATTGACCGTTTGGTGATGCTGTTTGTGAATGCGCCGAGTATCCGTGATGTGATTTTGTTCCCGCACATGCGCCATAAAAATGTATAAATATTAAGCCCTAAAAAACCCGCCAAGTGCGGGTTTTTTTTGTTTTTAGTAGTGGGATTTTAGGTTTAATTTAACCATTTGCTAAAAAAATAGAGAAATAAATTATTTTTAAGTTATTGTATTTTTAGTGTTATTTTGTATTTATTGTGTAATTAAATAAATTAAAATGCAATGTTTAGGTTAAAAATCATGAAAATAATACACAATTATATTGAATGATCGTGATCTTATATAACGCATGAAGAGAAAAGTCTTATCCGCATTGGCTCTTGCTATGGCTGTTCAGTCTGCTTGGGCGCAAGGCATTGTTCTGAATGATGAAGCGCTCCGTTCAGATTTAAACTGGCTGAATCAGCAGGGTGTGATTCAAATCAGCACCTCAACATGGCCAATGAGCGGTGATGAAATTGCGCGTGCTTTATCTCAGGCGCAAGTGGATACTGCGGCACAGCAGAAAGTGATGCAGGCCGTGCAAAATAAGCTGAATGCGGACAATGCAATGATCAAGGCTGAGCTGTTCGCCGAGTCTGATCAAAAAAATATTCCGCAGAATTTTGGCGATCATCAAAAGGCTCAATATCAAGGCGCATTAGAGTTTAATGCAGGTGCTGAAAACTGGGATGTTAAATTGCGCGCCAATGCAGAAAAAGATCCGCAAATAGACAATGATCAGGATGTAAATTTAGAAGGCTCTTATTTAGCTGGAAAATTATGGAACCAATGGCTGATTGCTGGACAAATACCAAGCTATTGGGGACCGGGTCATGACGGCAGCTTAATCCGCGGAGATGCCAGCCGCCCAGTGTATGGTGTGACTTTACAGCGTGCAGACCAGAACGCATTTGAAACGAAGTGGTTATCTTGGGTTGGGCCTTGGCAGTACCAAGCATTTGCTGGGCGCTTAGATGATTATAAAGCTGTGCCTGATGCGAACTTGATTGGTTTGCGTATTACGGCTCAACCATTGCCATATTTGGAATTAGGCGCTTCACGTACTTTCCAAATTGATGGTGAAGGGCAGCCAGGCAGCGCTAAAGCTTATTGGAATGCATTTATTGGCAAAGACAATGAATGTAATGAGCAAGGTTGTCGTGGTGAAAACAATCCGTCAAATCAAATTGCTGGTTTTGATGGCCGTTTAAATCTGCAGCCATTAGTGCAAGTGCCTGTCAGTTTGTATGGTCAATATGTCGGTGAAGATGAGGCAGGCGGATTACCAGCCAAGAAAATGTATCTCGCGGGTGCGGATTATTCTTCAGCACTGAACGAAATGCCTTATCAGCTTTATGCTGAATGGGCAGATACTCGTACTAATGGCGAATCACGCGGTATTTCTTATAACCATCATATTTATACTGACGGATATTATCAGCACGGCTATCCGCTCGGCCACGCCATGGGCGGTGACGGTCAAATGGTGTCTGTCGGCGGCAATATCCGCATCGATCCGATGAACCGTGTCAATGGCCGTGTGCTGTTTGCCAAAATGTCAGGTGTCGACAGCCGGCCGGATGTGCGGAAAATCAATGCGGCTTTTCCGGCAGCAGATGAAATCAAAGCCTTGGATTTAACCTGGACACATTATCTGCGTCCAGATTTGCCATTGCAGCTGAATGGCTGGGTAAGTGATTCAGATCGGCAAGGCAACGATGCCGGCGCTTCAGTTGGGATTGAATTGCCTTTAGATAAGCGGCTGTTCAGCTACTAATTTACATGCGGCAATGATGCAAAACAATAATCCCGGCTTAAGCTGGGATTATTATTGGCGTGATTTTTATCTATTTATAGAAATCAGGTATTGGATATCGCTGCGGTAAGCGTGAGCAGCGCTGAATCTAAGGCAAAAAAATACGCAATGATTGGGGTTTTCATTGCGTATAACAACGAATCTGCTTTCACAGATCCGGTAAAGGAGAAATGTATGACTTCAAGTTTTCTTAAAACTTGGGATCATTTTAAGATGAACGATGAGTCATTTCATTAGCATTTAGGTTAGTATGTGTTAATCAGTGTGAGTAAATGATAATTTTTGTGACTTGTATCTCTATGTTTTGTAATCATTGCTTCAGCATATCTAAATAAAAAAGCCTTTCGTAAAGAAAGGCTTTTTTATTCACAAACCGTGAATGCGGGTGAGCAGCGATTTAGAAGTGGAACACACCCAAGCCGGACTTCACTTCATCTAAAGTTTGCTGTGTGATGTCACGGCATTTGTCTGTGCCTGCTTTTAGGATATCCATGATGTAATCCGGATCTTTGGCAAGTTCCATGCGGCGTTCACGAATCGGCGTAATCAATTCTTTCAGCACGCCTTCAAGGCGTTTTTTCACCGTGCCGTCACCCAATCCGCCGCGGCGGTAGTGCGCTTTCAGCTCTTCAACCTCTTCTTTATTGGTGTCAAAGGCGTCTAAATAGGTAAAGACCACATTGCCTTCAACTTGGCCTGGATCTTCAATGCGCAAGTGATTTGGATCGGTATACATCGCATTTACCGCTTTTTTGATGTCCTTGTCAGATGCATCCAGCACAATGGTGTTGCCCAATGACTTAGACATTTTTGCTTTGCCGTCAAAGCCGGGCAGGCGGCCTACGTTGGATAAAAGCGCTTTGCATTCAGGCAGAATATCATGGCCAATTTGGCGGTTCAGGCGGCGCACGATTTCATTGGTCTGTTCAATCATTGGAATCTGATCTTCACCGACAGGCACGACAGTCGCTTTAAATGCAGTAATATCCGCTGCTTGCGCCACCGGATAGCATAAAAAACCTGCTGGAATGTCGCGCTCAAAGCCGCGCATTTGAATTTCAGATTTAATCGTTGGGTTGCGTTCCAAGCGTGACACAGTCACAAAGTTCAAATACAGCATGGTCAATTCGTTTAACGCCGGCAAACAAGATTGAACGCAAATCGTTGTTTTTTCAGGATCAATGCCAACGGCTAAATAGTCCGTTGCGACTTCAATAATATTGCGGCGGACTTTTTCAAAGTTATCCGCATTATCTGTCAGCGCTTGAGCATCAGCCAGCAGAAGGTGCTGATGGTGAGAATCCTGTAAACCTACGCGTGAACGTAAAGAACCGACAAAGTGACCAAGGTGAAGTTGTCCAGTTGGACGGTCGCCAGTCAAAATCACTGGACGATTATCTAAATTGCTCATTATTTATTCCATAATAGCAGCCAGCGCTGCTTAGGTTTCTCAAAGAATGGCAACATTGTACGGCATTATTTTTTAATATGTCAGTCACAATAAATCGCAGATGAAAAATATCCATGATTTAATCAAGTAAATACAATATAAAATTTTAAAACACATTAGAATTGCAGAAAAATGACCAGGAAAAATAACAATGGCCAGCAGCCTTTTATTGCTTTTAGATGATATTGCGACAGTGCTGGATGATGTTGCTGTAATGAGTAAAATGGCCGCCAAAAAAACGGCGGGCGTTTTAGGAGATGATTTGGCGTTGAATGCGCAGCAGGTTAGCGGCGTGCGCTCTGAGCGTGAGCTGCCTGTTGTTTGGGCGGTAGCGAAAGGATCATTTATCAATAAATTGATTTTAGTGCCTGCCGCATTGCTGATCAGCGTGGCTGCGCCGTGGCTGATTACTCCATTATTGATGATTGGCGGCTTATTTCTGTGCTATGAAGGCGTAGAAAAAGTGCTGCACAGCCTGCAGCATAAAAAAGCCCAAACCGAAGATGTCGCCAGTCAGGAAATGCAGCAAATTGAAACCGATCTGGTGACATTTGAAAAAGAAAAAGTCAAAGGCGCCATACGGACGGATTTTATTTTATCTGCTGAAATTGTGGTGATTTCATTGGGGACTGTGGCGACAGCGGCATTTACCAGCAAAGTAATGGTCTTGTCGGTGATTGCAATTGTGATGACTGTAGGTGTCTATGGTTTTGTGGCCATGATTGTGAAAATTGATGATCTGGGGCTATATTTAACACAGCAAGCCTCTGAATTTAAAAAGGCCATTGGCCGCGGTTTGCTTGCATTTGCACCTAAGCTGATGAAGCTGCTGACCATTGTCGGCACCATTGCCATGTTTTTAGTGGGCGGCGGCATCATTACGCATGGTGTTCCGCAGCTGCATCATTTGATTGAAGGTTCTGTAGATTATGCAGAGCATATCCCTACGGTTGGTAGTATTGTCGGCGCTTTAACACCAACTTTGATTAATTTAGTCACTGGCTTTGCAGCCGGTTTGATTGTCCTGCTGATTGTTGCCTTAATTCAGAAAATTTGGCCAAAATCCAATAAAGCCTCATCTGAAGAAACACATTGACAGCAGAATTTAAAAAATAAGGAAGATCACTATGCGCTGGAAAGGCCGAAGGGTAAGCAGCAATGTTGAAGACCGCCGCGGCGGCGGAGCCAAAGCCGGCGGCATCAGTATTTTGGGCTTAGTGGTTGCATTTGTCGCGTGGAAATTTTTTGGCGCAGATCCGCAGCAGGCATATCAAGCGACGAAACAGGCCACCCAGCAGGCGTCTTCAGCGGAAGTAAAAGGGCTGGACAATCCGACGCCGGAACAGCAGGAAGCCATGGATTTTGTCGGAACGGTTTTGGCGGACACGGAAGATACCTGGTCTGAAATTTTTAAAACGCAGCTGAATATGCAATATGCAGCGCCTAAATTGGTGATGTTCAATGGCGCAGTCAACTCGGGCTGCGGCACAGCACAGTCGGCAATGGGCCCGTTTTATTGCCCAACGGATCAAAAAGTCTATATTGATACCGCATTCTTTAAAGATATGCGAACACAGATGGGCATTGTCGGCGAACAGAATCAGACTGAACTCCAGCGTCAGGATCAGGCTGGGGATTTTGCTCAGGCCTATGTGGTGGCTCATGAAGTTGGGCACCATGTGCAGAATTTGCTGGGCATTTCATCTCAGGTGCAGAAAGCGCAGACGCAAGCGTCTAAGGTTCAGGCCAATCAGCTGTCTGTACGCTTAGAACTGCAGGCAGACTGTTTTGCAGGCATTTGGGCCAATAAAAATCAGGAGCGCACACAGTTCCTAGAGCAGGGTGATGTTGAAGAAGCGATTGATGCTGCGCATAAAATTGGCGATGACTATTTGCAGAAAAGCGCAACGGGGCAAGTTGTGCCAGACAGTTTTACTCACGGCAGCAGCCAGCAGCGCATGCAATGGTTTGAGATGGGCCTTAAATCTGGAAAAATTGACAGCTGTGATACTTTTAAGGCTTCAAGCTGATTTTTGAAATGAACGGATCAAAAGAGGATAAAAATATCCTCTTTTTTTAGCTTTGGCGAAGGGCTGCGCTAAATAGCTTATTTATGAATGAATTTATTTAAATTGCGCAATATGCGGATGCTGACATACAGGGCGGCCAAGGCAAATAATCCTATGCCAAAAACCACATATTTCAGATTGGAAATATCAGCAGCATAAAACTGCCGAATTTGCGAGTTCGGGTATTGGAGCGACTGGCGCTGCTGGGTTCGGCTGTCAGTGAAATTTACCTTTTGAATATAATAAAAATTTCCCGCATGAATCAAATCGGCATCATGAATTTGACGGGTTTGCTGCTGGTTATAGTCATCAATGCAGATTTCAGGATAGTGCGCGCAGCTGGTTTTGGCGATATAGCCATTTTGCGCAATCGCAATATATGCAGCCTGATCCGGTTTTTGATTATTGGACAGCAGCACCAGCTGCTCTTTGGCTGTGGATTGCACATGTATTTTTTTTGCTTGCACAAAATTTTGTTCTGCCCGGAAAATTTCATTGCTTTTCGCCAGGCAGGTCAAAATTAAGGCTGCTGTCACAATAAAAATAACGGCGGCAAAGCAAATGCGGAAAATAAGCTTAATGGTATGATGCATAAGAAAAGCACAGACAGTATAAAGTTAAAGCGGATGCATAAAAATTCTGCATGAAGCGCTATGTTATCGCAATGCATGCATTTGTGAAATAAACTTAATTGATACATGTGGAGGCCTATACTTTTAGTACAATATTTTAAATATAAATGATATTTTTTAGATCATTTATCCTTTGAATAAATGCGTGGATTCCCCGCTATAGCGCGCAGCACAGAATTGGATACAGAATGGGAAACTATTTTTTCTTACAGGTCTTCACAGTCATTTTTGCACTCTCCATTGCAACGACGATTTTTAATAAGCGGATTTTAGACTTTCCGCAAGCCATTGGCGTACCGCTGGTCTCCGCGATTTTCGTGTTTATTTTACAGTGGGGCGCCAGCCTGCTGAATGGTAATCAATTTATCACCATTAATATCCATAATATTGAAGAAGCTGTCCGACATATTGATTTTTATGACTTTTTGATTAATGGTGTCATTTGTTTCATTCTGACTTCTTCTGCGCTGAAGTTTAAGGTTTCTGATTTACGCAGTTATTGGAAACCCATCAGTATTTTAGCCAGTATTGCTTTAGTGCTTTGCGCAACGTTTTTTGGCTTGGCCTTGTACGGCTATCAGTTCTTGGTGGGCCAGCCTGTAGAGTTGCTGGTGCTGCTGCTGCTGGGTGCGGCTTTAGGCGCAACTGACCCGATTGGCATTAAAGGCGTGCTGAGTTCGGTACGCGCGCCGCATCACTTGATCGTGAAGCTGGAAGGCGAATCCCTGTTTAATGACGCCATGTGTATTGCCTTATTCATGACGCTGATGAATGTGCTGCAAGGCGCGCATGTTACCGTTTTCGGTGTGCTGAAAACGCTGCTGTATGAAATTGTAGTGGCTGTCATTATTGGCTGGGGATTTGGGCAAGCGATTCTGCGCCTGCTGCGCGGCAAGCATGAAATGGAATCATTGATTTTAACCACTGCTTTATTGGCCTGCGGTTCTTATTTGGTAGCGCTGTTTGCGCATGCTTCTGCGCCTATTGCCTGTGTGATTGGCGGCCTGATTGTCGGCAACCGCTGGAAGGAAATTCTAGAAGCGCGTGAAATCCGCGAAATAAATCATTTTTGGCACACGGTAGAAGGCATTATCAATTCGTTCCTGTTTACCTTGATTGGCTTGGAACTGTTCATTCTCGATCTCAGTGTCAGCCTGATTTTAGGCGGCATTGTGGCGTTTTTTATCCTGCATGCTTCACGTTTTGCGGCCAACTACCTGTCATTCGCATTTTTCCCCAGTTTCCGCCATAAAAGCTATAACGGCAGTTTAGCTATCTTGTCCTGGGGCGGAGTGCGCGGCGGTATTTCGCTGGCGCTGATTTTAGCGGTGGCCAACGTGCCTGAACTGAGCGAATACAGCAGTATTTTAATTGGCTATACTTTTATTGCGGTATTGCTGTCAGGCATTGTCTGCGGTTTAGGCTTGCCAGCGGTGATGAATGCGTTTTATCACAACCCAAATGAAGAAACACAAGGCTTTAAAGGCTGGTATCAGCGCATGTGCCATAAAATGAACCGCAAAGGTTTTCAGTATATTGTGGGGGAAGATGCGTTTGGCAATGAAAATATTACGGTATATAAGCCGGAAAGTTTAATTGATGAAAAAGCGGATGATGGTGTAGCGGCTGTGCATAATCCTGAACGGGTGCAGGAAGTGAAAAGACTGGAACATCCAGATAACTTCTAAAGCGGTAAATGGCGGATTCGCAAGAATCCAGCATTGTGCAAAGGCGGAATTCCTGAAGAGGGATTCCGCTTTTTATCTTCAATTGGTGCTGCAGATAGGGCTGGCCCATGCAGCAGGCGCAGAAGGAAGCAAAAACCCCGTATGGTTACAAAAAATAGCGTGAAGTGAATCGCAAAAACAAGTGTTTGTTATTTATTGCTAATTTGAAAAATAAAATATGAAGATGCAAGTAAAAAAATGACCGCTTTCAAGCAATGCTAGCAATATAAAAAAAGCGTGATATAAAGCACACAATTAAAAATATTGCTAATGATTTGTATTTAAATAAATTATTAAATAAAACAAATCGTTAAAAAAATTAGAACTTAATAAGACCTTATTAAAAGAAATAGATAGTTTAGCTATGACGCAAATTTCTGTGATCGCGAAAGAAAGCCACACGCTGTTGAATCAGGTTGATTCCAATACTGTGAGCCTATCTGAAAATTCAGTTGTTGCTGTTAAAATCCCCAAAGAAGATGTTGCCTCGATTACCCGCAGCGGCGACAGCGCAATGATCAATTTAAAAAATGGTCAAGTCATTGTTGTTGAAAATTATTTCAGCATGGCCAATCCAGACAACAGCTTGGTTTTTTGAGGGTGAAGACGGAAGTTTGTATTGGGCAAAATTTACCGATGAAACAGGCGCAATTGCGGATGTCATTCAATATCAGCCCTTAAGTGAAATTGAGCCGTTGCTGTATAAAGATTCCTTAACGGGCGTGATTTTGCCTTGGGCGCTTGGCGCAGGCGGTGCCGGCCTGATTGGCGCGGCAGCCAGCGGCGGCGCCTAAAAAACTCACCGTTTTTGAAGTTGCGGATAATGCTGCGCCAAAGATCGGCAAGCTCGCATCAGGTGATGTATCCAATGATAAAACCCCTGTGGTATCCGGCAGCGGTGCAGAGCCAGGTGCAGCAATTAAGGTTTATGATGCTGGACAAGTGATTGCTTCGGCGACAGCAAAAGCAGACGGCACATGGAGTGTTGAAGTCTCCAAAGAACTGCTGGACGGCGCGCATTCAATTACGGTCACACAAACAGTGAACGGCGTAGAAGGGCCAAAATCGGATGTTTTGGATTTCACTCTAGATACGAAAGTTCCAGCGGTCAGTATTGATGATCTGGGTGAAACCAATAACAGTAAACCGGTGATTTTAGGTCAAACGAATGAACCGAAGTCTGAAATTGACGTCGTCATCAAAGATCAAAACGGCAATGTGATTGACGGCGGCAAAGGTGTTGTAGACGCTAACGGCAACTGGACGTATATGCCAAAGAATCCGTTGCCTGAAGGCGCATATGGCGTAGAAGTAAAAGCTAAAGATTCTGCCGGCAATGAATCGGCAGCATCAGGCAGCGGTTTAGTGGTCGATACTACGAAACCGGCTGTTTCAATTGATCCGCTTAAACCTACCAATGATGATACTCCTGCTATTCAAGGCGCTGCTGAAAAAGGCGCAGCGGTCAAAGTGGAAATCAAAGATGCTGGCGGCAATACCGTAGAATCCGGCAATGAAGCAGTGGATGGAAACGGCAACTGGACATATACGCCCAAAGCATCGCTTGCAGACGGCGCTTATACTGTGGCGGCCACTGCCACTGCCACTGATGCGGCGGGCAATAGCGCTTTTGCAGCAGATGCAAATTTAAAAATTGATACTGTGCCTCCGACGGTAGATATCAATGATTTATTTGCTGCAGCGGCATCCCGCATGCTGATGAGTGTTGCAAGCGCAACTGCATCAACTGTGCCGCAGACCAATCAAATCAAGCCGACTTTCTCTGGTTCATCAACCAAGAGTATTGAAGTCATGATCTATTTGCAGGATGGCACTGGCAAAACGGTGGATTCAGGCTTGGCAAAATTAGATACAGCAACTGGCAAGTGGACGTATACGCCATCGCATGATTTGGCAGAGGGCTATTACATGCTTCAAGCCATTTCAAAAGATGTGGCAGGCAACCAAAGTGAGCCGGCAGCCAAAGAATTTATTGTGGATATTCAATCGCCAATTATTGAAATTCAAGATGTTGGTTTAAGCAATGATGCGACTCCAGATGTGAAAGGCAAGGTCAATGAGCCGGCGTCTGCCGTGACAGTGAAAGTGGTGAATGCGGCTGGAACCATCATTGAAACAGGAAAAGCGGCAGTTGCATCAGACGGCACATGGAAATATACCGTCAGCGCAAATCTGGCCGATGGCGCTTATCAGATCACAGCCAATGCAAAAGATAAGGCAGGCAATGTCACAGCAGATGTCAGTGCATCAGCGCAAATTGATACCGCAGCGCCAACGTCAGTATTGACGGTTAGCCCAAATGGCGACGTGACAATTTCATTCAGAGAAACTGTGAAAGGTTTCGATCTATCAGGTATCACGGTACAAGGCGGTAAATTAACTCATTTGGTTCAGCAGGCAAACGGCAGCTGGACAGGCCACGTAACGGCAGACGGCACTACGGGCGCATCAGGCAGCGTAACTGTGAAAATTGCAGATGGCAGCTATACTGACTTTGCCGGTAATGCAGGCAAAGGTGCTGTTTCCGCAAGTGTGGATGTGCCAAGTCTTGACACAATTGCACCATTTGCATCTATTTCAATAGCTGCAGATGGTGCGGTCACTGTAGTTTTCAGTGAGCCGGTCAAAAGTTTTGAACCTTCAGATCTTAAAGTTGCGGGCGGGAACCTGCTGGATTTAACCGAGCAGCCAGACGGCAGCTGGACAGGCCATGTTGCCGCAAATGGCACTACAGGCGCTTCAGCCCAAGTCGGGATATCTATTTCAGCTGGGGCATATACAGATTTGGCCGGCAATTTAGGGCAAGCTGCATCAGGTTCTGCAGTTGTGCCTAGCCTGGATACGACAGCCCCTGCGCCAACTTTAGCTTTAGATGAAAATGGTCATTTAACCATCACCTTCAATGAGCCGGTGAAAGGCTTTGATGCTTCTGATGTCAAAATGGATGGCGGTACCGTCAGTGGCCTGAGCCAGCAATTGGACGGCAGCTGGATAGGTAAAGTGACAGCCCATGGAAATACAGGTCTGCCTGGCAGTGTTGTTGTCTCTATTGCGGACGGCAGCTATACAGATCTCGCAGGCAATGCCGGCAAAGGCGGATTTATTTATGCAGCGGTTCCAAGTGTAGATACTGCAGCACCAGCAGCAAGCATCAGCATTGCGCTCGATGGTGAGGTGACGATCAGCTTCAGCGAGCCGGTAAAAGGCTTTGACGCATCGGATGTGAAAGTTGCAGGCGGCACATTGCTTGATTTAGTACAGCAGCCAGACGGCTCTTGGAAAGGCCATGCTGTGTCAAATGATCCAACAGGCACACCTGGTAAAGTTGAACTTAGTATTGCTACAGGTGGATATACAGATCATGCGGGCAATCCAGGTCAAGCCGCTGCACAGTCACAAACTGTGCCAAGCATTGATGTCACAGCGCCGTCATCATCTATTCAATTAAGCGCGGATGGCGATATTGTCATTTTATTCCATGAACCGGTAAAAGGCTTTGATGCATCGGATGTGAAAGTGGCGGGCGGCACATTGATCAGCTTAACAGAACAGGCTGATGGAACTTGGACAGGCAAAGTCGCTGCCAATGGCACTACTGGCACAGCGGGAAGCATTGCCGTTGAAGTTGCAGCCAATAGCTATACTGACCTTGCAGGCAATGCTGGCCAAGGCTCAACAGCAGTTCAAGTGATTCCGAGCATCGACAGCACAGCACCAGTTTCGGCCATGACGCTGGATGCGGACGGCAGCCTCCGCATCAGCTTCAGCGAAGCGGTAAAAGGCTTTGACGCATCAGATGTGCAAGTGTCGGGCGGAACTGTCAGCGGCTTAAGCCAGCAGGCGGACGGCAGCTGGACAGGCCATGTAACGGCGGACGGCAGCACGGGCGCTTCGGCGCCAGTAACGGTCACGGTTACCGACGGCAGCTACAGAGACCTTGCCGGCAATGCAGGCAAAGGCAGCAGCGCGAATAATGTCAGCGTGCCAAGCATCGACAGCACCGCGCCGGCAGTAATGATTGGTTTAGATGAAAATGGCTTGGTTAAATTCACTTTCAGTGAAAAAGTATTCCACTTTAATGCAGCAGACGTTAACGTTACAGGCGGCACTTTAACTGATTTTGTAAAAGTATCAGATACGCTGTAGACCGCAAAAGTGCAGCCAGCGGTTTCAGGTGTGACCAACTTTGTTAAACTTGCCATTGATGCCGGTTCCTATCAGGATCAAGCCAGCAATCAAGGCCTGAAAGGAGATGCCAGCGGCGATATTATTCCGCCGACAGTTGGGATTGATGACTTTGATTTCTTTGCAGCATCATTTGCCGCGCCAGTTGCAATGTTCGCTGCACGCACAATGCTGGCTGCTGCGCCATTGCCGCCAGCAACGAATAATCCATCACAAACGTTCTCTGGCACATCCACGAAAAGTGTTGAAGTCAGAATCCATATTTATGATTCTTCAAATCAGCTGATTGATTCGGGTTTGGCGAAACTGGATACAGCAACCGGGCGCTGGACATTTACGCCATCTAAACCTTTGGCAGATGACTTGTTTACGCTTGAAGCGATTTCTACTGATGCCAGCGGCCTCGTCAGCGCTCCGTCGTATAAAGATTTCATTATTGATACGGTGAAGCCAGAGATTGAAATTGATCAAGCTGGCACAGCTGCAGATGCGGCTCCAAGCTTTAGCGGAAAAACAGAAGCGGGTTCAACGGTCACTGTGACAGTAAAAGACAAGGCTGGCAATGTTGTTGAAACGGGTGCAGGCATCGTAGATGCTCAAGGCAGCTGGACATACAGCGCGAAGGCGCTTGCAGATGGTGACTATACTGTAGAAGCGGCAGCCAAAGACCGCGCAGGCAATGTGAGTGATAAAGCCTCGACACCGCTGACAGTGGATACTCAAGCTCAGCTTGACGGTTTGACAGTCACAGCAAATGCAGACGGCACGGCAACGCTGAGCGGCAAAGCAGAACCGGGTGCGACAGTGGCCGTGAAAGACCCGAACGGCAAAGACATTCCAGTCACGGTCAATCCAGACGGCACATTCACGGCATTAGTTCCTGCGCCGGCAGCTGAAGGCATCTACACAGCCATAGCAACAGATCAGGCAGGCAATCAAAGCCATACAAGTGATGATTTAACCGATGCCACTGTGCCTGGATTGCTGACAGCAGAAGTGAATCAGAATGATGGCGCAACAGTCTTTGGTCAGGCGCAGCCGGGTGCATTGATTACTGTTTACAGTACTGATGGAAAAACGGTATTGGGCAAAGGCACGGTTGATTCTTCTGGCCGGTACACAGTCAGCCTGAATCCTGCGCAAGTGGATGGTGAAAGCGTTAAAGTGACTGCAAAAGATCCTGGAGGCGAGTCATTGCCGAAAATGGCATCTGCGCCTGATCTCTATGCGCCAGATGCACCTGCAGCTCAAGTGACGGCGGATGGCAAAGCCATAACAGGATCTACAGAGCCCAATGCGGAAATTACGGTTTATGGCGGCAGCAAAGGTACGACTGTGCTGGCTGTCGGTAAGGCCGATGCCAATGGCGGCTATACCGTTGCATTGAATCCTGCTTTGGTGGATGGCGAAGCCGTTAAAGTCACGGCAAAAGACCCAGGCGGCGAATCTCTGGCTGCTCCTGCTATTGCCCCTGATTTGTATGCGCCAGCAGCGCCTGAGGCCGCCTTGGATGCTCAGGGGGAAAATGTCACAGGCTATTCAGAGGCTTTTGCTGAAATCACCGTCTATTCTGCAGACGGCAAAACGATTTTGGCGCAGGATAAAGCGGATTCAGCAGGGCATTTCAGTATTCAGCTTCCTTCAGCGCTAACAGATGCACAGCAGATTTTGGTGACTGCGCGGGATAAGGGCGGTGAATCTGATCCGAAAGCACTGATTGCACAAAGCATTGCAATGGATGCTGCAGATAATTTAGTTACTGCAAATGTGAACTTTATCTATCCGGTTGAAGAAACCCGCACATCGAAGCTTTTCAATGTGTTTGATGCGGTCAATATCGGCACGAAAACACATGCCGGCTATTTCAATGTAGGCGATCAAGAAATTGGTGAAGCGACCATCAGTGTAAAAACAGGCTCATTGGTGAATCTGTTTGATAAAGCGGAAATGCGTTTGTTCCAAATGGATGCAGATGGCAGCTGGAAGCTGATTGCATCGAATAAAGATTCTGGATTGCTGGATATTTTTGGACTATTTGGAAAAGGCGCTGCAGTGCGCGCCAATAATCTTCAGCCGGGCAATTATAAGTTTGAATTTGTCGGCGGCTCGGCGATTGGCCTATGCACTTCAGTCAGCGCAAATCTGTCGCTGAATGTGTTTGATACTTCGGTCAATCCGGCGGTAAGCGGGACTGCTGAGGCAACTGGAAACGTCATCAGCGATACTGATTCGGTATATGGAAAAGACAGCGTTCCTGCTGGCTCGGTCATCAGCAGTGTAAACGGCCAAGCGGTAAATGGCGCCACGGTGATTGACGGCGCTTACGGCAGCTTAACCATCCAGAAGGACGGTTCTTACAGCTATGCGCCAAAAGCAGATGTGGCGGCAATCGGCAAAGCGGACGTGTTCAGCTATACCGTCAAAGATCCTGCCAGCGGGAAAGAAAGTGCGGCAGAGCTGATCATTCATATTGGCACACAGAGTGATCTGGCGCTGAACTGGAATGACAGCCATCCAAAAGAGGATGCTTCTACAGTCGCAGCGACAGACAACAAGGACTTCATTGGCGTTGATGCATCAAATACAGTCACGGCCGGAAAAGCCGGCTCTATCAGCTATAGCTGGGCCATAGGCGCGGGCGGAACAAAGTCCGGCTCAACCAAACTGACGGTTGCTGACGGCACCATTGAAGATGTGAAAATCAGCTTTGGTTCGGTTCAGCTCGCATCTTTCTTGGGCGGAACAGTGGTCAATATCTATGACAAAGCGCATAAATTGATTGCCACAACTGGCGCCTCAACGCTGATCGATATTATTACCTTGCTGCCAAATGGAAACAGTTTGAGTTTGAACGGATTAAAAGCCGGCGAATATACTGTTGAGGCCATTACAAACAAGGGCTTCAGCATCTTTGGCAGTGTTAGCGCGACCATCAGCCGCAGCGTGATTGATCTGGATGACTTTACGGTGAAATCTGCCGCTGTGCAAAGCAAGGGCAATATCTTCAGTGACAATGACGGCCACGGCACAGATACGCTGGCCTCTAAATACACAGATCTGTATATCTCGAAAGATGGCGGTTTGACTTACACCGCGGTGAAGAGCACGGGAACTGAGATTGAAGGGCAATACGGCAAACTGAACCTGAAAGCGGATGGCAGCTATACGTATACGGCCACCGATGCAAAAGCGCTTTCGGGCCATTCAGAAGAATTTACCTACAAGCTGGCTGCGCCAAATGGTGATGCGTCTACTGCTACACTGAGCATTTAAGCCAGTGTGAATTTTACTGCAAGTACAGGCAATGATGTGATCACCAGTACCGCTGGAAATGATGTATTTAATGCCAAAACGGGCGCAGATACTATCATTTTCAAAGTGCTGAACAGTTCAGATGCTGCTGGCGGCAATGGCCATGATACATGGGCGGACTTCAGCAAAGCGCAAGGCGATAAGATTGACGTCAGTCAGCTGCTGCAAGGGCAGGGTATCGATAAGAGCAATATTGGCCAGTTTATTTCTGTTGCAGGCGATGGGAAAGGCAATACCATTATCAGCATTGACCGTGACGGCCTGTCTGCTAAAGCGCATGATAAGGTGGAACTGCTGACACTGAAGAACACCGACATTGGCCTCCAGGAGTTGCTGGATAACAATCATCTGGTGTTCTAATTTTACCGCGATGGTGCAACAATAAGAGAGCCTTAAGGCTCTCTTATTCATTTCTAGGCGCAAAAGCATTATATGGCAAAGCACAGTGACGAACTTGCTCAGCAGATCCTGGCTGTGGTTGACTTGATTCCGCAGGGGCAGGTGGCATCGTATGGTCAAGTGGCGCGTTTGGCGGGGTTGCCTCAGCATGCGCGCTTGGTCGGCTACGTGCTGAAGCACCTTGATGCAGGCACAGATTTGCCATGGCATCGGGTGATTAACAGCCAAGGGAAAATCAGCCTAGGCAAGTTGGATGATGATGGGGCTAATGTGCAGCAGCAGAAATTATTGGCGGAAGGTGTAGCCGTCATCGCCGGAAAAATTGATTTGAAAAAATATCAATGGAAAGGATGAGTCTTGCAAGACAGCGCCTGCAAGACTGTATTTGGACATAGCAATGATTTATTTGCGGACAACCATCACAGGAATGTCAGATGAACCCAAGACGCTTTGCGCAACACTGCCGAGGAAAAATTTCTTCAGCCCTGTACGGCCATGAGAGCCAATAATAATCAGATCTGCTTGAGCATCTTGAGCTGCTTTGACAATTTCAGTATGCACTGTTTGCCCTTCAAGCAGTTTCGTTTCAACATCAATGCCCTGCGCCGCTAATTTAGATTTGACGGCACTTAAATTATCCACAATCGATGTGCGCGCACGTTCAATCAGGTCATTGGTTTGCGTTGCAGAAATATATTCAGCCGCGATATACGGATCGAGCACCATGACTTGAACGACGGTAATTTTACTGTTAAATGTTTTAGCAAAATCAGTCGCTTTTGCCACGGCGGCAAGAGAAGTTTCGGAACCGTCTACAGGGACTACAATATTTTGAAATGACATGATAATTCTCCTTATTTTTCAGCATTTTTAGAGCAGGCACATACTGCTCATTGTATATAAAACAATAGCCTCAGCTTGATCATAGCGCGAAACAAAATGAAAGAAAACCTAGCAAACTCATATGGATATTTTAAAGATTATCAAATAATTCAAAGAATATTAATAACTTATCTGTGTACAGTTTGTTGCTAAAATGTGTTGCTGATATTTTATTCAACTAAAGTTTAAGAATGTTTTTTATTAAGCCGGCTTAAGGAAAATAAAAAGTAGGCCAAAAACTTGCTTTGGCCTGCTTAGAATTGGCTTATTCACATTGAATTGATTTTTCATCTAATTTTATCATCGGCGCATTATCTTGATAAAACGCTAATATTTGCTGCTTTTCATCGCCAAAGAGCTGCTGCTGCAGCTGGGAAATTTTCTTTTCACTGAGGTGCAAATGGGCGCAATGCAGTGCAATTTGGTTTTGCTTGGCAATTGCAAGGCGTGTCGGGCCATCCTGATCGCTGTAATGACGCAGCAGCTGCTGCGCTTTGCTCAGCTGTGCAAGGCTGCGCTTCTGCTGCATGCTGAGCAGCGATTGGCTATTAATCCATTTTGCAGCATCCATGCGTACGCCATTGTAATCGACAAAAATAGGGGAAATGAGCTGGCAGCCGGCAAGGCTCAGCACTAGGCTTAATAAAATGGTCTTTTTCAATTTTTTTTACCTTTGGAATAACTGTGTAATTTTTAAATAAAAATGTGAAAATCGCCATAAATAATTGCTTTGCTGCTTATTTTTTAGCAGCTTGATGCGGGCTTGATTAAAGTCTGCGCATTTCTGCAGAAAAAAGCTTGACGATGCCTGCTGAACTTTAGATAATGCGCACACAGTTTAAGGCTATGTAGCTCAGTTGGTTAGAGCACCGCACTCATAATGCGGGGGTCACAAGTTCAAGTCTCGTCATAGCCACCATTTTAAAAGACCAAGCTCTCAGCTTGGTCTCTTTTTTTGTCTGAAGAAAAGTGCCGCAGAGTATTCTTCAAATCATGTTTTAATGTTTCACTGTATGCGAATTCATGTCCTTACAGTGAATGAATAATACAGCAAAAAAGGCGGCTTAAATATCTCTGCTGCTGACCGGATTGCCAGAGGCAAAGATGAAAAGCAGCCGCCATAAAAAAGCCCAAATTTCAGTTTGGGCTTTTTAATAAACGCTGCTTAAATACCGGGTTTCCAGCCATTGACGATTGGGTAGCGGCGTTCACGGCTGAAGGCGCGTGAACTGATGCGCGGGCCAATTGCGCCTTGACGGCGTTTATATTCATTGAAATCGACTAAGCGGATGACTTTGGCAACCACTTCTGCATCGAAGCCTTTGGCAATAATGTCATCTTGGCTCATGTCTTCTTCAATGTAGGCATATAAAATGGCGTCCAATACATCATAAGCAGGCAAAGAGTCTTGGTCAGTTTGATCTGGGCGAAGTTCCGCAGAAGGCGGGCGGGTAATCACACGCTCAGGAATCACCGGTGTTTCTGAAATGCTGTTGCGGTATTTTGCCAGCTCAAACACGATGGTTTTATATACATCTTTCAGCACCGCATAGCCGCCAACCATGTCGCCGTATAGGGTGCAGTAGCCGACCGACAATTCAGATTTGTTGCCGGTTGACAGCACCAAATTTCCGAATTTATTTGACAGCGCCATCAGCAAAGTGCCGCGTGAACGCGCCTGCAGGTTTTCTTCGGTTGCATCCGCGGGCGCATTGCCAAAGAACGGATAAAGTGTCTGCATGAAGCCGGACACAATCGGGTTGATTTCGGCGATGCCGAAAGTCACGCCCATGTTTTTCGCCTGTTCCGCCGCATCTTCAACACTGATTTGCGCGGTGTAGGTATAGGGCATCATCACTGCCTGCACTTTATCAGCGCCAATCGCGTCGGCGGCAATCGCCAAGGTCAAAGCCGAATCAATACCGCCGGATAAGCCTAAAATCACGCCTGAAAAGCCTGAACGCTGCACATAATCACGGGTTGCCAGTACCAGGCTTTGGTAAATTTCAGCCATGGTGCCCATGACAGGGGTAATCGCGCCTTTGATAAACGCTTTTTGCCCCGTATCATATTCAGCGATATACAAATCTTCTTTGAAGCTCGGCGCTTGCAGCGCGATTTCACCGTCTTTGCTTATCACGAAGCTGGTGCCGTCAAAAATTAAATCATCTTGACCGCCGACTTGGTTGCAGTAAACCAAGTTCAAATTCATTTGTTTGGCCAAAGCCGACATGGTTTCAATGCGGTGCTGCGGTTTGCCGACTTCATAAGGCGATGCATTCAGCACCAATGCCGTTTCAACATTCAGCTGCGTCAATTGCTGAACCGTTGGCAGCGCCCAGACATCTTCACAAATCAGCACGCCAAATTTGTGGCCGAGGTATTCAAAGACCAAATGCTGATGGCCTTCAGTGAAATAGCGCTTTTCATCAAATACGCTGTAATTCGGCAAGTTCTGCTTATTGTAGATGCCCAGAACCTGACCGTCTTTCATGACGGCAGCGGCATTATAGCGCTGGCCGTCTGCTGTTTGATTGACAAAACCGAAGACTAAAACGATGTCTTTAATTTCTGCCAGTTTGTCAAAAGCCTGCTGAGTGCGTTTGCTGAGGCTTGGGCGCAGCAAAAGATCTTCTGCTGGGTAACCTAAAGTAGAAAGTTCAGGAAAAACAATAATATCGGCATTTTGTTTTTTCGCTTGATTTGCCTGCTCCAGCATTTTTTCGGCATTTGATGTCAAGTTGCCAGTATGTGGAGAGAATTGGGCAAGCGCAATTTTAAAACTATTCATTCCAACTAAATCCTATTCCTATAGGGGGTGAATGCACTAAAAAAACTGATTTTTATTATGAGTATTATTCAGCAGAGTGCATTTTGATACTAAAAATACAGCCATAAAGGCTTAAAAAACATCATTTAAGCGATGATATAAAAATCTTCTTGCGCTTTGTAAAGCATTTCAGACCTGAGGCTATTTTAGCTGAAATTGACTTAGATGCTAGAGCCAATTCAAAGGTTTTAAATCGAATATGAGCAGGAACTATGCCAATCGCGGCGCTGCTGCATCTACTGGGTTAAATTTGTTAAAGAAATAGCGCTCAAGGATGAAAATTTCAGGCGGATAAAGGCCGAAATATCGGAGTGCATAGAAGAAAAAATGCTATGGGCGCGGCCGCCTGTCCTCGGGGAACAAGATCATGTTGCGAATGCGCTTAAAAAAGATATCACGGGCGATATCTCCCTGCTGTTCAATATTGTAGTCAAAGTACTTCTTACCGGCCTGAAGCCGATATGCGTAGGGATTGTATTTGCCGAAACTTAAAAAGAAAGCGCTTTGCAGCAATGCGCCCCGCAGCAGGACATTGATGTTTTGCTGATACTGATAAATATGCGCCATTTCATGAATAAAAAGCCCTTGATAGGGAAGGCTCTCCAATGAATAGTCGTTGCTGAAGCAAGGCGAACGGGCGTGAATATTGCCGCTGGGCGCCATTACAATATGCCTGGGCTGCCACGGCAAATACGGATGATTCATCACTCTGACTTTAGAGTAGTCAATCAGGCCGCCAAAAACGCTTTGGCACAGCGCAATCTCGCCTGACGTCAGCCCGCGGCATTTAAAGCGTTCCAGCTTTAAAAGTCGAATCAAGAGCGGCATAAAATTGAACATAGGGCAATGGCGGTGGCTGAGTACTGCCGATAAAGATAGCAAATTTTTAGGGCTGATTTTTAAAATCGTTAAATTTCGCAAACCGCTATTGCGCCGTTACAATAGGATTCTCTTTTTTCAGTGATGTTTTTTATGAAAGCGCGAATGCATGCACTCATTTCCCAAGTCAGTGAACAGATGTATGAGCGCGAGCAGATTATGGCGCTGAGTCTGCTGGCAGGCATTGCAGGCATGAATACCTTTTTGTACGGTTCACCGGGTACAGCCAAAAGCCTGATCTCCCGCCGCATAGCTTCTGCTTTTGAAGTAGGCGAATATTTTGAATGCCTGATGAACCGCTTCAGCACGCCGGAAGAAATTTTTGGCCCGGTATCGATAAAAGCTTTAAAGGATGATCAGTATCTGCGTAAAACAGAACATTATCTGCCTAAGGCCGATTTTGCTTTTTTAGATGAAATTTGGAAGGCCAGCCCGGCCATTTTAAATACGCTGCTGACACTGGTCAATGAAAAAACTTTTAAAAATGGCGACATGATTCAGCATGTGCCGTTAAAAGTATTAATGAGCGCGTCCAATGAAATTCCTGAACCCAATCAAGGTTTAGATGCACTGTATGACCGCTTTATCCTGCGTTTAGTTGTGCCGCCTATTCAGCAGGCGCAAAATTTCCATGCTTTGCTGCAAGCCAAGCCCAGCGCAGCCAAAATAGAAGCGGCGGATGACCTGCGCATTAAAAAGCAGGAACTGCAGCAGTGGCGCGAACAAATCCATCAGGTGCAGCTGCCGGCGGAAGTTTTGAAAATTTTTGATGCGGTCAAGCAATCTTTAACTGACAGCTTTGAGGAGCATGCCGTTTATGTCTCTGACCGGCGCTGGCAGCGCGCAGCGTATTTGCTGAAAGCTTCCGCTTTTATTAATGACCGCACTGAAGTGAATCTTTTGGATCTGTTTATTTTAAAGCACTGCTTATGGAACCAGATAGATGACATTGATTTTGTTGCGCAGATCATAGAACAGGCGATTTTAGAGATTGGCTTGGATTCAGATCTGGATTTGGCCAGCAGCATTGCGCAAAAAGAAGATGCCGAACAGCGGATTCTAAATCATTTTTATTATACCGATGAGGTTTATGAGAGCTATTTGATCTGCGGCCGTGAGTATTTAAAAGCCGTGACCAACTTGGATCATCATTATCAGGATAAAGTACTGTATTTAGAGCTGGATAAAATGGACAGCAAAAAAGATTTCTTTGCCGTGGATGAAAGCGGTGAGGAAATCCGCGGCATCGTCTGCAATTTCAATGGCGGGCGGCAGTGCACGTTAAAAGGCGGCTATTACGGTTTAGAAGAAGCGGTGACACCTTATATTAAATATCCGAAGGGCAGTGCGCGTACCCAGCTGTCAGCGCAGGTTCAATATGACCTGCTGCATGAGGTGCAGGCGCTGCAAAGCAAGCTGAGCCAAGATTATGCCGTGCTGCGGCAGAGGGTTGAAACGGCATCAGCGCATTTTGATTCAGACTTTGCCGCGCAGGAAGATTCAGCCAAGCTGAAAGCACAGCTGGCTCTGACGCTGCAGCGTTATGATCTGCAGCGTCAGGACTGCCAGCGGTTGGAACGCTTATGCCGAAATTAAAGCTGCAGTCTGCCCAGCAGACAGCCAATGCGCTGACGGCAGTTACCGATCAGCTGTATGAGGAACTTCGCCAGTCCACATTAAAGCATTGGCTGGACGATGAAAAAGCGGCCAAGAAAATAGATGAAAAAGTGCATGCATGGGCTTATCAGGCTAAATCCAGCCTAGATCAGCAGCACCCTTATCAGGCGGTACAGCAGCAGCTGGAGGCATGGTTGGAAAAAAAGGCGGTTTCAGGCATTGAATTGGAGCTGATGCAGCAGCAGTTTCAGGATTTTCAGCAAGGGCTGGGCATTCCTGTTTTGGGGGATTTATGGCAATTTCAGCAAAATGCAGTGCAGTCCAAAACCGCACTGCATCTGCAGTTTCAGCTGCTGCAGGAAAAATGGCAGCGCAAACTCACTGAAGCTGTTGCACAATGGGAATTTGAACAGCTGGCGCTGCAGCGTGATGCCTTTTTAGATGAAATTAAGGACTTTTTAGCCGCTTTGCAGAAAATGGCGAAACATAAGGATGCCTTTGGCGCAGATACCGGCATCTTTATTGATTACTCTAAAGGGCAGCTGACGGAACAGGATGTACAGCAGTTTGAAATGTGGAGCAATTATTTAGCGCAGGACAAAGCGCTGCAGAAGCTGTGCCAAATAATGGGCAGCGCCGAGCCTTCCAAATATAAACGCAAACCTTTAGCGGTGAATCCTGTGCAGGCGCAGCAAGCCCTGCCGGATCAGCGCGCCTTTGAAGAAATTACCGGCATCCATTTGTCTCAGCATTTGAATTTGGCGTTGCCCAGTGAGCTGGCGCTGCTGTCAGATCTGGATTTGCAGATTTTATTTGATCTGAAATATTTGGAATCGAACCTTTTGGGATTTCATTTGCAAGGCGAACAAAGCGGGCGCGTGATTGATGATCCGCGCCGGACCCGTAAAATGCGGGGTGAAAAAGGCCCGATGATTCTGTGTCTGGATACCAGCGGATCTATGCATGGACAGCCTGAATTGATTGCCAAAGCCATCAGCTTGTATTTGGCCATGCAGGCCATGAAATCTAAACGGCCCATGCATATCATCAACTTTTCGACCAATTTAACGGCCTTGGAGTTGCAGCAGGGCGATGCGCTGGATGACGTGATTCATTTTTTAAGCCAGTCCTTTCATGGCGGCACGGATATTGTTCCCGCCATGCAGCATGCGGCAGACATGCTGCGCCAGCCGAATTTCAGCCATGCCGATGTGTTGGTGATCTCGGACTTTATCATGGGCGGTTTGCCGCCTGAATTAATGGAAGGCATTGAGCAGCTGCAGCAGCAGGGGGTCGGCTTTTATGCGGCGGCTATTGGCAACTTCCGTATTGACCATCTGAATGACGCCTTGTTTGACCATCAATGGGTGTATCAGGCGAATACCGGAAAAGTAGAACAGCTGAATTAACTGGATCAGCAGGAGTGCAAAAAAGGCCCTGACCTTAATTGATATAAAGTTGGCATTGAATGAAAATTTCAAGGCCTTATTGTCTGACAATATTTTCAATCGGCAATATTTGCCAATTCAAAGATCATTTCTGCAAATGGCTTCATGGCGCGCATGTCTTAATTTTTGATCATATCCCTCAGTATTGTTTGCTGAGACTTGATGCTTTCGCAATTGAATGCGAATACAAAAAAAGAGTAAGCGCTATGCAAATAATCAGTCCAATCAAAAAAGCATTCAGCAGCGTATTGGCTGGCCCGGTTTTTAATGCCGCCAAGCAATCCGCCATTATCCCGATCCGGCACATGAAGTTTGAATTTGAGCCAGAGAAGATTGATCCTAAATTTTATATGAATGCAGAACTGGCCAGCGCCTATTTTGCATCGCTGTCGATTTTTCTGACTTTTGGCGAAGATCTGGTGATTGATACGGCGCGCTATCACCGCGATTTTGTGAAAGATCCTTTGCTGAAGCAGCGGGTAACCTCATTAATTGGCCAAGAAGCGCTGCATTCTAAGCTGCATGAAGAAATGAATGATGCCTACATGGCGATTGATCTGCCGGTGAAGCTTTTCCGAACCTTGGCGGGCTATGTCTTTGATTATGGCTTTAACCGCCTGCCGCAGCCGATGAAACTGTCGCTGATGGCGGGCATAGAGCATTTTACCGCCGTGCTGGCGGAATACATGATGAACCATGAGCAGATCTTCTTTGATTCTCAGGATGAAAAGCAGCGCGCTATTTGGTTGTGGCACATGCTGGAAGAGTCAGAGCATAAGGATATCGCCTACGATGTCTTTCAAAACCTGTCCAATAACTATGCGCTGCGGGCGGCGGGATTCTTTGCAGCCCTGACCACCATTTTAGTGCTGATTTCCGCGGCTTCACTTGTGGTGCCGTTTTACCGCAAGCCTTCCAATCTGATCAGCGGCGCATATTGGAAAGATGTGCCGCGCAGTTTTCAGCTGATTTTTGGCTTAAAAGACGGCGTTTACGGCAGCAGCTGGAAGCATATTTTTGACTATCTTCGTCCGGGTTTTCACCCGAATGATTATGATACTTCGGCATTTTTAGAGTATTACAAAGAGCGCCTGCTGCATCCGGAAACTGGCGTGCTGACGCCGTATTTTATCAAAGAATTCACACCGGCTTTAAAAGCGTGAATTGCGCAGAAGACAAAAAGAAAAAGGAAAAGATCATGGGATTCTTCAGTAAAAAGGCCATGCCCAGCTGCAATGCTTATGCGGTGATTACCGGCGCAGGCAGCGGCATTGGCCGCAGTTTTGCATTGGAAGTGGCGCGGCGCGGCGGCCATATTGTTTGCGCGGATATTAATTTGGCGGCGGCGCAGGAAACGGCCGATTTGATTCAGTCTCTGACTGTATCCAATGCTTATGCAGTGCAGTGTGATGTTGGGGTGAAAGAGCAGATGCAGGCGTTGTCTGAGCAGTCCGAACAGCTGCTGGGCCACCCTGTCACTTTGGTGATTAATAATGCAGGCGTGGGGCTGGGCGGCAAGTTTGATGAAGTCACTTTAGATGACTGGCAGTGGTGCATGCATGTTAATTTGTGGGGCGTGATACATGGCTGCCATTATTTTGTGCCGAAACTGAAGCAAAATGGCGGCGGAGCCATTATTAATGTCGCTTCAGCTGCGGGTTTTACGGCAGCCCCTGAAATGACAGCTTATAACGTGACCAAGTCCAGTGTGCTGGCCTTATCAGAAACCCTGTCTGCAGAGCTGCGCGGCGCCAATATCCGAGTCAATGTGCTGTGTCCGACGTTGGTGCCGACCAATATCATGAAAAATGGCCGTTTGCCGGAAAGCTATTCGGGGCTGGCGGACAAGCTGCTGATGAATCATGCTTTTACCACCAGCGATGCTGTGGCGCAGAAAGCCTTGAATCAGCTGGATGCCAATAAGCTGTATACCATTCCGCAGCCGGACGCCAAGCTGTTTTGGTGGATGAAGCGACTGTCACCGCAGCTGTATGCCAAACTTTTGGGAGCAGGCTATCCCTTATTCAACCGATATATGAAAAAAGCGGGAGCTGCGTCATGAATATGCCAACTGTATTGGATGCGGAAAACTTAATAGAGGAATCAGAAGGTGGCGCTGCGCAGCAAAAAGCGCCAAAAAAGACAGCAGCCAAGCGCAATCTAAAAACCAAAACTTTAGCGCAGGCGGAAAATAGCAAAATTCAGCAGCCGTCTGCCCATATTCATCTATATGACACCATCGTTGTCGGCGCTGGCATTTCCGGCATTGCCACTGCGCATAAGCTGATGCAAGTCGGCTATGAGGATTTTATCGTACTGGAAAAAGCCGGCCGTGTCGGCGGAACGTGGCGTGAAAATACTTATCCGGGCTGCGGCTGTGATGTGCCATCCGCGCTGTATTCCTTTTCTTTTGCGCCTAGCCATCAATGGAGCAATCTGTTTGCCAAGCAGCCTGAAATTTTAAGTTACTTGGAATACGTGATAGAACAGTTTGATTTGCAGGATAAAATTCTGCTGAATCATGAACTGCAGGATGCGGTTTGGCAGGAAGATCAAAAGCGCTGGACACTGCAGACCTCACAAGGCGAGTTTTGGGCAAAGACGGTAATTTTTGGCACAGGCCCAATTACCGAACCGTCATTGCCAGCACTCAAAGGGATTGAAAGCTTTCAAGGTGAAATGTTCCATTCCGCACGCTGGAATCATGATTATGATTTAACGGGAAAGCGGGTGGCGGTGATTGGCACAGGCGCTTCGGCGATCCAGTTTATACCGCAAATCCAGCCATTGGCCAAACAGCTGCACGTCTTTCAGCGCACAGCGCCTTGGGTGCTGCCCAAAGCGGATATGCAGCTGGGGGATGGCATGAAAAAATGGATCGCTCGGTTTCCGGCTGTTCAGCAGGCATGGCGCAAGAGTGTCGCGCAGATTCTGAATGGCATTAACTTTGGATTGCGCCATCCTAAAGCGCTGGAGCCGGTCAACTTTATCAGCCGGCAATTGCTGAAGCTGCAAGTGCAAGATCCGCAGCTGCGCCAAAATATCACCCCAAATTTTTCTATTGGCTGCAAGCGGCTGCTGTTTGCCAATAATTACTATCCTGCTTTGCAGCAGCAGAACGTCAGCCTGATTCCATACGGTTTGGTGGAAATCGACGGCAATACCGTTGTGGCCGCCAATGGTGAACGGCATGAGGTTGATGTGATTGTTTGGGGCACAGGTTTCGAGGTGTCGCATCCGCCAGTTGGCAAGCGGGTGCGCAATGAACAGGGGAAATATTTGTCTGAACTTTGGAAAAACAGTTCACCGGAAGCCTTTCTGGGCGCCAGCCTTGAGCAAGTGCCGAATGCCTTCTTAATTTTAGGCCCGAATATTTTGGTGTATGACTCCTTTATCGGCATTGCTGAAGCGCAGGTCGAATATATCGTCAGCGGCTTGCTGCAGATGAAAGAGTATCAGTTCACTAAATTCAGCATCAATCCAAAGGTTATCGAGCAGCACAATCATCAGGTGCAACAGGATTTGAAGACTACCGTTTTTAATGCAGGCGGCTGCAGGAGCTACTATTTGGATCAAAACGGCAAAAATTTTGCGGCGTGGCCATGGTCGCTGGCGCAATTAAAACAGCGCTTAAAATCACTGAATTTGAAAGATTATGACTTAGAATTTTAAGCGCCGGCGTTTTTAAAATCACAGCCGTAAAAACCCAAGAATTTGTCTTGGGTTTTTTAATTTTAGACCTTTTAAATCCGCATAAAAAAACCGCCACAAAGGGCGGTTTTTTAAATCCACGGTTAATTCTAAAGAATTAACGGCCTTGGATATCGCGCTGAGTTTCGCCAGTGTAAAGCTGACGAGGACGGCCGATTTTGTAAGGGCCGCTGTGCATTTCTAACCAGTGGCTGATCCAGCCAACAGTACGTGCAAGCGCGAAGATTACAGTAAACATTTCTGTTGGGATACCAATCGCTTTAAGGATGATGCCTGAGTAGAAGTCTACGTTCGGGTAAAGGTTGCGTTTGATGAAGTATTCGTCAGAAAGCGCAATGCGTTCAAGTTCCATCGCAAGCGCAAGCTGTGGATCATTGATGCCAAGTGCAGCAAGAACTTCGTCGCAAGTTTCTTTCATAACTTTAGCGCGCGGGTCGAAGTTTTTGTAAACACGGTGACCGAAGCCCATCAGTTTAACTTCTTTAGTCTTCACTTTTTCCATGAAGCCGGCAACGTTTTCTACAGTGCCGATTTCATCAAGCATCTTAAGAACAGCTTCGTTCGCGCCGCCGTGAGCAGGGCCCCAAAGCGCAGAGATGCCCGCAGCGATACATGCATATGGGTTAGCGCCAGTAGAACCCGCTAAACGTACTGTAGAAGTAGACGCGTTTTGTTCGTGGTCAGCATGAAGCGTGAAGATGCGGTCCATTGCTTTAGCAAGAATCGGATCAACTTTGTAATCGCGGTCTGCAGGAGTCGCGAACATCATGTGAAGGAAGTTTTCAGCGTAGTTCAAGTCGTTACGTGGGTAAACAAACGGTTGACCGATTGTATACTTGTAGCTCCATGCAGCCAAAGTAGGCACTTTAGCAATTAAGCGGATCGCTGTAATTTCACGGTGGTCAACGTTTTCGATGTCCAAGTTGTTGTGATAGAACGCAGAAAGCGCGCCAACAACACCAACCATGATCGCCATAGGGTGAGCATCACGGCGGAAACCGTTGAAGAAACGGCTAACTTGGTCGTGAACCATAGTGTGGTTACGAACTTTAGCGTCGAACTCTTCTTTTTGTTCAGCGTTTGGAAGTTCGCCGTTCAATAGGAGGTAACAAGTTTCTAAGTAGTCTGCTTTAGTCGCAAGCTGGTCGATTGGGTAACCGCGGTGTAAAAGAACACCCTTGCCGCCATCGATGAAAGTGATTTTAGACTCGCACGCAGCAGTAGCCATAAAACCAGGATCAAAAGTGAAGTGACCTGCGGCCAATACATCTTTAACGTCGATTACATCTGGGCCCAATGTGCCGCTGTAAATTGGTAATTCAATTTCTTTGCCATCAAGCTGTAAAACGGCTTTCTTGCCAGTTGCTTCAGACATTCAATAGATCTCCTGTCCTGGTGAATGTTTATCTGACTCGCAGTGCTAATCTTTTAATGCACGAATCAGACGGATCAAAAATTTGCTCTAAGATTAGAGAGAACTGAAATTTTGTCAATTATACTTATGGATAAAAGTGACGTTCATACAGATGATTAGTCAAAAATTATTCCGATAGAACATGAATAAAATCACAGCATCGGGACGGTATAATAAGTCATATTGGAGGGAAGGTGCAGAGGAAAATACCGATGCTGCTTTAATTGTAAGCAATTTTTAATTCCTAAAAACTCTGAGAATTTTCAAAAATTCAAGCAACTTTGATGCTTAAAATATTATAAATCTCGTAACTTACAGCGTTTTAAATTTTAGGATTGCTGTTTTCTTATTCATATTAAAAAGCGCTAACTGTAAATGTTTTGCTGGTTTGTTTGGTTAAAAAATGACTGATTAATTGTGGTGAAGTGCGTGTTAAATCGTCAAATGTGCGCCTGTTTAGGCTGAAATTGGTGTTTATCTATGCAAAGATTGCGAGTTAAGGAAGAGTTATGCACAGACTAAGTGTTTCTTTCAGTTCATGATATTTTAACTTTATTCTCTTAAATAAATAATAATTATTTATTTAATAAATGATTTATTGGTTATAGCTATTATAAAAAGAAGAAATAAATGCAGGGCAAAGGCTTATCTGTGTTCATCTTTAGTCTAAATTTTGAAAAAACATTCTAAAGCCAAAAACGATTAATATTTTTAAGATTTAACTTTTTAAAACCAATAACATAGTCATTTTCTTTAAGCGCTTTTACTTCTTATATCGGGTAAAGTAGTTGTTAATGATTCTTATTTAAAGGTTTTTTTGTTCATTCAGCAAATGTCATTGTTTGTATTTTAATAGTTCACGTTTTATAATTCAGTGTCGTTAAATGTTTGGGTCATGACTTTACTATATGTTTTGGCTCAACAATGCCAGCTTTCCTTCGAATTAATTCCAACAAACTCCGGATGGAGTTTTTACTTACAGGATGCCCGCTGTGAAAAGCAACAGACCTGTCAATTTGTCCATGGGTCAAGTTTTAGAAGTAAACTTAAAATCCCCTGTGGCTATTGCATCAATTCTACACCGTCTTTCTGGTGTCATCGTATTTTTACTCGTACCGGTACTTTTGTGGCTTTTAGACAAATCTTTGTCTTCACCAGAAGGTTTTGCGCAAGTTCAAGCAATCTTCGGCGGCTTCATTGTGCGTTTTGTCGTATGGGTATTTGTAGCTGGCTTAATTTTCCACTTTATTGCAGGTGTTAAGCATTTACTTGCTGACCAAGGCATTGCTGAAGAGCTGCAAAGTGGCCGAGTAGCATCTACTATCGCATTAATTTTGTCTGCAATCGGTATTGTTGCAGCATTTGTATGGATCGTACTCTAATGAAAAGTGCTACTGGTTTTTCGGGTTCAGGTTCTCGCGATTGGTTTATCCAGCGTTTGAGTGCTGTTGTGCTGGCTGTTTATACCGTTGTGGTATTTGGCTGGATCCTGTGTAACGGCGGATTCAACTTTGAACAGTGGTACGGCTTTATGATGACATTACCAATGAAGATTTTATCTTTATTGGCAGTCTTATCTCTTGTTGCACACGCATGGATTGGCATGTGGCAGGTGTTCACAGATTATGTGACGACTCGCCAAATGGGTCCTTCAGCTTCAGGTTTACGCCTTGTGCTGACATCGGCAGTGATTATTGCTGTATTTGCATATGCAATCTGGGCAATCCAGATTTTTTGGGCGAATTGATAGGAAACAATCATGGGCGCTATTACCCCTAAAGAAGATTACACAAATATTCCACACCAAACTTTCGATGCAGTCATCGTTGGCGGTGGCGGTTCAGGTATGCGTGCTTCATATCAGCTTGCTCAAGCGGGCTTGAAAGTTGCGGTACTGACTAAAGTATTTCCAACACGTTCTCATACGGTTGCGGCGCAGGGCGGCATCGGTGCATCTCTTGGCAACATGCAAGAAGATAACTGGCACTACCATTTCTATGATACCGTTAAAGGTTCTGACTGGTTAGGCGACCAAGACGCAATCGAGTATATGACTCGTGAAGCGCCTCAAGTGGTTTATGAATTAGAACATTTGGGTATGCCATTTGACCGTAACGCAGACGGTACAATCTACCAGCGTCCATTCGGTGGCCACGCAGCGAACTATGGTGAGAAGCCAGTTCCGCGTGCTTGTGCTGCTGCTGACCGTACAGGTCATGCGCTGCTGCATACGCTTTATCAAAGCAACGTGAAAATGGGTACACAATTCTTCGTAGAATGGATCGCGCTTGATTTAATTCGCAACGAAGCAGGCGATGTGCTGGGCGTGACTGCCATTGACCAGGAAACAGGCAATGTTGCTGTATTCCAAGGTAAAGCAACATTGTTTGCTACAGGCGGTGCTGGCCGTGTTTACCGTGCATCTACCAATGCTTATATCAATACTGGTGACGGTCTTGGTATGGCTGCGCGTGCGGGCATTCCATTGCAAGATATGGAATTCTGGCAATTCCACCCAACAGGTGTGGCGGGCGCAGGCGTATTGCTGACTGAAGGCTGCCGCGGTGAGGGGGCAATCCTTCGCAATGATTCGGGCGAGCCGTTCATGGAACGCTATGCACCAACTTTAAAAGACTTGGCGCCGCGTGATTTCGTATCGCGTTCAATGGACCAAGAGATTAAAGAAGGCCGCGGCTGCGGTCCGAAGAAAGACTACATCTTGCTTGATATGACGCACTTGGGTGCTGAAACCATCATGAAGCGTTTGCCGTCTGTATTTGAGATTGGCAAGAAATTCGCGAACGTGGATATCACTAAAGAGCCAATTCCTGTTGTACCGACAATCCATTACCAAATGGGTGGTATTCCGACGAATATTCATGGTCAGGTTGTTCTGCCTGAAAGCCGTGAAACTGTAGCGCTTGAAGCGAATTACAACAAAGAAACGGGTATTTATTCTCACAATGCTGGTGACCGCAACTTCACAAAACCTGTGAAAGGCTTCTATGCAATTGGTGAATGTTCTTGCGTGTCTGTACATGGCGCAAACCGTTTAGGTACAAACTCGCTGCTTGACTTGGTTGTATTTGGTAAAGCTGCTGGCGAACACATCATCGACTACGTGACTAAGCATCACGGTGATGAATATGCGCCGCTTCCAACGACTGTATTTGAAGATACCTTTAAGCGTATGGCTCTTTTAGATGAGTCAACTTCAGGTGAAAATGCGCAAGACGTTGCCGATGCAATCCGTGACATCGTTCAAGACCACGCTGGTGTATTCCGTACATCTGCATTGCTTGAAGAAGGTGTAAAACAGATTCTTGCCATTGAACCGCGTGTTCGCAACATTCATTTGAAAGACAAATCTAAAGTATTTAACACTGCGCGTATTGAAGCTTTAGAAGTCGCTAACTTGTATGAAGTTGCTAAAGCAACGTTAATTTCTGCAGCTGCTCGTAAAGAGTGCCGCGGTGCGCATACAGTGGTGGATTTTGAATTGTCGCCTGATCATGCAGACTATCCGTATGGCCGCCGTGATGACGAGTGGATGAAGCACACATTATGGTTCTCTGCGGATAATCATCTTGAGTACAAGCCAGTGCGCTACAAGCCGCTGTCTGTTGATGCAATTCCACCTAAACCGCGTACATTCTAATTAGGAGAAGTAAGATGAGTAGAGGTACTCGTACATTTAATATCTACCGCTACGATCCTGATAAGGATAAAGCACCGTACATGCAGACTTTTAAACTTGAGTTGACTGACAAGCACCGCATGCTGCTTGACGCTCTTCTTGCGTTGAAAGTGCAGGACGAATCTTTAACTTTCCGCCGTTCTTGCCGTGAAGGCATTTGCGGTTCGGATGGCGTAAACATCAATGGCAAAAACGGTTTGGCGTGTCTTTGGAACCTGAACGATTTGCCAAACGAAATTACAATCCGTCCTTTGCCTGGCCTGCCAGTGGTAAAAGATTTGGTTGTGGATATGAATCAGTTCTACGATCAGTATGACAAAATTCATCCATTCCTGATCAACAACCAGCCTGCGCCTGCAAAAGAGCGTTTACAGTCTCCAGAAGAGCGTGAACACTTGGATGGCTTGTATGAATGTATTCTTTGCGCATGCTGTTCAACTTCATGCCCATCATTCTGGTGGAATCCGGACAAATTCTTGGGTCCGTCTGCATTGCTGAATGCATACCGCTTTATTATTGATTCTCGTGATACAGCAACTCAAGAGCGTTTGGCTCGTCTTGACGACCCGTTCTCTTTGTTCCGCTGTAAAGGCATCATGAACTGTGTGTCTGTTTGTCCTAAAGGCTTGAACCCGACTAAGGCAATCGGTCACATCCGTAATATGATGTTTGATCACGCTGGCTAATCAGGCTGATTCAATAAAGCGCATCTTCGGGTGCGTTTTTTTTTGCATGCTGTGGCGGGTCATTCAGCAGTTTAAGCGGCAGTGTATGGGCTGCTTATGGAAATGATTGTTTTAAGCTATGGCTGGAGCGGGTTTTTTAAAAACAGCGCCGGAATGGTATGGTTTTAGTGAATTGCTGTGGTTTGGGTGAAATAGGCTGGTTAAAATATGATGGAATAACTGTTTTGCGCTGTTAAAGGGTGATGAAAATGTTATCATATAACGTGTAAGGGGCGTAAATGGCTGTAGAAAGCATATTCACGCTCTTTTTTATTAAGCGGTTTGCGTTAAAAAAATGCAAAATAGACTTTTGTCTAAATTGAAAGATCAATTTATATGACGCACCATATCTTAGTAGAAAATAGCGCTATTGTATTTCGCCAGTTTATAGGAGGTATGTGTCAAAAAAATCAATTGAAATAGCATAACGTGTTAGCATTTATCGCACTGTTATATGTGAAAATTGGGCAGAAAAAACGTACATTTTTTCAACATTTAGCGGCCATGAGACGGTATATAAAGGTAAGGAAGTCGATTTAGAAAAAGTAAAGCGCAGAGATTATTTTTTCTAAAACGATTTGCAAAAAATTGCCCGGTTTTGGCCGGGTATAACAATGAGTAATGATGCCGCTGAGGGGCGTTATTGTTCATTAATCACATTGGGAACTCCTGATGTAGTGATAACGCGCCTCATGGCTTAAGCCGAATGGGGACTAATGTCATGTTACCAATTTGACATTAATGATCATGGGTTCGCTTAAAAAGCATCCTGAAATGTTTTTGCAATAGGAAATGGGTCCACAAATGCAAGAAGTTGCTGACGCACTGCGTCTTGACACTGAACTTTCCGCTGACAGTGCAGCGTATATTGAAGAACTTTACGAGCAGTATTTGACAGCTCCAGACTCAGTAGAAGCTGACTGGCGCGCATACTTCGATAAATTCCCTAAAGGCGATCAGCCGCACAGCAATGTACGTGAGCAATTCCTATTATTAGGACGTAATTCAAGCCGTGTTCAGCCTGTGGTTCAAAGCGCAGTAAGTTCTGAGCATGAGCGCCGTCAAATTGGCGTATTACAACTCATTGCTGCTTACCGCAACCGCGGTCACCAAAAAGCAAAACTTGATCCGCTTGGTTTAGCTAAACGTGAAATCGTGCCGGATTTGGATCTTGCGGCGCATGGCTTGACTCAGTCTGATCTAGATACGCCTTTCAATACAGGCAACTTGGCGATTGGCAAAACTGAAGCCACTCTGGGTGAAATGGTTCAAGCCATGGAAGCGACTTATTGCGCTTCTATTGGTGCAGAATACATGCACATTGTAGATACCAAAGAAAAACGCTGGATTCAACAGCGCCTTGAGGGCGCCCGCGGTCAGTTCGGCTATAACGCAGAACAGAAAAAGCATGTTTTAGAGCGCTTGACAGCTGCTGAAGGCCTGGAGAAATACCTTGGCAATAAATTCGTTGGCGCAAAACGCTTTGGCGTAGAAGGCGGCGAATCATTCATTCCTATGGTGAATGAGCTGATTCAGCGCGCAGGCTCTGTAGGCTGTAAAGAAGTTGTGATCGGCATGCCTCACCGCGGCCGCTTGAACCTTCTTGTTAATATTATGGGTAAAAACCCGGCGGATCTTTTCGGTGAATTTGAAGGCAAATCACTGCATAAAAAAGGTTCAGGCGACGTTAAGTACCACCAAGGCTTCTCTTCAAACGTGATGACTCCAGGCGGCGAAGTTCACTTGGCATTGGCGTTTAACCCATCACACTTGGAAATCGTAGGGCCAGTAGTTGAAGGTTCTGTACGCGCACGCCAAGTACGCCGCAAAGACATTGGCGGTGATGATGTATTGCCGGTGATTGTACATGGTGATGCTGCATTTGCGGGCCAGGGCGTAAACCAAGAAACTTTCCAAATGTCGCAAACTCGCGGTTATACAGTTGGCGGTACAGTTCACATCGTTGTAAACAACCAAGTGGGCTTTACGACTTCTGATCCGCGTGACGCGCGTTCTACAGAATATTGTACTGACATTGCGAAAATGATTCAGGCGCCAATCTTCCATGTCAATGGCGATGATCCGGAATCTGTATTGTTTGTATCGCAATTGGCGCATGACTTCCGTCACACCTTCCGTAAAGATGTTGTGATTGACATGTTCTGCTACCGCCGCCGCGGTCATAACGAAGCGGACGAGCCAGCAGCAACTCAGCCAATGATGTATCAAGTGATCAACAAAAAAGCGACTACACGTACGCTTTATGCAGATCAATTGGTTCAACAAGGTGTATTAGACCGCGCTTCTGCTGATGCGATGGTTGAACAGTACCGTTCTGACCTTGAAGCAGGCAAGCACGTTGCAAATGCATTGGTGCTAGAGCCAAACACAAAAATGTTTGTGGACTGGACTCCTTACTTGGGTCATGAATACACAGACAATTGGGATACAACTTTCCCAATCGAGCGCTTAAAAGAGCTTGGCACTAAAATGCGCGAGCTTCCTGAAGGCTTCGTGATGCAGCGTCAAGTATCTAAAGTGATTGATGACCGCCTGAAAATGCAAACGGGTGAAATGCCGCTGAACTGGGGCGCTGCTGAAACTTTAGCATACGCGACTATTTTGGATGAAGGCTTCCTTGTTCGCTTAACTGGTGAAGACGTTGGCCGCGGTACATTCTCACACCGCCATGCAAAACTGCATAACCAAGTAGACGGTTCAACTTACATTCCATTATGTAATTTGAAAGAAAACCAGCCGCGCACTGCAATTTATGACTCTTTATTGTCAGAAATGGCGGTTCTTGCATTCGAATACGGCTATGCAACAACACTTCCGAAGAGCTTGGTCATTTGGGAAGCTCAATTCGGTGACTTCGCAAACTGTGCACAGGTTGTCATTGACCAGTTCATCGCGTCTGGCGAGACCAAGTGGGAACGCGTATGCGGTCTGACTATGCTGCTTCCTCACGGTTTTGAAGGTCAAGGTCCAGAGCATTCATCTGCACGTTTAGAACGTTTCTTACAGCTTTGCGCTGAAGACAACATGCAAGTGATGACTCCGACAACTCCGGCACAGATTTTCCATGCGATGCGCCGTCAAGCATTGCGTCCAATCCGCAAGCCAATGATCATCACATCGCCGAAGTCTCTTCTTCGTCACAAACTTGCAACATCTACTTTAGATGAGCTTGCAACTGGCACATTCCAGACTGTGATTGACGAAATCGACAGCATCAGCAAGTCAGACGTAACCCGTCTTGTGCTGTGCGGCGGTAAAGTTTATTACGATCTGCTTGAAAAACGCCGTGAAAAAGAACTGAACAACACAGCAATCGTTCGTATTGAACAATTGTATCCATACCCAGAAAAGCGTATTGCTGAAGTGCTTGCTTCTTATCCAAACGTTACTGAAGTGGTTTGGGCTCAAGAAGAGCCGAAAAACCAAGGTGCTTGGCTGTTCATTGCGCCGCGTCTGTATGACGACGTGATGAAAGCGGGTAAACAAGTACGCATCAGTTATGCAGGCCGTGAAGCTTCAGCTGCGCCGGCTTGCGGTTCACCATATTTGCATGCAAAACAACAAGCTCAGCTCGTAAATGACGCTTTAGCGATCGTAGCTGAATAACAGGAGATTCTTAGTAATGGCAACCGAAATTAAAGCACCGGTATTCCCAGAGTCAGTTGCTGACGGCACAATCGCAACTTGGCACAAACAGCCTGGTGAAGCGGTATCACGTGATGAAGTGATCTGCGATATTGAAACAGATAAAGTTGTTTTAGAAGTTGTTGCTCCTGCTGACGGTACAATTGCATCTATCATTAAAAATGAAGGCGACACAGTGCTTTCTGCTGAAGTGATTGCACAGTTTGAAGAAGGCGCTGTTTCCGGCGCTGCTCAAACTCAAGCAGTTCAATCTGAAGCAAAAGTAGAACAAGCTGCTGCGCAGACTCAAGCAGGCAACGCGCCTGTTGTTGAACGCGCTCAGCCTGTTTCTGACCAAGCGCCTGCAGTCCGCAAAGCGTTGACAGAAACTGGTATTGCTGCTTCTGACGTATCTGGTACTGGCCGCGGCGGCCGCATCACGAAAGAAGATGTTGCGAATCATCAAGCTAAACCTGCTGCTCCAGCAGCTGCGCCTCTAAGCGTTGCAGTTGGCGAGCGTGTTGAAAAACGCGTTCCAATGACCCGCCTTCGTAAGCGTGTTGCTGAGCGCCTGCTTGCTGCAACTCAAGAAACAGCAATGTTGACTACGTTCAACGAAGTGAACATGAAACCAATCATGGAAATGCGCAACCAATACAAAGACGCTTTTGAGAAGCGTCACGGTGCGCGTCTTGGCTTCATGTCATTCTTTGTTAAAGCGGCGACTGAAGCGCTTAAACGCTACCCAGCTGTAAATGCATCGATTGATGGTGAAGACATCGTTTACCACGGTTTCTATGACATCGGCGTTGCTGTATCTTCTGACCGCGGTCTAGTGGTGCCTGTTCTTCGTGATACAGACCGCATGAACTATGCAGAAGTAGAAAACGGCATCCGTGCATACGCTGGTAAAGCGCGTGACGGCAAGCTGGGTATTGAAGACATGACTGGCGGTACCTTCACCATTACTAATGGCGGTACTTTCGGTTCATTGCTTTCTACACCTATCTTGAACACGCCGCAAACTGCGATTCTTGGCATGCACAAAATCCAAGAGCGCCCTATGGCGGTGAATGGTCAAGTAGAGATCTTGCCGATGATGTATCTAGCGCTTTCTTATGACCACCGTTTAATCGATGGTAAAGAAGCTGTAGGTTTCCTTGTAACAATTAAAGAATTGTTAGAAGAGCCAGCTCGACTCATCCTTGATCTTTAATACTTCAGAATAAATCCATGGGCTTAGGGCGATCCTCTAAGCCCATTTTTGGAGATACACATGTCTCAACAGTTTGATTTAGTAGTAATTGGCGGCGGCCCAGGCGGTTATGAAGCTGCTATCCGCGCCGCTCAGCTAGGCTTTAAAGTTGCCTGCATCGAAAAACGCGTTCATAAAGGCAAGCCATCTTTAGGCGGCACTTGCTTAAACGTGGGCTGCATTCCATCTAAAGCATTGCTTGACTCATCGCATCACTATGAAGATACGCTTCATGGCTTGGATGTTCACGGCATTTCAGTTGAAAATGTTCAGCTTGATCTTCAAAAGCTTTTGGCTCGTAAAGATAAAGTTGTCGACAACCTGACTGGCGGTGTTGCACAGCTGCTGAAAGGCAATGGCATTGAATGGCTGCAAGGCACAGGTAAATTGCTTGCGGGCAAAAAAGTTGAATTCACGCCTTTAGAAGGCAGTGAAGTTCAAGTTTTAGAACCTAAATTTGTCATTCTTGCGACAGGCTCTGTACCTGTAAACATTCCAGTAGCTAAAGTGGATGAAGACTTAATTGTTGATTCAACTGGCGCATTGGAATTCCAAGAAGTGCCTAAGCGTTTAGGTGTGATTGGTGCCGGTGTAATCGGTCTTGAACTGGGTTCAGTATGGCGCCGTCTAGGTTCTGAAGTTGTTGTATTTGAAGCAATGGATGCATTCTTGCCAATGGCGGATAAAGCTTTGGCGAAAGACTACCAAAAGCTTTTGACTAAACAAGGCTTAGACATTCGCGTTGGCGCTAAAGTTGCTGGCACAGAAGTGAATGGCCGTGAAGTTACTGTTCAATATAACCAAGCTGGCGAAGATAAAACTCAAGTTTTTGACAAGCTGATTGTTTGTGTAGGCCGTAAAGCTTATGCAGAAGGTTTATTGGCAGAAGATTCTGGCATTAAATTGACTGAGCGCGGTTTGGTTGAAGTCAATGATTGGTGTGCAACTTCTGTTGAAGGCGTATACGCAATTGGCGACTTGGTGCGCGGTCCAATGCTTGCACATAAAGCAATGGAAGAAGGCGTAATGGCTGTTGAACGTATGCACGGTCATGCAGCGCAAGTCAACTACGACACCATCATTTCAGTCATTTACACTCACCCAGAAGCGGCGTGGGTAGGTTTGACTGAAGAGCAGGCAAAAGAGAAAGGCCACGAAGTTAAAACTGGCCAGTTCCCATTTGCGGTAAACGGCCGCGCTTTGGCTGCGAACGAATCTGCTGGTTTTGTGAAGTTTGTTGCGGATGCGAAAACTGACCGTTTATTGGGTATGCACATCATTGGCCCTGGCGCTTCGGATATTGTACACCAAGGCATGATTGCGCTTGAATTTGTATCATCTGTTGAAGATTTGCAATTGATGACTTTCGGTCACCCGACCTATTCAGAAGTGGTTCATGAAGCTGCGCTTGCAGTGGATGGACGAGCGATTCACGCGATTCAGCGTAAGCGCAAATAAGATGAAGAAAAGAGCGGCTTAGGTCGCTCTTTTTGCATTTGGTGGTTGTTTTTATTTGAACAATCATCTAAAAATAAAGATAAGAAAGTTTTAAAAAAGTCCAATATGTTTGCTGAGATAGAGAACATGTTTGGTGCAACAAAAAAGTAAATAAGCAGCAATAAAAAGGTTAATCGATGAATCTACATGAGTATCAAGCGAAAGCGCTATTAAAAAAATATGGAATGCCGGTACAGGAAGGCATTTTGGCCACCAATGCAGAAGAAACCCTAAAAGCATTTGAACAGCTGGGTGGTAAATTTGCAGTATTAAAAGCGCAGGTGCATGCAGGCGGCCGCGGTAAAGCAGGCGGCGTAAAAGTCGTCAAAACAGCGCAGGAAGCGGCAGATTACGCCAACAGCATTATTGGTACACGTTTGGTGACCTATCAAACAGATTCAAACGGCCAGCCTGTGAACAGCATTTTAGTGGCTGAAGATGTGTACCCTGTCGAGCGGGAGCTTTACTTGGGCGCAGTTGTAGACCGTTCCAGCCGCCGCGTGACCTTCATGGCCTCAACCGAAGGCGGTGTGGAAATTGAAAAAGTTGCAGAAGAAACCCCTGAAAAAATCATTAAAGTCGAAGTTGATCCACTCGTGGGGCTATTGCCATTCCAAGCGCGCGAAGTCGGCTTTGCTTTAAATCTGAAAAATGAACAGATCAATCAATTTGTTAAAATCATGACAGCTGCGTATCAGGCGTTCATTGAAAATGATTTTGCGCTGTTTGAAATTAATCCTTTGTCTGTGCGTGAAAATGGTGAAATTCTTTGCGTAGATGCCAAAGTGGGCATTGATTCAAATGCGCTGTACCGTCTGCCTGAAATTGCTGCCATGCGTGATAAATCGCAAGAAAACGAACGTGAATTGAAAGCGTCTGAGTTTGATCTGAATTATGTGGCATTAGAAGGCAACATTGGCTGCATGGTCAATGGTGCAGGCCTTGCCATGGCAACCATGGATATTATTAAGCTGTATGGCGGCCAGCCAGCTAACTTCCTTGATGTGGGCGGCGGTGCAACCAAAGAAAGGGTGATTGAAGCGTTTAAAATTATTTTATCGGATAGCTCTGTAAAAGGTGTTTTGATTAATATTTTTGGCGGCATTGTACGCTGTGACATGATTGCTGAAGCAATTATTGCTGCGGTTCAAGAAGTGAATGTAACTGTGCCTGTCGTGGTTCGATTGGAGGGGAATAACTCCGAGCTGGGCGCAAAATTGCTTGATGAATCAGGTTTGACTTTAATTTCTGCGAATGGCCTTGCCGATGCTGCAGAAAAAATTGTTGCTGCAGTAGAAGCTTAAGGAGTAGCCATTATGAGCGTATTAGTAAATAAAGACACAAAAGTATTGGTACAGGGCTTCACCGGTAAAAACGGCACATTCCACTCGGAACAGTCGATTGCCTACGGCACAAAAGTGGTTGGCGGCGTCACGCCGGGCAAGGGCGGTCAAACCCACCTGAATTTGCCTGTGTTTAACACCATGAAAGAAGCCGTGAAAGAAACCGGCGCAAACGCCACCTCAATTTATGTGCCTGCGCCATTTGTCTTGGACTCCATTATTGAATCCATTGATTCAGGCATTGAATTGATTGTAGTGATTACTGAAGGTGTGCCGACGCTGGATATGCTGAAAGCCAAGCGCTATTTAGAAACCTATGGCAATAATGCGCGCTTAATTGGGCCAAACTGTCCAGGGATCATTACTCCGGGGCAGTGTAAAATTGGCATTATGCCGGGCCATATTCACCAGCCGGGTAAAATTGGCATTATTTCACGTTCAGGCACATTGACCTATGAAGCGGTGGCGCAAACGACGAAACTCGGTTTAGGCCAATCGACCTGTATCGGCATTGGCGGTGACCCGATTCCGGGGATGAATCAAATTGACTGCTTAAAGCTATTCCAGGAAGATCCGCAAACTGAAGCCATTATCATGATTGGCGAAATTGGCGGCACGGCTGAAGAAGAAGCTGCGGAATATATTCAGGCGCATGTGACGAAACCCGTTGTGGGCTATATTGCAGGTGTAACTGCGCCGAAAGGCAAACGCATGGGGCATGCGGGCGCTATTATTTCTGGTGGAAAAGGGACAGCTGAAGAAAAATTTGCGGCTTTTGAAAAAGCGGGTATGGCGTATACGCGCAGCCCTGCAGAATTGGGTTCTACCATGCTGCAAGTGCTGAAAGATAAAAATATTGCTTAAGCAAGAGACTTAGGCTGTGTTCATCAGCTGCAAGAAAGAGCCCCTTTAAAGGGGCTTTTTTGTACCTGTAATAAAAGCAAGAAACTTCAAATACATAACGATACTCTTCTTATTGATTACTTTTTAAACACTTTCTTACATAAAAATGATGGTTCAGGCGAAAATTTGGCCAAACTTATTCTATATACTGTGAAGCATGTCACATTATGTGGCTGCTTATAAATATAACTTTCTTAATGTGAATAATCATGATCAATAAGACATATTTAGGCCAATTTTGTTTTTTATCGATTTTGACGAGTCTTCCAGTATTAGGGCAGGCTGATGATCTTGTTGATCAGCAGCGGGAAATAAGTGTTGCTGAAATCCGTGCCGGTAATACCGATCAAGGCTTTAATCAGTTAAAGGCATTATTGAAGCTGTATCCAGATAATCAAAAGTTAATCGCAGACTATATGGCGCTGCGCTACGCAAATGCAAAATTTTCAGCAGATGATGCCGCATATCTGACACAGATTGTGCCGGCTGAATTCCCAGGCTACGGCAAAGTCAGTGTGATTAAAGGGCTGCGTGATCTGAAGCAGTATGATCAGGCGCTGCAGTGGACAGAAAAGTTTTATCAGACGGATCTATCTGAGCAATGGCCCATTTGGCAAGGCGTTTTGCTGGCTGAGTCAGGGCAAAAGCAACGCGCGAGAGAAAAGTTTGCCCAGATGGATTTGCAGTTTTTTGAAGCCGATTATTTATCGCAGCTGGCCTATGCTTACCGTTTATTGGAAATGCCCGCCGATTCATTGCATGCCGCTCAGCTGGCGCTGGACAAAAAAACGGATACTGATACTCAAGAACAGTATGTGCTGGCATTAATGCAAAACAGTGATTTTGTGAAAGCCGAACAATATATTCAGTCCAATGGCATGATTGCTTCCCGTCCGGCATTGCAGCATCTTTTGAAGATGAATGAATTTTCACAGCGCATTCAGCAAGGCATTCAAGCATCCAAAAATGCATTTGATATGAAGCGAGGAGTAGAGGCTTACGCATCTTTGGACAGCGTGATTGCGGATATGCAGGCTTATGAACCCTCTTTGCCCGCAGATGAAGACAGTAAGCGCAAGTTTTATTATGAATACATTTTTGCCTTAAATGCCAGAAATGCCTCAAAGCAAGCGATTGCGCAAGTCAGCAAAACTGGGCTGGATGCGATGGAAATGCCCGCTTATGTCCGTCATGCGCTGGCAGACAGCTATTTAAAAATCCGTCAGCCAAAACGGGCGGAGCAGCTGTATAAGAGTTTGTTTGCGGAAAAAAACTATGCGGACTATAACGTGTATTCAGGGCTGTATTACAGTTTGATTGAGCAGGAAAAATTTAAAGAAGCCAATCAGCTGATTGATGAAATGGATAAACAGCTGCCAACCTTTGTGTACAGTAATGCCAAAGGGGTGGATAAAGCGCCGCATGATGACCGTACAGAATTTATTGCCCTGAAAGGCCTGAACTATGCCTACAGAAATGAACTTGGCAAGGCTGAGCGGTATTTTAATGAATTGACCGCTAAAGCGGCGGGCAATATCGGCTATCAAAACAACTTGGCGCAAATTCAGCGCTGGCGCCAAAAGCCTGAGCAGTCACAGCTCACTTTAGATCAATTGAACAGCCTTGAACCAGTCAGTCAGGCGACGCAAATTAACCGCATGCAGAACTTTCAGGCGCTGAATCAGGTTCAGGCATGGCGGGCGATGAATCAATATCTGTTCAAGAATTTAAGCGAAGATACTGGTGTTCAGCAAAGCAAGAAAGAATTGGATGACCGCGATCGGGCGACGATCCAGCATCAAAGCTCTTTTTCAAAAAGTGATTCAGACAATGACGCGCTGCTGGGCCGCTTAAAAGGTTCCCGCGAACAGGAGAACTGGACGCGCATCAATAGTCCTTGGTTCTATGAAAATTTCCGCCTTTTTGCAGATCACAGCAACCGCTGGGCAAAGTATGAAACAGGAAAATTGAAAGATCAGCGCATTGGTGCGGGGCTGGAATGGTCTTCAGACCGTAAAGCCGCATCTGCTTTGCTGTCACAGAGTACGGACGGCGACCGCTTTGGCGTTCAGCTGAACTGGGCGCAGCGGCTGAGTGATCATTGGGATTATGCGCTGGGCTATGACAGCCAGGCGGATATTCCGCTGCAGTCTTTGGCGCAGGGCCATGAAGGCCAGTCGTATCTGTTCGGGATGAATTGGCAGCAGAACGAATCGCGCAAAGCCGGCGCGGCTTACCAATTGACAGATATCGATGATGGCAATACCCATCAGGAGCTTTCAGCCTACTTTAAGCAGCAGCTGCAGCAGTCGCCGCATCATATTACAGCGGCAACAGTCCGCGGCTTTTATGGTCAAAATGACCAGATTGATGTGCCGTATTTCAACCCTGAGCATAGTTACAGCGCAGAGATTACTTTAGAACACGACTGGATGACTTGGCGAAATTATGAACTTCATTTTAATCAGCACTTCGCAGCAACAGTAGGCACATTTGGGCAAAACGGCTACTCCGGCAAAGCGCTTTACAATATTTATTATCAGCATGACTGGCAGCTGTCCCGAACCTGGAAACTGAATTATGGCATAGGCTGGGGTTCACATCCGTATGATGGCGATGATGAAAATAGAACCTATGCCACGCTTGGATTTGAGGGGCGCTTCTAATGAAAAAACAGTTTAGACAGCTATTTTTGAAGCAAAGCTTAGTTTTGGGATTGCTGCTGCCATTCAGCGCAACTGCGCTGCAGGCAGCGAAAACCGCTGCGGTACGGATCAATGCGCCTTTGTCTTTGAGTGAAGAACAGCAGCGCCAAAATCAATTTGTCACGCTTACTTTTCATGATGTGCGTGACGATGTGGCTAAAAGCGGCGACCGTGATGTATATGCCATCAGTACGCAAAACTTAGGACAGTTTTTTGCTTGGATCAAACGTGAGGGCTGGCAGCCAATCCGTTTACAGGACGTAATGCAGGCGCGGCTGAAGCAGCAAAAACTGCCTGAAAAAGCCATTATGCTGACCTTTGATGATGGCGCGCTCAGCAGTTACAGCAAAGTCTTCCCTTTGCTGAAAGCCTATAGCTATCCAGCCGTATTCGCCATTCCAACCAGCTGGATTAACGGCAATACCAAAGATGCTTTTGAGGCGTATGGTGAAGGCAGTTTAATGAACTGGGGCCAAATGCGCGAAATGCAGCAGTCCGGCTTGGCAGAGTTTGTCTCGCATTCAGATAATTTGCATCGCGGCATTTTGGCAAATCCGCAGAAAAATATGGAGCCGGCGGCGATTACCCGGGAATACCTGCCTGCTGCAAACCGCTATGAAAATACGGCAGAATTTGAAAAGCGCATTGTGAATGATTTGCAAAAATCCAAACAAGAACTTGATCTTCAATTAGGGATTAACAGTTTGGCGATTTTTTGGCCTTATGGCGCTGTTACCCCTGAAATCGAAGGATTGGCGCGTCAAGCTGGCTTGCCGATGTCTTTCAGCTTAGGCAATGTGGTCAGTTTAGCGGATTCCATTCAGACTTATCAGCGCATACTGATTATGGACAATCCGAGTCCTGAACAAATTCATCAGAATATGGATGATTTTATCAGTGAAGCTCGCGCGCCGTATAAGCAGCGTAAAAGTTTTTTAAGCTTTAATCTGGCGGAACTGCAGTCAAAAACTCCTGAGGAATTTGACCAAAAGCTTGGTCAGCTGCTGGATCAAGTTAATGCATTGAGAAGCAATACACTGCTGCTGCAGGCTGCAATTGATCGAGACGGCGATGGGAAAATTGATGCGCTTTTTTTTCCCAATTCAAAGCTGCCGATGCAGCAGGACTTGCTGAACCGTACCGTATGGCAAGCGAGAACCCGCATTTCAAACAGGGTGTATGCTGAACTGCCGGTCAGTCTGCAACTGCAGCAGGGCATTAATTTAGCTGATCTGACAGCAGACTTAATGAAGAACAACAGTTCACTGGAAGGCCTGATTTTAGATCCTGGCAATGCGCTGGACTGCGCCATTAGCCAAGCGCAGTGGACTGACGCTTGCACACAGCAAGTGAAACAGGTCATTGCCATCAAAGAGCAGAGCAAAGCGAGCGCGCATTATTATTCCAATATCAGCAATGATAATCAGACAGCCCTAAAGCTGAGTTTAAAAGGCAATCACTTTGCAGGCTTAAAGCCTTTAGTCACACAGGCCTTAACATCATCGGATTTTTTGTATATCAGCCTGAACCCGGTGCAGCAGCCGGAAACGTTTAAAGCATTTGTCAAAGCGCTGAATAGCTTAGGCGCAGAGCAAAAGCAGCGTTTAATTGTCAGTTTAGATATTAATCCGAAGATGAGCAGCAAAGACTGGGCGCGCTATCAGCAGAATTATCAGATGCTGCGCGCCGCCTCCATTCAAAAGATTGGCGTCAATAATTACCTGCTTCAGGATGGAGCGAGGGTACAGCAAAATCTGTATAAAAATTTAAGCATGAATGGCAGTCCTCTGACCTACCGCGATCCTTATCAGCAAGGAGGAACCAGGTAATGGAACAATGGATAACAAATTTGAGTTTTAATGACTTATTTTTTGGCTTTGCCTTTTTATATCCGCTGTTTATGGCGTGGATTTGGATTGCCGGCGGCATCTGGTTTTATTTAAAGCGTGAATGGAAACAGCCGGAATTGCCCGTGCCAAGTAATGCCGGCTGCAGCATTATTGTACCGTGCTTTAATGAAGAAGCGCAGGTGCATGAAACCATCCGTTTTGCCATGCAGACACAGTATCCGAACTTTGAAGTGATTGCGGTAAATGACGGCAGCCGAGACAGGACGGGTGAAATTTTAGACCGGCTGGCGGAACAGTATCCCAAACTGCGCGTGGTGCATCTGGCGGAAAATCAGGGCAAAGCTTATGCGCTGCGGGCTGGCGCAATGGTCAGCCAATTTGAGTATTTGGTTTGCATCGATGGTGATGCGCTGCTGCATCCGCATTCTGTACTGTGGATGATGCACCATTTAACCCGATTCCCGCGGGTGGGCGCGATAACCGGAAATCCGCGCATCGTGAACCGTTCCAGCGTTTTAGGCAAAATTCAAGTTGGAGAATTTTCTTCAATCATTGGCTTAATTAAGCGCGCGCAGCGGACGTATGGCCGTATTTTTACGGTATCAGGCGCTATAGCGGGTTTCCGTAAAACAGCCTTAGACCGGATCGGCTACTGGCGTGATGACATGATTACAGAAGATATTGATGTGTCGTGGCGCTTGCAGTTTGATCATTGGGATTTGCACTATGTGCCGCAAGCGCTGTGCTATATCTACATGCCTGAAACGTTTAACGGCTTGTGGAAGCAGCGCCTGCGCTGGGCGCAAGGCGGTATTGAAGTGCTGTTTGCGTATTTGCCGAAAATCTGTAAATGGCATTTAAGGCGCATGTGGCCAATTGCTTTTGAATCCATCATCAGCGTGCTGTGGGCGTACACCATGTTTGGGATTTTTCTGCTGTATTTCTATGGGCTGTTTTTCTCGCTGCCAGGCGAATGGGCAATTCAATCGCTGATTCCGCAATGGTATGGCGTGATCTTGGGTTTGACCTGTTTAATCCAATTTTTGGTTAGCCTTTGGATTGACCGGCCTTATGATAGGCACCGCATGCTGCGCAATTATTTCTGGGTGATTTGGTATCCGCTGTTCTTCTGGATCTTGGCCATGCTGACAACGGTATTTGCCTTGCCGAAAACCATTTTTAAAACGCAGAAACGCGCCCGCTGGGTCAGCCCAGACCGCGGTTTTAGAGGGGAGGAAAACAATGAGCCAAGTTAATGATCTAGCGCAGAAGCCAGCCAATGCTGCTAAATTCCGCATCATCGAAAATGAGTCATTGCTGGAACTGCCGGAATATATCGATGTTCATGGTCCAGTACAGAAGCCAGCCAATGCCGCTGAATTCCACATTATCAAAGATGAGGCTTTGCTGGAACTGCCTGAATATATCGACCAGCCTGAATATGTACGCCGCAAAACGGCAGGCTATAGCTTAATGGCTGTTGGCTGGATGTTTTGGATGTGGCTGTTTATGCCTATATTAACCCTCATGTTCTGGTGGTTTGAAGGCGCGGTGGCGTATACGCAGGTCATTGAGCAGATACAGCCTTTGACTGGCATTTCTATCTTGAAGCTGATGGCCTGCATTGGCATTTTGATCGGCTGCCTATTTATCTGGGCCGGTTATAACTGGGTGCGTTTTCATGGCAAAGACCGGCGCAAGGCGCCAGACAATGTGAATGATGCTGCTCTGGCGCAAAGCTTTAATGTCCAAGCGGGCGATATTGCGAAAATGCGTCAGTCCAAGAATATGACCCTGCATTACTCAGAAGAAGGGCGGCTGGAGAATTATAGAATCAATCGCTAGAGAATGGATTATTCAGCTTTTGCAAATGCATTTTTCAGCTGCTTGGCATCAGGATGCCCTTGCACAAAGTCATCAGGATAATAGCCTATATGCTGAACGCCGTTCTGTTCCAGCAATTGTATGGTATCGATTAACTCTTCATCAGATATTTGATTTTGATGATTCCAGTCAGTGGCTTGCAATTCAAAAATGGTACGGCTCAAATTCGGGTCGTATTTTTTTGCCCGCTGAATCAAGTCTAAATAAAATTGACGGTGATCGTCAGCTTTTTCCATATAGGGCATCGCCATAATGGCATTATAGTCATAGTGCTGATAGGTGCCGGCATTGGATTGGCTGAACCATTTTTCACTGTCTGGATTCAGTACGGCTTCTGCATACATATTGCGGGCAAAGCGCAAATTCGGCTGGCGCTGCTTCAATATTTCGCTGATGCCTGCGGCGAATTGATCTAGATAGGCGGTTTTATAGCGGGAAAATTTTAACTGATGCGGATGTTCCGGCTGCCCAATTAAGGATGCGCTGTTAAGGCTCCATTTTTGATAGGCGGCATGGGCCGGCGCGCTATCATCTTCAAAATCGCTGAGGGTAATATCATCATGATACAGAATGCCGTCAACCGGATTCCGCTGAATGAAGTCTAAAAATATTTCAGCGGTATACTGCAGATTTTTTGCATCAAAAGGCGAAATACGGATGTAGCCTTTCTTTCCGCCGCTATTCTGCACGTACTGCAATTGGTATTTTTCAGGGAATTCCCACGCGATTAATGGCATCCAGCCATACACCGCCTGAACTTTCGTATGCTGGCGGATATCCAGCAGCACGCGGTGAAATAAATCTTCGCGCAGCGGGATGTGCCTGTTTTGAAAATAAACGGCATTGGCGGAACCATTGGCATCTGGATCGGCAAAGGCCTGCAAAAAAACAGTATTGGGCTGAATGGTCTGAATGCGGCGGATAAGTTCCCGAAGATTGCGTTTTTGCTGTAGGGGATTGGCATCATAAACGTAGTCTAAATCAATATGCATGATGCGCATGTTCTGCTGCTGGGCAGTCCGCAGTCCAGCTGTTTTTTGCCGCGCAGGCGCAGACACTGCATAGCGCTTCACTAAGTCTTGAATGGGATGCTGCGCAATTTGGACAGTTTCGGCATTGCAGGATCCTGCAATTGCTAAACCCATGCAGGCCAATATGCTCAGCAGCCTCGGCTGCATAAATAAAAAGGGTTGAAATCTTAGTTTTTTTTGCGCCAGTCTATGCGGCTTTAACTCACACATTGGCGATTTTTTTGAACGCTTGAATTGCATTTCTTGATCTTTTTTTGATGTATTTGGTGTTATTAATATAGAGGGATGCAATGAAAGAATGAAAGTGTGATTTGGTTGACGCTTTGTTGCTGATGCGGTCTTGCCGGTTTTTCAAGAGCCGGTGCTGTTTTCAGGGGGCTGAATAGGAGGCACATCATAGCCTGTTATAAAAAAACTGCGGCCATTCAGCCGCAGTTTTAAAGGGAACATCGCGCTGGCCTGAATCAGCCCGTTTTTTGCTTTAAGCTCTGGGTGAGTCCATTAATGTCGCCGCCCTGAATGCCCAGTTCGCTCATTAAGCTGTCAATCAGCGGCGCTTGAGAGCGGTAGCGCAGGGCGCTGTTAACGACTTGATCAGACAAAGCCACATTGCTTCCGTCATGCTGCGCATCGCCTTGGCAAGAAGAGCCATGGCTGCCATGCAGGCCATTCACCTGCAGAATCTTAATGTCGTCAATATTTTCCATCGGCTTGACGCTTTCACGGATAATTTCCGGCAAGTATTTCAGCATCGCTAAACGGATCTGCATTTCAATTTGCTCAGAAGACAGCACATTATTTGCTTCATTCACAGCGCGAGTACCTTCTGCATCAACTTGGTACTGTTTTTCCATGGCTTGCGCCAAAAGCATTTTCGCATCGGCTTCGCCTTTGGCTTTTAAGCGGGCCTGTTCCGCAGACGCTTCCGCGGCAATCCGGATAGCCTCAGCATCATCTGCCGCTGCTTGCTTGCCTGCTTCTGCCGCTACCGTAATGGCAATCGCATCCTTTTCTGCCGCCTGTTTTGCTGCGACTAATTCAACGGCTTTTTGACGTTCTGCGCGCTGTGTTTCACGGACCGTGATGACTTCTTCTTCAGCTTTTACCGCTTCTGCGCGGGCGCGGTCAGCCTGCGCTTTGGCTTCTGACTCTTCGCGGGATTTTTCAGCAATAGCAATCGCTCTAATCTGCTCGGCCAGCTCAATGGTTTTTTTCTGTTCGACCTGCGCCTGTTCAATAATTTGCGATTTTTGAATATTTTGATTTTCTACATCACGCGCTGCAGTAATGCGCTTTAAATCCACTTCACGCTCTGCTGCAATGCGGGCTTCTTCAGCTTCACGCTTTTTACCCGCTTCCTGTGTTGCAATCTCAGCCAGCTGTTCTGCTCGGCGCACTGCAATTTCACGCTCCTGCTGCAATTTGGCATATTCTTCTTCACGTAAAATTTGCAGGCGCGCCTGTTCAGCTTCTAAGTTTTTCGTCTTGATGGCAAGATCTGCATCCTGCTCAATCGCATTGCGCTTGCGGCGGCGGTCTTCAATGGTTTCAGTCAGCTTGGTTAAGCCTTCCGCATCGAAGGCATTTTGCGGGTTAAAGTACTTAAATCCTGTCTGATCCAGCCCCGTCAAAGACACGGTTTCCAGTTCCAAACCATTTTTATGCAGGTCTTCAGAGACCACCTGCTGCACTTTTTGCACAAAGTCGACCCGTTTTTCATGCAGTTCTTCCATCGCCATTTCGGCAGCCACCGCACGCAGCGAATCCACAAATTTGCCTTCCACTAAATTTTTCAATTCATTGGGCGACATGGTCTTTTGACCCAAAGTTTGCGCTGCTGTTGCAATAGATTCGGCTAATGGCTTTACACGCACATAGAATTCAGCCATCACATCTACACGCATGCGGTCGCGGGTAATTAAAGCTTGATCATCTGCGCGGCGCACTTCCAGGCGCAACGTATTCATGTTGACAGGAATAATTTCATGAAGGACAGGCAAGACAATAGCGCCGCCGCCTAAAATCACCTTTTCTCCGCCAAAACCAGTGCGCACAAAGGAAATTTCCTTGCTGGAACGGCGGTAAAGCCGGGCAAGAATAAAACCGATAAAGATGAAGGCGGCAAAGATTATGCCTGCTGTAAGCAGAATGCCGCTTGGAATTAAATCGAGCATGTTATTGTTTCTCTATAGTTGTCTGTAAAGTAAAAATTGTATTTAAATCATGTTTTAATGCATTTGGCTGCTACGATGGGGGCATGTACTGTCAAAAACTTAGGCTGTTGGGTTTGCCTGAAAACCAATTTGAGTTTTTTGCGTTAACACAACAGACTGACCCTGCTTGAACGTTTCATCCTGTTCCGGTTCAACCATGACATAGTGCAATTGGCCAAATTGATCATAGACTTTGGCTTGAGCGGGGGAATTCGGTTTTGCATGACCTAATACAATCACTGCAGTACGGCCAATAAGTTCATCACTGTAAATTGCTGTAGTTTCATCTTGCGGCAATATTCTGGCAATCAGCTGGGTGCTCATACGCACCAGCGGCATACATAAAAATAAGCAGGCTGGGGCAATCACCCAGGCGTTAAAAGTCATGGAGATATAATGCAGCATGAGGCCCTGAATAATGAATCCAGTCAGACTGTAAACGGTCAGGAAAATAATCAGCCAAACAAATAAAGGAACACGCCCCCAATACATCCAGTCCAGAACTTTCATAAATACAGACTGATCAGCATCAATCGCTAAATCGGTTTGATGGCCAGTGTCGCCAGGAAGGAATTGATCCAGCACGCTATGTGAGCTGCCGCCGATCAGCACCAGCACCATTTCAAAGAGGCCAAAGAAAAACATTAGGCAGAGGCTAATGCTGAAGACAATATTAGACGGGTGTGTAATCAATTCCCACATTATATTTATCTCTATATTTTGCTTATAAATTATATGAAAATTCTAGTAACTGGCTGAGTGTTTTCATTTGCTAAAGATATCATTTAATTTTACTAAAGTATAATAAAAAGAATAAGAAGAGCCACATTTCAGTCCTAAAATATACCGAACTGTCTATTTACACAATCACGTATTTATTTATGGGTTTTAAACAGTGTTAAAGCCTATTGCCTTCGGTGATTACTCTCGTAGTTTGCATCCAAGCCGGATGCAGGGAGACACTGGCTTAATGGCAGGCTGAATCATAAAAATCACAGCTCTATTTTTAGATGAGCATGTTCAGTAAAAGCGCTGTCTGCCGTATTTTTTTAGACTCAAGCTTCTGCGGTGAGGAAGGGTTATAAAATGGCTTTGTATGAGTACCGCTGCGGCAAAGCACTCATACTCTGGGGCTGACGTATGCTGTCATTGAAGGCTAATTTTTTGATGCGCTTCTTAAAGCAACGCGGTTTGAATGCGGACCTTCATATTTAGCGCTTCCTGAATGAGATAAGACTTCATCCACTGCACTTGCTGGCCCGTCGGATTGGTTTTCACGGCGCTGTTTAAAAAGCTGAGCGCTAACTGGCTGAGCAGCTGCTGTTCAATCGCGTCTTCCAGCTGCTGCGCGTTGGAGGCTAAAGGCATGCTGACAGTATAAAAGCCTTTAGGGTAATTATAAAAGGCATACAGCAGATTGAAGGCCCGCTGATCGCCTTTTAAATTGCCAGCGCCAATTTCATAGCTGCTGTCTTGGTTGCTATGGGTTAGCCCGATCATAAACTGCCATTGACCATCCGAAAGTCTAAGTCCAAATTGCAGACCGATTTGATCTGCAGTCAATTCATGCTGTGCAAAATTATTCAATGCAGCGCCGTTTTCATTTAATGCGTCCTGCAGGGTCAGCATATTGCGGTTATGCAGATAGATAAAGCTTGCAAGCCGAGCTTGTTCTAAACGCGCTTTTAAAGTATCAATGTCAAAATCGCTATAAGGCATCGTGAGTCTTTTGCTGGGGGAACTGCCTGTACTCTAGGCAGGAAAAGGCGGAATGAAAAGATTTGGCTTAGAGTATTTATCTATGACATTATTGCTCACGCTTTTGAACTTTTTCCTGTAAATCAGGGCATAATAGCTGGCGCTGATTTTTAAGCTGCTGTTGATTAATCAAATTCAATAAGCTTTATCAGAAAACCTCTATATGACGAATTTGCATATCAATATAATAAAACAAGCAATAGTTGAGATAACTAAATCACTATAATGAATATAAATTTTCAAAAGTGTCATAAGTACACGTTTTTTCTAAGCTGGTGTTGTCCATGTCGTTAAATGAGGAAAGACTTACTCATCTTAAACAGCTAGAAGCTGAGAGTATTCATATTATCCGTGAAGTTGCTGCTGAGTTTGAAAACCCAGTCATGCTTTATTCTATTGGTAAAGATTCTGCAGTGATGCTTCATCTTGCATTGAAAGCGTTTTATCCTGCCAAACTTCCATTCCCGCTGCTGCATGTCGATACAGGCTGGAAGTTTAAAGACATGATCACTTTCCGTGACAACATGGCTAAAGAACATGGCTTTGATTTGATTGTGCATCAAAACAAAGAAGGGAAAGATGCAGGCGTCAATCCATTTGATTACGGCAGTTCAAAATATACTGACATCATGAAAACTCAAGGCTTAAAACAAGCACTTGATAAATATCAGTTTGATGCTGCTTTCGGCGGCGCACGCCGTGACGAAGAGAAATCACGCGCCAAAGAGCGTGTGTATTCTTTCCGTGACTCTAAACACCGCTGGGACCCGAAAAACCAGCGCCCTGAGCTTTGGAATCTGTACAACGGCAAAGTGAACAAAGGCGAAAGTATTCGGGTATTCCCATTGTCGAACTGGACTGAGCTGGATATCTGGCAATACATCTACCTTGAAAATATTAAATTGGTTCCTTTGTACTTGGCTGCAGAACGTCCAGTGGTTGAGCGTAATGGTACACTCATCATGGTGGATGATGAACGCATGCGTTTGAACGAAGGTGAAGTGCCGCAAATGAAATCGGTGCGTTTCCGTACTTTGGGCTGTTATCCATTGACCGGTGCAGTTGAATCAACTGCAACAACGCTGCCGGAAATTATCCAAGAGATGCTTTTAGCAACCACATCTGAACGCCAAGGCCGCATGATCGACCATGACGAAGCAGGTTCGATGGAAAAGAAAAAGCAGGAAGGTTACTTCTAAGAATCTCGAAATCTCCCTTGCACAGCAGTGCTGCTCACCCTCTTTGATAAAGAGGGGGGAACTCCCAAAAGTAAACGGAGCAAGTCTCCCTTAACAAAGGGAGATTTAGAGGGATTAAAAGATTCAGAAACCGATTTCTAAAGAATATGTGGAGCTTTGAGCAATGTCTCATCAATCAGAACTTATTAGCCAAGACATTTTGGCTTATTTAAAACAGCACGAAAATAAAGACTTATTGCGTTTCCTCACTTGCGGTAACGTGGATGACGGAAAATCGACTTTAATTGGCCGTTTGCTTTACGATTCAAAATTGATTTATGAAGATCAATTGCAAGCGGTAACCCGCGACTCTAAAAAAGTCGGCACGACGGGCGATGCGCCTGACTTGGCCTTACTTGTAGATGGTTTGCAAGCAGAACGTGAGCAGGGGATTACCATTGATGTAGCTTACCGTTATTTCTCAACGGAAAAACGCAAGTTCATCATTGCCGACACCCCAGGGCACGAACAGTACACGCGCAACATGGCGACAGGCGCGTCGACTGCGGATCTTGCCATCATCTTGATTGATGCGCGTTATGGTGTGCAGACGCAAACCCGCCGCCACTCATTTATTGCCAGCCTGCTGGGCATTCGCAACATTGTGGTTGCGATTAATAAAATGGACTTGGTGGAATTTTCTGAAGCGCGCTTCAATGAAATTCAGGCCGAGTACAACGAGTTCGTCAACCAATTGGGTGAGCGTAAGCCTGCCAATATTATCTTCACGCCAATTTCTGCGCTGAACGGTGATAACGTGGTAAACAAGTCGCCAAATACACCGTGGTACCAAGGTCAGACTTTAATGGAGACTTTGGAAACTGTTGAAATTTCGCATGATACTGGCAAGCACGGATTCCGTTTCCCAGTTCAGTACGTCAACCGTCCTAACCTCGACTTCCGCGGCTTCTGCGGTACGATTGCGCTAGGTGAAGTGAAAGTCGGCGATACCATTACTGCATTGCCATCGGGCAAGTCTTCAACAGTGAAAGAAATTGTCACTTTTGACGGCAACTTGGATCATGCTGTTGCAGGTCAAGCTGTGACTTTAACACTGAATGATGAAATTGATATTTCACGCGGCAACGTGCTGGTAAAAGCAGGCGAACAGCCGTTAATTTCACGTTCTGCTCGCGCATCTGTGGTATGGATGACCGATCAGCCATTGGTTGTGGGTAAACTGTACAATGTGAAGTTTGGCACGCAAACGATTCCTGCTAAAGTGGCAAAAATCAACTACCGCACCAATGTCAACACATTGGAAAAAATGCAAGTTGAAGAGCTTGAGCTTAATGCGATTGCTGACGTCACCATCGAATTTGATGCGCCAGTGGTATTTGACCGTTATCAAGACAGCCGTTACACCGGTTCTTTCATCTTCATTGACCGTTTGAACAACGTGACTGTTGGTGCAGGTATGGTTGAGTCAGCAGTGGAATGGACTGCACACAGCGAGCCTGTAACTGCTGAAGCGCGTGCTGCACGTTTGGGTCAAAAACCTGCTGCGGTAACTGTGACTGCAAAAGCCCTTGAAAATGCACAAGCGATTGAAAGCTTGTTGATTCAACAAGGTGTAGTTGCGATTGCGAAAGCAGGTTTGACTACTGAGCAAGTTGCTCTCGTTCGTGAAACGGGTGTGGTTGTGATTACCGATGCTGCTGAAGGCACAGATGTAACTTACACAGTAGACACTGCTAAAGAAGTCGCTGAGAAAATTGTTGAGTTGGTTCGTCTGTAATAGATTGAGCTGATAAAAAACCCGCCTAGTGCGGGTTTTTTATTGTTTAGAAATTAATTGCTTAAAAATGAAGCATTTAAATTTTGTGTGATGATTCATGTAAATACTTTCTCTATAAAATGCCTAAATAGAGGGCTATTTATGAAAAAGTTATTATTTTTAATGGGGTTGTGTGCATTCACGTTTAGTGTTGATGCAAAGCAGAGTAGTCAAAGTGCTGAAGCAATTAAGCAGAAGATTATTCAGAAATCGATTGAAAATTATTCTGGAAATTGTCCTTGTCCCTACAATACTGCAAGTAATGGCAGTCGTTGTGGTAAGCGCAGTGCCTACAATCGAGCAGGTGGTTATGCTCCACTTTGTTATCCTGAGGATGTAAGTGATCGGATGGTGAAAGAATATAAGGGAAGAGGGTAATCTTTATTCATCTATATTTATGCATTCATGTAATTTTAAAATCTTATAAATAAAAGGTTTATCGTCCAAAGTTTGAATTTCAACATCAACTATGAAGGCAACGCCGTAGGGATGTTGGTTAAATAGCATTTCTTTTTTTAATTCATCATTTGCAAATCTAATTTTAATTGTATTTTTTGAAATGGACTCAATTACCCCTTTATCATTATTGGTATTTTTTGTTGAGGAATTTGTTTGTGTGAATACAAGTAAAACCTGTTCTTTGATATTGGTTTTGGGGGTGGGTCTAAACTCTTTGATAGATTGAGCCTTGTTATAGATATCTTTAGCATCTGAAGAGTTAATTGTTACATTGACAGTGCAATTATTACCAAAATTTATTCCTTCAAAGCTAATTTTACCATTTTTATCATTAAGAATTGGTTCTACTAATCCTTGAATATTACTTAGAGTTGAAGTACTTATTTTCTCTTCTTCAATAATTGCATGAGTTGAATTGTTCTTTAAAAGATTAATGGTATTGGCGATATGTTTTGTGAAATCTAATAAAGTGTTTGCATGTTCGGCAAAAGCTAGCAAAGTAGGGCTATATGCTATTAAGTCTGTAATAATTGATCCTGAACGGATTTCATTAACAAATAATTTAATATCATCAGGTTGTAAGTGATTTTCAGCTGTTCTAATGTAATTTGAGTATTCAGAGTTAACACTATCTAAACTATTAATGTAGTGTGCTAATTCGATTTTATTTGAATATTCTATATGTATTTGCAACTTTGATTCATCAAACTTAACTATAGTTTCCATAGGTAATTTTTCTAAAGTATTTGTATGTATTTTATACATATTTTATTGAAAAAGAACTCTGACTAATGTCTATTAAAAAGTATTTTCTAGTAGTTTGAAAATATGTATATTTAGTCCATTAATGGTTAAATTTTAAAATCTATTGTTCTAGGATATGTCTTAACTAATCTTAAGTTGTATTTTTGCTATGCCAAATTCAGATCTTCTCGCAGCTAGTGACAGCCCTGCCAAAACACGTAAATGTCTATTAGAAGCAGGGCTCATTCCACTTAAACAGAATCTTTGCCAAAACGCTTCTTCAACTTATTCACATAACGCTTAAAAGGCCAAGTAAACTGCTTCACAAAACTATTGGGAATCTTATAGCCGACTGTGCCGTAAACACTCGCCAAATGATTAGGCATATACACCGACTTAAACATCACATCATAGAGCGGGATAAAGGCTGCATAATTTTTATCAATCGCAGGCTTTTCTGAAGAATGATGCCAGTGATGAAATTCAGGTGTCGCAATCAGCCAGCGCAAATACGGAAAGCGAAAACGCACATTCGAATGAATAAAAATCGCGTGAAAGGAAATAAACACCAAATAAGCAAACACCGCAGAGGTATGAAAGCCTAAAAGGAAAATAGGCAAAGTAGCTATAAAGCGCGTCATAATCACTTCTACAAGATGCAAACGCGAAGATGCCAGCCAGTCCATATGTTCACTAGAATGGTGAATGGCATGAAAACGCCACAGAAAATTCACCTCATGCATCGCGCGGTGCAGCCAATAAGTAGTGAAATCCACCACAATCAGCAGTTCTATAAACTGCAGCCAAATCGGCTGGGCCTGCACATAAGGCACTATCGGATTATGCGGTAAATGCGTAATCCAGTATTGAATAGGCATCACGGTTAAAAAAGAAAACAGCTGAATCCCCACATGGCTGAACATAAAATATTTCATGTCGGTCACCCAGCCCACACGCAACAGCTTTTGATCTTTATTCTTAGCGAAAAAGCCTTCTAGCGGTATAAACACTGCACCCAAAATAATTAGCGTAATTACAAAATAGTCAAAGCCTGCATAAAACGGCAAGGCAGGCAGGGCTGGAGCTTGGATTAAGCCGCAGCCTAAAACCACGGCAATTAAAGAAAAACACAGCCCATAAAAACCATATCTATTTTGCTTAAAAATGGCGCTGTAGGCGCCAAAACCCGCACCAATGAAAATACCGGCCAACAGGCAGTAATAAAACACCTCATAGTGCCTGCTGTATAAAGGCCGAAGTTCTGGAGTGGTTAAAACACTGGGAAATAAAAAGCAGAGCGCTGCAAATATGCTGAGGAGTCCTAGGGACATCGACATAAACGCGCTGACTTTTCCATGACCAGCATTGAGCTCAAGATTTTCAAATTTGCTTCTAAGATGGTCGGTCATTATTTTTATTCTTTCTATCGAGTTAATGGCTTTGTTATCAATACATTTTAAATGCATGCCTGAATTATATACAAAACTGACAGTTATAGCAGTTTTGAAGCGCTTTTTCTGATGCCCGTCCATCTGCGCCTGATCATCAAGGATGTCAGTTTGCTTCTATGCATGCTTATTGCTGAGCGGCTTTCTGCATGCAATATTTTAAAAGGAGAGGGATTTTTGTAATCGGGATTGCATCTTTAATGATATAAAGATATAGTTAAGATATATCTTAATAATAGTAAGTTGTATCTTAACTATGTCTAAAGCCATTGATTCAGAACCTCTTGCGGGTTTAGAGCAAGTTTCAGCTCCGCGCAAACGCTTATTTGAAGCAGGGCATATGAAACTGCTGGTGCTGCATCTGATTTCACAAGCGCCTAAGTTCAGCTATGACCTTATTAAAGATGTCGGCGCAGTGGTTGGCGGCGGTTACAGCCCCAGCACCGGCACGATTTACCCAACCTTAAACTATTTAGAAGAACAGCAGTACATACACGCAGAACTAAATACAGATGAGCGTAAACAGTACAGCATTACTCAAATTGGCATACAGCACCTCGAGGCAGAAAAAGCAACTGTAGAGAAAATTCTGTGCCGTTTTGATACCCGCAAGCAAATTCATAACAACGAACAATACGTCGATATCAAACGCGCGATGGAAAACCTGAAAGCCGCATTGCGCATCAAAATTCAGCACTGCGAGCTGACACCCGAACAAGTGTTTGCCATTGCAGAAAAAATAGATCAGGCGGCAGTCGAAATCAGCCGTATGGAGGTGACTCAATGAAACAGCATCAATATGAAGTGACGGTAAAACACATGGCTGATGCGCAAGGCAACCCATCTGCTTATACAGAAGTCTTGCAGTTCAATGCTTATAACCATGACGATATCTTTAAAGTCTTAGAACATCTCAGCAAAGCCAATATATTGGATGACGAGAAGACCAAAGCTTTTGCTGTTGGCCTGAAACTGTTTGGTGAAACTTTGCTAGAAAATAAAGACATTCCTTTGTTTAAAGAATTCATGCCGCATTTTTCGCAGTTTATGAAGGCATTGAAACAAACCGTTAAGACACAAAATGCTCAACAGGCAGCATTAGAACAGGGTGAAAATCATGCATAATCTCCCAAAATTTCATCCCAAGCATATGACTTGGCTGATGCCCTTGATTCTGTCAGGCATCATGAGCGGCTCCATCTCATGCTTTAACATGATTTTGAATAAGGGGTTGATCGATGGCTTTTTAGGTCTTTGGCTGCATGCGTGGGGCATGTCATGGATGATGGCCTTTCCATTGATTCTGATTGTCTTGCCATTGGTGCGCAAATTGCTGATGCAGTTTGTGCAAATGCCGCCAGAGCCCTCTGCAAAATAGTTTGAATTAGCGGACAGCATGTTCTTGGATCACATGCTCAACCATGGCCTGAAGCTCAGTCAGCGTTTTCACGCCAGCAATACGTTTTATCACTTGCCCGCGATAAAAAATTAATGTTGAAGGCAAACCGTAGACGTTATAGAGCAAAGTCAAAATGGGTGATTGATCCACATTCACTTTGCCAAATTTAATATCATTATGCTGTGCTGATATTTTCGCCGCGCATTGCTCGAATACAGGAAAATTTTGCACGCAAGGCGCGCACCAGTCTGCATAGAAACGAATGACGGCAACACCATCAAACCATTCAAATTCACTGTAATTGTCTTCGCTGTATACCGTAACTGCAGGTATTGCTGTCTCCTTATGCCGTAAAGTTGAGGCTGCATAAACCGCCATTCTGTATCCAGAAGAATGACTAAAAGCCGGGTTTAATTTTTTGGCGTAGAGTGTTTTGACCAGGCCATGCGGTATTCAAGATGTCCTGTGTGTTCATCCATGCTTTCGCCGGTTATGCAAAACCCGTGAGATTGATAGAATTGCACAGCAGATTGATTTTCCGAATAAACGTCTAAGTAAAGGGCATCGCATTGCTGCTGCAGCGCGTGCAGCAGCTGAGTGCCTAAACCGCGGCCTTGCGCATGCGGCGCAATGAACAACGCGGCGAGGTAAGAGTCATCCCGCAGCAAAGAAGCAAAACCGAGAACTGCAGCATGCTCTTCAATAATAAAATTTTCAGCCAAGGGCAGGTAGGTCTGCTGCATGGGAGTGAGCTGACTTTGCCAATAGTCTGCTGGAATAAAATCATGCGCCAGCAGGGAGGAATCCAGCCAAATTTGCAGCATAGCGGGGATATCTTGAGCCTGCGCAGGCCGTATGACTGTCATTTTTAGCGCTGTATCATCTGAATGAATAGTATGGGGATTATACATAAGTTCAGAGTGATTCATTCTGCTCCGTTTATATGTTCAAATAGGCCCTGGATAGATGAATAGTCAAGAATTGAAAAGGAAGTAAGATGTCACAGGAAACCATGCAGCAAGTCATTATTACAGAGCCGGGCGGTGTTGATAAACTCGCTTATGAAACGGTAGCCGTGCCTGCCGCAAAAGCAGATGAAGTCTTGGTCAAAGTGCATGCCTTTGGCATTAACCGTCCAGACATTTTGCAGCGCCAGGGTTTGTATCCAATGCCCAAAGGGGTAACCCCGGTACCGGGATTGGAAGTGGCGGGTGAAGTGGTTGCTGTAGGTGAAGATGTCACTTTATTTAAAGCTGGAGATAAAGTCTGCGGTTTAACCAATGGTGGCGGTTATGCAGAATATTGTGTGGTGCCTGAAAGCCAAGCCATCAGCATTCCTGAAAATGTCAGTTTTGCACAAGCAGCCGCTATTCCGGAAACCTTCTTTACAGTATGGGCGAATGTGTTCCAAATGGCGCATGCCAAAGCAGGTGAGACCGTATTGGTGCATGGCGGCGCCAGCGGCATTGGCACCACGGCGCTGATGCTGTGCAAATCACTGGGTCTTAAAACATTTGCAACAGTCGGTTCGGATGAAAAAGCCGCGGCGATTTCAGACCTAACCACAGCCATTAATTACAAGACACAAGACTTTGAACACGTGATTAATGAGGCGACTGGTGACGGCGGTGTCGATGTGGTGCTGGATATGGTCGGCGCGCCGTATTTAGAAAAGAATCTGAATTTGCTGCGCCGGGATGGCCGCTTGGTGTATATCGCGTTCTTAGGCGGCGCGAAAGCCAAAGAGGTGAAGCTCGGTCAAATTATGATGAAGCGCCTCACGATCACGGGTTCAACCATGCGCGCGCGCAGTACTGCAGAAAAAGCCGAAATTGCGCAAGGCTTGCAAGCGCATGTCGTACCGTTATGGGCAAAAGGTGAATGTCTGCCAATGATTTATAAAACCTTCAAATTTGACCAAATTCAAGATGCGCATGCAAGCATGGATACAGGGGAGCATGTGGGGAAAGTTGTGGTAACAATCTTGTAATATTTTTATCATATAAAAAGCAGAGCCGGCATCATGTCGGCTTTTATTTTGTTTAAATTTGTCCAAACAATAAAAATAATGTACTGAAAAAATAAAAATAATTTAACAAAGATTAAAAAATGACAACTGATCGACACAACCTGTCAAAACTGAGGTGTACATTTAGAACTAAATTTAAACCTGACAAATTTACGTGGTTTTAAATGAAAAATAAAACAGAAAAGAGGGTTGTCATGAAAATTTTATCGACATCATATACACCTGCGCATGGTTTCCGTGCGCTTAAACGCTTGCATAAGGCGTTTATTTATAATTACATTTTGCGTGATGATTTACATAAAATGTATAAGGCTTTAATTCATTTTGAGCGCTATATTGAACGTTTAGCGCATCAGCAAACTGCCGTAAAGAAGAAATCTAAAAAACAGTGATTGCTTTTTGATAAAACATGACATCACTTAAAAGCAAAACAGTTATTTTTACTCTATATTTTCAATTGCTTATATTGAATGTAATGCTTGGGTATTCGGCTATAAATAAAGGCGCAACATTGATTGCGCAGCGAGGGTAATATGAAGCGTAAAGCTTCAACACATGAACGCCTTGCGGAGCGTTTAGCGAATATTTTGACTAAATTAAATACTGGGTATCAATTGGGAGTTGCAGAACTGGCACATGAATTTCAGGTCAGTACGCGAACAGTAGAGCGGGATTTTGATCGCCTCAACACCTATTTGCCGTTGCTTTAAGATGAAAGCAGTAAAAAGTACTTTTTGGATCCCGTGTATCTGGGGCGTTTTAAGCTGCAAGATATTCAAAACTTTGCGCAGCTCTCTGGAATCAGTGCGCTTTATCCATCTTTGGATATGTCCTTTTTGCGTGGCTTGCTGGATGAGCGCGCCAGCCAAGTTTTTTCTGCCAAGGGCTATTATTTTGAAAATGCAGGGCAATTTGCTGCCCATTTTCAGGTGCTTGCAGAGGCCATCCATCAACGTAAACATATCAGTTTTATTTACAATTCCAGCTTAAGGCTTGTACAGCCATACCGCTTAATTCACTATCAGGGGAACTGGTACTGGGCTGCCTCATGTGATGGGGAGCTTCGCGCTTATCGCTTAAGTAAAATTGATCAGGTTACACAGCATGAGGCCATGCAGTTTGCACATGACCCTGAAATTTTAATGCAGCTTGAGGAAGATGAAGGCATCTGGTTTGGAAAACATAAACAAGAAGTGCTGGTGTCAGTCCGGCCTGAGGTGGCTTTGTATTTTAAGCAGCGGCATTTATTTCCAGAACAGAGTATTGAGCAAGAAGATACCGCCGGCACTTTACTGATTTGTTGCCAAATCCGGCATGAAATGCAGCTTCTACCTCTGGTTCGGTTTTGGATTCCTTATATTAAAATCATTCAGCCAGCGCATTTTCAACAAAAATTGGAACAGGATTTACAGCAGTATTTGTTTCCAGTGGCTTGATTTAAATCTATTATATTTTTATAAAGAGGGCCATGCGCGCTCTTTTTATTTTAAGCTGAATTGTGGAACATGGAATTTTAGGCATAAAAAAACCAGCTTAAGCTGGAAATTTTATTGCACCATTTTAAGAAGTATTAAAATGGTGCCCGAGGCCAGACTCGAACTGGCACGCTTTGTGGGCGGGGGATTTTAAATCCCCTGTGTCTACCGATTTCACCACTCGGGCATTTTTAACAAGATTGGAGGCGGAGGTCGGAATCGAACCGGCGTACACGGAGTTGCAGTCCGCTGCATGACCACTCTGCCACCCCGCCACGTCTTGTTGATGCGTATATTATCAAGCTCTGAAAAAAAAACAATAGTGGATTCATTCGTATGCGCATAAAAACAGCATATAGCGGAAAATATTTAAAATAATCATGTATTATGTGCAAAATTGATTCATATCAACACTTGGAGATGTGCCGTGGCATTAGTTTTAGATGGTCGTGCATTGGCAAAACAAATTGAAGCTGATTTGTTGACTCGCGTAGAAGCGTTAAAAGCAAAATCAGGACGTACCCCAATTCTTGCGACTATTTTGGTCGGTGATGACGGTGCATCTGCAACTTATGTTCGTATGAAAGGCAACGCTTGCCGCCGTGTTGGTATGGATTCATTAAAAGTTGAATTAGGTAAAGACACCACCACTGAACAATTGCTGGCTGAAATTGAAAAATTGAATGCCAATCCGGATGTACACGGTATTTTGCTGCAGCATCCGGTACCTGCTCAAATTGATGAACGCGCTTGTTTTGACGCGATTTCCTTAGCAAAAGATGTTGATGGCGTTACTTGCCTTGGCTTTGGCCGTATGGCGATGGGTGAAGCTGCCTATGGTTCTGCTACACCTGCAGGCATCATGACCATTTTGAAAGAAAACAACATCGAGATTTCAGGTAAACACGCTGTAGTTGTTGGCCGTTCTGCAATTTTGGGCAAGCCAATGGCAGCAATGCTGCTTGAAGCCAATGCAACCGTGACCATTTGCCATTCACGTACTCAAGATTTAGCAAGCTTTGTAAAACAAGCAGACATTATTGTGGGCGCTGTAGGTAAAGCGGAATTGATTCAAAAAAATTGGATCAAGCAAGGTGCTGTCGTTATTGATGCCGGTTTCCATCCGCGTGATGGCGGCGGTGTGGGCGATATTCAGTTGGTGGGTATTGAAGAAGTTGCTTCTGCGTATACGCCAGTTCCAGGCGGCGTGGGCCCGATGACCATTACCACGCTGATTCGTCAAACTGTTGAAGCTGCTGAAAAAGCTTTGGGTTAATTTCATTGGGATGTTCCTTCTCTTGCACCATATATGGCTCAGGGAGAAGGCTAGGATGAGGGTGATTTTTTATAAATAATCCTCTCCCTAACCCTCTCCTTTAAAAAGGAGAGGGAACTTCCAATCTTAATTTAGGCTTTTATCACACTAAAATTCTGCATATTCGAAAAATAAAATTCTGATGAGCTGTACTTTCCAATTTCCTAAAGCCCCTGAACATTTAATCAAAGCTTTGCATGATGTGATTCCACACTGTGAATTGCATGCACAGCAGCTGCCTGAAACGCCTATTTCACTGTGGTTAATCCCGCCCGTATTTCCAACGGATAAACTGGATGATGAAGTCATTCGCCGTATTTGGAATGATACGCCGTATTGGATCTTTTGCTGGGCATCTGGTTTGGCAATGGCGCAGTGGCTGCTGGCAGAGCCGCATCATGTCAAAGATAAAGTCGTGCTGGATTTTGGCGCTGGTTCAGGCGTGGTGGCTATTGCTGCGAAAATGGCAGGGGCAAAACGGGTGATCTGCTGTGACATCGATCAAGTCAGTTTGGATGCCTGCCGCGCCAATGCGGAACTGAATGATGTAGAGCTGGAATATCTGGATGATCTGTATAAAGCTGAGCAGGTGGACATCTTGCTGGCTGCTGATGTGCTTTATGACCAATGCAACCGTTTTTTCTTAGATGAGTTTTTAAAATTTTCCCCAGAAGTGTGGGTTGCAGACAGCCGAGTAAAGAATTTCAGCCATCCCAAATATGAAAAATTGGATGAGCGCAGCGCAACAACCTGGCCAGATTTAGATGAGTCTCCAGAATTCCGTAATGTGAGTTTTTATAAAACATTATAGAACGTGAATAAAATAAGACGCTTCGAGCGTCTTATTTTTGCATAAAAATTTGCCTATTTAGAACATTGCTTTATGTTAAGCATGTTGATGCGGAAGACTGATTAAGAGCAGGTGTAGCGAACCACACGCAACGTCGCAGGGCGGGCATCCAACGCTTGCTGAGCGCCTAAATTATCGGAGTTTCGCAGGTCAGGCGTGTTGGATAAACCAAAACTGGCGCGGCTATTGCCAATTTGACGGCCAAATTGTTCTGTCTGGGCTGCGGCAGGGTTCGCAATTTCATTAATGCTCAAGATGCTCAGTTTAAAGGTTTTATTGATTCCCAGTACTTTTTGGCAGGCGCGCTGTAATTTATTTGCATCCAGCTGCTGATTTTGACGGCCAGCCAAAGTGTAGGCCAAAGTGGCGGAATCTGCTGTTTGGCTTTCAATTTGATAGCCCGACTGCCCGTTATACGCGCGTGGAGCGCTCTGGCATGCAGTTAAAGTGATTGCCGTCAAACCTAAAGCTAAAGTCTTATATATGATTTTCATGTGCATCTGCCTATGTTGTTATCTTTTTAGTATGCCATAAGCCCGCTGTTTTCTCGATGTGGAATTTGCTGGATTTTTCAACCGCTGGGCAGTTGCTGACAGCATAAAAAAAGACCCTCGCATCATCATAATTCGAGGGTCTTTTTTTAATGGATCAACTTAATTATCCGTAATCATGCTGTGCTTTTTGGTGTCTTTCATAAAGATATAAGTGATTAATGATAGGCCAATCATGAAGGTAATGTAGTAGAAGAAGTAATTTTCATGACCTGCATTTTTAAAGCTCAATGCAACAAGTTCCGCGGTGCCGCCAAAAACGGTATTGGCGATTGCATAAGGCAGGGCAACACCCAAAGCGCGAATATGTGGAGGGAACAGTTCAGCTTTCACTACGGCGTTAATCGCTGTATAGCCAGTCACAATCACCATTGCGCTCATGCACAGGAAGAATGCAGTCATTGCATCGGTTGTGCCGCCCAATGCATTAAAGATTGGCACAGTGAACAGCACGCCCAGTACACCAAAGGCAATCATAATCGGTTTTCGGCCAACTTTATCGGATAGTGCGCCAACAGCAGGCTGGATTAACATGAAGATGAAAATGGCTGCCGTTGTAATTTCTGTTGCAGTGGTTTTTTCAAAGCCAGATGTATTCACTAAGTATTTTTGCAGATAGGTTGTGAATGTGTTGAAGGCTAAAGTACCGCCGGCAGTCAGCATGATCACTGTAAATGCCTGTTTGGGATATTTGGTGAATAAAGCCAAAGCGCTAGATTTTGGGCCGCCATTTTTGGCCTGTTCCTGCGCTTCTTTTGATGACTGCGTTTCGACTAAGCCGCGGCGGATCCAGAATACGACAATCGCCAGCAATGCGCCAATGAAGAAGGGAATACGCCAGCCCCAGTCGCCAAGCGCCTGCTCAGATAAGGTGCGCTGCAGAATAATCAGGACGCAAAGCGCGAGCAATTGGCCTGAAATTAAAGTGACATATTGGAAGCTGGAGAAGAAGCCGCGATGATTTTTTCCTGCCATTTCCGTGAGGTAGGTTGCGCTGGAGCCATATTCTCCGCCGACGCTTAAGCCTTGAATCAGGCGGGCGAACAGCAGAATTGCGGGGGCAAGCATGCCCACTGAATCGTAGGTGGGTGCGCAGGCAATCATCAGAGATCCGATGCACATTAATGATACTGAAACGGTTAAGCCTGCTTTACGGCCTTTCCGGTCTGCGTAAATTCCCATAATCCATGCGCCAATTGGACGCATCAGGAAGCCGAGCGCAAATACAGCGGCGGCTTGCAGCAGTTTTACAGTGCTGTCGCCTTCTGGGAAAAATTTCGGTGCAAAGTATAAGGTAAATGCCGCATAGACATACCAGTCATACCATTCGACTAGGTTGCCGGCCGAGCCGCCAAGGATAGATTTGACACGAGTTTTTCGGTCAAACTGCTCTGGTGCAGTTTGAGTGGGCGTGTTTGACACAACATTCTCCATAGAATGAAGGCAAAACATATCCATTTAAGTTCTGTATAAAACTTAAATACATATATTTTGTGAAAATGGGAGATGGAATTATATTTTGCAATTTATACGCTTTTTCACGTATAAAATCATGAGACTTTAGTCTAATAATAGGGTTGTAACTGAACAGTTGTTCTGCTTTTATTATGTGAACTGTTAAGTAAAACTGAAAAACCTCTCAGTTGAGAGGTTTTTGGATTGGGCTGAAATTAATGCTCTTTAATTTGCGAATGATGCTTGGTGTCTTTCATGAAGATATATACCAGCAGTGAAATGAAAATCATAATGGTGACGTAAATAAAGAACCATGATTCATGTCCGGCTTCTTTAAAGCTGAGCGCGAAGAATTCTGCAGTCCCGCCAAATAGGGTGTTCGCCAGTGCGTAGGGCAATGCAACGCCAAGTGCGCGGATATGCGCAGGAAACATTTCCGCTTTTACTACGGCATTAATTGATGTATAGCCAGTAACTATGATTAAGCCGGCTAAGCATAGCCAGAAGGCGGTCCAGTAGTCTTGCGTATTCGCAAGGGCATCAAATAAGACATAGGTAAAGAGGACGCCTAAGACGCCAAAAGCGATCATGATCGGCTTGCGGCCAATTTTGTCGGACAGTGCGCCGGCGGCAGGCTGCAGGCACATAAAGATAAATAAAGCCAATGTGGTAATTTGCGTGGCGGCGGGTTTGCTGAACCCGGATGTATTCACCAGATATTTTTGCAGATAGGTGGTGTAGGTGTAGAAGGCCAATGTACCGCCGGCGGTTAAAAACAGAACGGTAAAAGCTTCTTTCGGGTAGTGTCTGAACAGGGTAAAGAGGCCGGATTCGGGCAGATTTTTTTCATTTTGAGCATTTTTAAAGGATTGCGTTTCCATAAGTCCGCGCCGGATGCGGAAGACTACAATGGCTAGGCAGGCGCCAATAAAGAAGGGGATGCGCCAGCCCCAGTCGTGCAGCTGTTCCTCGGTCAGCAGCCATTGTAAAATCAGCAAGACACACAGTGCGGTAAGCTGGCCTGCAATTAAGGTGACATACTGGAAGCTGGAAAAAAATCCGCGCCGGTTCCGGTCAGCCATTTCACTTAAATAGGTGGCGCTGGCGCCGTATTCACCGCCGACGCTGAGGCCTTGAATGAGCCGTGCGATCACAAGAATAATCGGGGCAAAGACCCCGATTTGGTCATGCGTAGGCGATACCGCAATCAAAAGTGATCCTATGCACATGAGGGTGACAGACAGTGTTAAGCCTGATTTTCGTCCCTTTTTGTCTGAGTAAATCCCCATAATCCATGCGCCAATCGGCCGCATGAGGAAGCCGACGGCAAAAATGGCTGCGGCTTGTAGCAATTGTGCAGTTTGACTGCCTTTTGGGAAAAAAGCGTGGGCAAAATACAGGGTGAATGCTGCGTAGATATACCAGTCATACCATTCCACCAAGTTGCCTGCAGAACCGCCAAGAATGGATTTAACCCGTGTTTTGGTGTCTAAATTAGGCTGTATTGCTATTTCTTCAGTCATGATGAAATCCATTTTTTATTCTGTTTATTTATCTTATGCTTCAAAATTGAATGAAATGTAAACAAAATAAACAATTTGTATATAAAGTGTACTTTGTGTTTTGGCTGCCGAAGTTATGATTTGAAATAATTTTCACTTAAATAAACAGGCTGGCAGGCAAAGATTTCGTACCGTTTGCGGTGAGTTTTTGTTATGTTGAGAGCTTGATCACAAGAATGGCCGCGTTAGCGCCAAAGAATAAAAAATACTGCTGCTGAAGGAGGCGCATATGAATGATAATCACATCCTCTATGATATTGCAGTAATTGGCGGAGGCATCAATGGCGCGGGAATTGCGGCGGATGCCGCTGGACGGGGGCTGTCAGTGTTTTTATGCGAAAAAGATGATTGGGCTTCACACACATCTTCAGCCAGTTCCAAACTGATTCACGGCGGTTTGCGCTATTTAGAGCACAAAGAATTTCGGCTGGTGCGTGAAGCGCTGGCGGAACGGGAGGTGCTGCTGAAGAAAGCGCCGCATATTATTCATCCCATGCGTTTTATCATGCCTCATCAGCCGCATTTACGGCCAGCTTGGCTTATTCGAACAGGATTATTTTTCTATGACCACTTGGGAAAGCGGGAAACTTTGGCTGGGTCGAATTTGGTTGACTTTCAGGCTGTCAACAGCCCTTTGAAAGCTGAAATAACCCGCGGTTTTGAGTATTCTGATTGTGCTGTGGATGATGCGAGGCTGGTGGTGCTGAATGTGATGCAGGCGCGGGAACTGGGCGCAAAAGCCGTCACCCGCACGCGGTGCCTTGGGGCGAAAAGAGTACAGTTGAATACATTGCAGAATATTTGGCAAATTGAATTGGAAAAAGAACAAGGCGCTTATCAAATACAGGCCAAAGTGCTGGTAAATGCTGCTGGGCCGTGGGTGGCTGAGTTTATTCAGCAGGATTTGCATCTGAATGCGCCTTATGGCATCCGCCTGATACAGGGCAGCCATTTAATTGTACCAAAGCTGTATGACGGTCAAAAAGCGTATATTCTGCAAAATGACGATCAACGCATTGTGTTTGCGATTCCGTATTTAAATAAGTACACATTGATCGGCACCACAGACAAAGAATATCTGGGCGATCCAAACCGTGTTGAAATTACCGATGAAGAAATAGCGTATTTGCTGGACGCATCCAACGATCACTTTAAAACGCAGCTGAGCCGTAAAGATATCATCAGCACTTTTTCTGGCGTTCGCCCATTGTGCGATGATGAATCGGATAATCCCTCGGCAGTGACGCGCGACTATACACTTGCTTTGAGCCAAGAAAATGACGGAGCGCCGCTGCTGTCTGTGTTCGGCGGTAAATTGACAACCTACCGGAAGCTTGCGGAATCAGCCATGGGTCATGTGCAGGCATTTTTTCCTGAAATGAAAAAAATGTGGACAGCATCGTCGGTTTTGCCCGGTGCGGAAAATTTCAGTTCAGCTGAAGATTTGGCTGCCCAAATTCAAGATAAAGTCAGCGGCGTATCGGCTGAGCTTGCTGCGCGCTGGGTAAATGCATATGGGACGCGGATCTGGAAATTTATTCAGCAGGCGGCATCTGTGCATGAACTGGGGCAGGATTTTGGTCATGGGCTGTATGCACAGGAAGTGGATTATTTGGTTGAATGTGAGTGGGCTGTCAGTGCGGAAGATATTTTAAAACGCCGAACCAAACTGTATTTGGAATTCTCTGCGGATGAGTCTCTGCAGCTTGATCAATATTTGCAGGCATTGCACCAGCGCCGTGCGCAGGAAGATGCCGCTTAATTCCAGCAATTGCAGATACCCATGCTTTGATTTTGATAAGCTGGAATCAATTTCCTTTCAAAAAAGCCGCAATTAAATGTGCGGCTTTTATTTGGCATGGCGGAGATTAAATCTCTATGCCGCCCAGCGCCTTGCAGTCGACAGGCGTTTTCCATTTTACTGCCGTTCCCCAAACTACTGGGCGGACAAAGCGCCAAGGCCAGAAACCAAAACGTTGGCTGGCATTGTAGTTGATGACCACATTGCCGCCGACTTGATGCGCGCGATCTGCAAAACGCGGATAGAGTTCAACTACACTGCCGTAAGTGCCTTTAGCAACTTTGATGCGCTTTTTGATTTCAAATTGAGTTGAATCGGGTGTGCCTTTGATTGCGCAAACGTGAAGTGCTGGCTGAGTTGCTGCGGCTTCTGTTTGAGCCATGGCAAGGCTTGATAAGCCCAGTAGACCAATTGTTAGTGTAAGTTTTTTTAGCATGAATTACCCCTTGATAAATTTTTGTTGAGTTATAAAGTTTTAAAATTATAAGCAGATTAAAAAAAGACCGCTTGCGCGGTCTTTTTTAACTTAATCTAAAAAGAATTAAGCAGATTTTTTAACAGCTTCTAAAAGCTCATCTTGACGGGCTTTAAGCGCTTTTGGCAAACGGTCGCCAAGTTTGTTGAACAGCTCAGTGTGGCTTTCAAGCTCTTTGATCCACTGGTCTTTGTCTTGTGCAGTGACAAGATCAAATTGTTCTTTCGTGAAGTCTGAACCAGTCCAGTTCAATTGTTCATACGTTGGAACGCGGCCAATTGGAGTATCAATTGCAGTCGCACGGCCTTCACAGCGGTCAATGATCCACTCAAGAACACGCATGTTTTGACCGAACCCAGGCCATACGAAGTTGCCTTCAGCATCACGGCGGAACCAGTTCACGTTGTAGATGCCTGGAAGTTTGTTGCCTGCAGCTTCTGCTTTAGCAGCAACTTCTTCACCAAGCTCTAGCCAGTGGCTGAAGTAATCCGCCATGTTGTAGCCTGCAAATGGAAGCATTGCGAATGGGTCACGGCGAACGACACCTTGTTGGCCAACAGCTGCGGCAGTGGTTTCAGAACCCATGGTTGCAGCTTTATAAACACCGTCTACCCAGTCAAATGCTTCTGAAATTAGAGGCACTGTGTCTGCACGGCGGCCGCCGAAGATGAATGCAGAAATTGGCACGCCTGCTGGATTTTCCCAGTCAGCGTCAATTGAAGGGCATTGGCCGGCAGCAACAGTGAAACGGGCGTTTGGATGCGCCGCTTTTTCACCAGCAACATGCGGCTGGCCTTTCCAGTTGGTCAGGTTGGCAGGCGCTTCTTTAGTCAGGCCTTCCCACCAAACTTCACCGTTGTCTGTTACAGCAACGTTGGTATAGATGACATCTTTAGTCAATGTTGCCATGCAGTTCGGGTTAGTCTTTGTATTTGTACCCGGCGCTACACCGAAGAAACCAGCTTCAGGGTTGATTGCGTATAGACGGCCGTCTTCACCTGGTTTGATCCAAGCAATGTCGTCACCAACAGTTTCGATTTTCCAGCCTTCGTAGCCAGCTGGCGGAATCAACATAGCGAAGTTGGTTTTACCGCATGCAGATGGGAAAGCCGCTGCGATGTAGTGTTTTTCGCCTTGCGGGTTTGTCACGCCAAGGATCAGCATGTGTTCCGCTAACCAGCCTTGCTGACGGCCCATAGACGATGCAATACGTAAAGCTAGGCATTTTTTACCTAACAATGCGTTGCCGCCGTAACCAGAACCGTAAGACCAGATTTCGCGGGTTTCTGGGTAATGAACGATGTATTTTTCAGGGTTGCAAGGCCATGCAACGTCTTTTTGACCTTCTTCAAGCGGCGCGCCTACAGTGTGTACGCAAGGAACGTATTCACCGTCAGTACCAAGAACGTCGTAAACAGCTTTGCCCATGCGCGCCATTTTGCGCATGCTGACAGCAACGTAAGGAGAGTCAGTGAGTTCGATGCCGATGTGCGCAATATGAGAGCCTAAAGGACCCATAGAAAAAGGAACAACGTACAAAGTGCGGCCTTTCATTGCGCCGTCAAATAAGCCGTTCAGGCGGGTGCGCATTTCAGCTGGAGCTTCCCAGTTGTTTGTTGCGCCTGCATCTTCCTGCTTTTCTGAACAAATATATGTACGGCCTTCCACACGAGCAACGTCAGAAGGATCAGAATTAGCAAGATAAGAACCAGGATGTTTTTCTTGGTTAAGCGCTTGCATAGTGCCGTTAGCGATCATCAAGTCGATATAACGTTGATTTTCTTCTTCGCTGCCGTCACACCATTCAATTTTCGCTGGTTTCGTTAATTTTGCAATTTCTTCCACCCAAGCAATAAGCTTAGGGTGACGAACGAATTCTGGTGCGTTCACTTGGGTCATGGTGAGGCCTATCTCAAATATGTACAAACTGTACAAAGTCTAATCTGGGCAACGGGGTACATTGCGCAGATGAAATATGAAAAAAAGTGGCGCTATTAAAGCATAATTTCATAAAAAAAATAAGACTAAAGATGGGGTGGATTTATTTTGGAATATTATGGTATTTAGATTTAATTTCTTTTATAAACAATAATTTGCTTATTTTTTGGTGTGATTTTTAATACATTTATATAATTTATGAGGATTATTCATTATATTAATTTTGTTAAAAAACAATAGTTTGATATTTGGTTTTATTTGAGAATTATTATTGATTAAATAAATGGCGGTAATTCGAATTTTACATAAAGGAACAGTTAACCGCTGATAAATTCGACAAAATTAGAATAACAGCTTTAAAAATGCATAAAAAATGTCAAATCAAACGCAGCCGCTGTCGATTATTTATAATCGAAACTCCGGTTTTCATGCAGTCAATAAAGATGAAATTTATGAAGAGCTTATTCGGCTGCTGACCGCTTATGGTTATGAAATTCAATCCTTTGAAATGAGCCGCTTTTCCAGTTTTGCGGCTCTGATGCAGCAAGTGCTGCCGCGGCATCAAGAGCGCGGACGTTTAGGAATTGTGGTGGCGGCTGGCGGTGATGGAACGTTGAATGCGGTCGCTGGTTACTTAATGAAAACAGCAGTGCCTATGGGAATCTTGCCTTTAGGCACTTTTAATTATGTAGCGCGGGTTTTAGGCATTCCTCTGGATCTTTTAGAAGCAGCAAAAGTGATTGGGGAAGGCGAAGAGCGCTTGGTGCATACGGCATTAATGAATGATCAAATTTATCTGAATAATGCCAGTCTTGGCTTGTATCCGCTCTTTATTCAAAAACGTGAATTGTATAACCGCTATCTTGGCCGTTTTCCTCTTAATGCATATACATCCGGCTTGGATGTGCTGATTCGTGACCGTGAAGAGTTAAAGCTGCAAATTGAGGTGGATGGCGTGAAATATCCAGTCAAAACACCGCTGATCTTTTTTGGCAATAATCAGCTGCAGCTGGCGGATTTAAATCTCAAAATCGCAGAAAGCGCGGCGCAAGGGCGGGTAGCGGGTGTGGTTGTCGCGAAAAGTGATAAATGGACGCTGTTTAAAATGCTCTGGCAGTTAATGAAGGGCAGTTTAGAGCAAGCGCCTGATGTCTACAGCTTTGATGCCGATCATGTGGTGATTCATGCTACGCGGAAAAAACTGACGGTTGCCTTGGATGGTGAAATTGTCGAAATGAAGCCGCCGCTTCACATCAGTGTCAAAAAAAATGCATTAAAGATCAGGGTGCCGCATGCTGCTGCATCTATCTGATTTGCATTTCGGCACAGAACGGCAAGGCTGTATTGATGCCCTTCAGCAGTTTTGCCGGGAGCATAAGCCGGAAGCTGTGGTCATCAGCGGTGACTTAACTCAGCGTGCGCGCTATCGGCAGTTTTTCGCCTGTAAGCAATTTTTGGACAGCTTGAATTTGCCTTATCTGGCGGTGCCGGGGAATCATGATATTCCGCTGTATCATGTATGGAACCGCATATTCAGTCCTTTTGCCCGTTATCAGCTTTTTTTTGGCAATCTGGAAGAGACTTTGGAAACGGAACATTTTTACATTGTGGGGGTAAACAGTATCCGGCGGCGCTACCATACTCGCGGGCACATTTCGTTAGAACAAATTCAATTGATTGACGCTAAACTGCGTCAGGCGCCTGAACATAAACTGAAAATTATCGCAGCCCATCAGCCATTTTATACTGCCCCAGATGATCTGCATGGCATTCATGATTGTCCGCTGCTGGGGCGCATGGCTTTGGAAACATGGAGTAAAAGCGGTTTATATGGTTTGCTGCACGGCCATCTGCATCAGTTTGCAGTCTATGATTTAAATCAAATTTATCATTTAGGCGCGCAGCACCCAGTCCTGGATATTCATGCAGGAACAGCAACGTCTTACCGGCTGCATGGCGGTTTGCCGAATAGCTTTAATGCGATTGATCTGCAGGGCGATGTTGCGCCTTACTATTTTGATCAGGCCTCTCAGCTGTTTTTAACCAGCCAGATCAGGCGCTGATTGGCCTGAGAAGCTTGAAGCGGATGGAATCTGAATAAAAAGAAAGCGAATTTAAAAATATTTTTTAATTTTGCCCTTGAAGCGTTTTTTTCCATCCCCACAAAAGTGTCATATCAAAATTTTGTCGATGACCCAGGAATAAGAAGTCATCTTCACATTGTAATCAATGACATTAATGCAAATGTCTATGGAGTTAGAAATGAGCAAGATTCGTCCTTTACATGACAACGTTGTTATCCGCCGTGTTGAAAAAGAAACTAAAACCGCGGGTGGTTTAATCTTGAGTACTTCTGCAGCTGAACAGCCAGCTCAAGGTGAAATCATTGCAGTTGGCAACGGCAAAGTAACAGACAGCGGCGTTCGCGCTTTAGACGTAAAAGTGGGCGACAATGTACTGTTTGGTGCATATGCAGGCACTAAAGTGAAAGTTGAAGGTGAAGAACTTCTTGTAATGAAAGAATCTGATATTTTAGCGGTTCTTGAAGGTTAATTCAGAACATTCTTTTGCTGTTTAAGCAATACAATTGATTAAAATTTAAGAATATTTGGAGTTTAGCATGTCAGCTAAAGACGTAAAATTCGGTGATTCAGCTCGTTCTAAAATGATTGCAGGCGTAAACGTGCTTGCAGATGCTGTAAAAGTAACTTTGGGTCCTAAAGGCCGTAACGTTGTGATCGATCGTTCTTTCGGTGCGCCGCACATCACTAAAGATGGTGTAACTGTTGCGAAAGAAATTTCTCTAAAAGACAAATTTGAGAACATGGGCGCTCAATTGGTTCGTGAAGTATCTTCTAAAACCAATGACATCGCTGGTGACGGTACAACAACTGCAACTGTACTAGCTCAAGCAATTTTAAATGAAGGCATCAAGTCTGTAACAGCGGGTATGAACCCAATGGACTTGAAACGCGGTATTGACCTTGCTGTTAAAGCCTTAGTTGCTGAAATTAAAGCAACAGCAAAACCTGCTTCTGATACTAAAGCGATTGAACAAGTCGGTTCAATCTCTGCAAACTCTGACGAAACTGTAGGTAAACTCATTGCACAAGCAATGGAACGCGTAGGTAAAGAAGGCGTGATTACCGTTGAAGAAGGTTCAGGCTTTGAAGATGCTTTGGATGTTGTTGAAGGCATGCAGTTTGACCGTGGTTATATCAGTCCATACTTTGCAAACAAACAAGATACATTAACGGCTGAACTTGAAAATCCGTTTATCTTGCTTGTTGACAAAAAAATCAGCAACATCCGTGAATTAATTACTGTGTTAGAAGCTGTAGCTAAAACAGGTAAACCACTTTTAATCATCGCTGAAGATGTTGAAGGTGAGGCCCTAGCTACACTTGTTGTTAACAACATGCGCGGAATTATCAAAGTATGTGCGGTTAAAGCACCTGGTTTTGGTGACCGTCGTAAAGCAATGCTTCAAGATATCGCAATCTTGACGGGCGCGACAGTGATTTCTGAAGAAGTAGGCATGACTTTAGAGCAAGCTTCTCTTCAAGACTTAGGTACTGCGCACAAAATTACTGTATCTAAAGAAAACACTGTGATTGTTGACGGTGCTGGTGATGCAGCTCAAATTGCTGAACGTGTCACTCAAATCCGCGCGCAAATTGAAGAATCATCGTCTGAATACGACAAAGAAAAACTTCAAGAACGTGTTGCTAAATTGGCAGGCGGTGTAGCTGTAATTAAAATTGGTGCAGCGACTGAAGTTGAAATGAAAGAGAAAAAAGACCGCGTAGATGATGCGCTTCATGCAACACGTGCTGCGGTTGAGGAAGGTGTGGTTGCTGGTGGCGGTGTTGCACTGGTACGTGCTGCAGCTGCGCTTGATGGCGTAAACGGTGCGAATGACGATCAAAATGTGGGTATCAATATTTTACGCCGTGCGATTGAAGCGCCGCTTCGTCAAATCGTTGCCAATGCGGGTGATGAGCCTTCAGTTGTGATCAACGCGGTGAAAAATGGCGAAGGCAACTTCGGTTATAATGCTGCAACTTCTGAGTATGGCGACATGCTGGAAATGGGTATTCTTGACCCTGCAAAAGTAACGCGTTCTGCACTTGAGCATGCTGCATCTGTAGCAGGTTTAATGTTGACAACCGAATGTATGATTACTGACATTCCAGAAGACAAGCCTGCAATGCCTGATATGGGCGGCATGGGCGGTATGGGCGGAATGATGTAATTCATTCTGATCATCCGATCTAAAAAAATCCCCGCAATGTGCGGGGATTTTTTTATCATTATTATTTGATAAAGATTGCAATTTTGACTTTAGTTCAGATCACTATATTATTTAGAAAGACTTAAATATTTTAAGGGGCATTCAATGAATTCAGACGTTGAAAATGCAATCATTGGATCAGTCTATGATGCAGGATTGGATGCCTCGCTTTGGCCTGGAGTCATCGGTCAAATTGTTGAATATACCCACAGCAAGACAGCTATATTGACAGCGCTTGACCAGCTGAATCCCAATTCTAACTTTGTGTATACATGGAATATTTTTCATGCAGGGATAGAGGATTATCAAAATGAACAAGGAAAGCTGATTGATATGCGGCAGTACATGCCGCTTTGGAAACAAATGGGTATTGGAGACGTCATCCATCAGGATTTTCCCCGTTATGCTGAACTGCCGGATCAGGATGAAGGCAGTTTTTATGAGAAATGCCTGAAAGCCACTGGCATCTGCTATATCGCAGGAGTGCTTTTGGATCAAGGTGAATACCGCAGTGCTGTTCTTGGTGTACACCGTTCAGCGAATGAGCCGGTTTTTCAGCAAGAGGAATTGGATTTTTTAAAGCGGATCGGCGTGCATATCCGCAGAGCGCTTCAGATTCACAAGCAGCTCAGTTTTGCCCGAATTGAAAACCGAAATTTATACAAGATGCTGGATACGATTAAAGTCGGCATTATTTTAATTGATGAATACAGCCGGTTTTATTATTCAAATAATCGCGCACAGCAGCTGATGGAACAGAATAAGATTTTTGAATTTGATCAGCACAATAAAATTTGCGTCGCTAAGCCTTATCAAAAGAAGTTTGAGCAGCTGGTGCAGGCAGCTCAAGCTGATCATAAACACAAGAACAGGGACATTGGCGGTGTACTTGCACTGGAAAATGCTGAAGGGCAGCAGTTTATGATCACTGCAACACCGTTCAGCAGCATGAACAGTTTGGCAAGTTTAGCCGATCAGGAGTTGAATTATGTCGTGCTGTCTATTTCTGATATGGAACAGCGCTATGCCTTGGCAGTGCCTTTTTTAAAGGAGGCTTATGCGCTCTCTGCAAGGGAATGCGAAATATGCGAGCTGTTTGTAAATGGCTTAAATTTAGAAAAAATTGCAGAAAACTGCAGTTTAACCATGAATTCAGTCAGAACCTATGTCAAAAATATTTATGCCAAAATGCATTGCTGCTCTCAGACTGAATTGCTGCATAAATTGATGGGTATGACTATTCATTTTGAGCATGTTTATTAAAAAAGACCTTGGAAAACCAAGGCCTAAATGCAAGCTGGAATCAAACAAAAATAGACTACACCTAAAACCGTGTGAAAACCCGCGGATCTTCATTTTCATACTGAATTGTGGCAGTCGATCCATTAATCACATAGCTGAATGTATCTAAACTTGGCGGATTATAGGAGGAATCGACCAGTCCAGCACAGCCATTCGTGTCATATGCAACACTTGCAGCCTTCAGGCTGCCATTGGCTGCTGTATAGGTGCCAGATTCAATGCCGGGTGAGCTGCAGTCGTTTCCTGCAGTTTCTATATGCATATAAGAGCCATCATTAAAGAATGTGACAAGCTGACTGCCAGATTGCCAAGAACCGGCTAGGCTGCCCGATGTATTGTTCACCCGTTTAAAACTAAAGCTTTGATCGCCTTCTTTAAAGACTAAAGTATCTGCTGTTGAGCCATACTGTAAGCTGGCGGCAGCTGAAGGATTGGAGAATCCCCATTCACCGTTGGTATCAACTTCAAAGTCCTGTGTTCGGCTTAAATTGCCGTTAACGGCATTCCAGCTTAATTGGCCTTGTTCAATGCCTGATTGGCCGGAGTCGTCAGCAGCGCCAATTTGCCCGAATGTGAAATTAAAGACGTTCAAATCACTGGAATTCGGTGCTTTGCCTTCGATATACAGCACCACTTTAATATTATTGGTTTTATCTTCATATAGCCATGCGCCAGTACTGTCTTGAATAAAGCTGTTAAAAAAATTGCTTTTAGCGGTGTCTTCAGAAACTAAGGTTAAGCCTGAATTCTGCAGCACTTGCAGAAGGGTTGCATCCTGTACAAAAGATTCTGTCGGTAAGCTTAAATTAATGGTTTTGTTTTTCAGCGCAGCAATCACAGCATCGCTGATCGTGATGCCGTTGCTGTGATCATGATCTGAATCTAAAGACTGCAGCAGGATCAGCAGATTAGTGCGAATGCTTTCAACTGCGGACAGTTCAATAGGCGTAATATGCGCTTGCGCAGCAGCACTGCCGAGTTTTATATCTCCCAGATAAAATGTGACCGAGTCTCCAGAGTTGTATTGAAATTCACCTTTCACATTGGTGCTGCCTTTAACCCCGCTGCTGGTTTCATAACGGACATTGCTGACAGGGCCATCGGTTAAAACGCCTGTTTTTAGGCTGGAAGAAGGCGGATTGCTGCTGTCATCCGAAGAATCACTGCCGCAGGCTGCTAGTAAACAGGACAAGCTGATTGCCAATAGAGTCTTTTTCATGATATTCCCTAAGTTGTTTTTAGCTATAAAGCGATCTTATGTTTTATTGTGCAAGCTAATCTTATGGGGCGTTTTGCGGCTTTGAATATCCTCAAATGGGGAGAAAAGATATATTTTTTTAGCAGGGGTGCTGGGCCGGATATTTGCGTCAGCCTTGGGGTTTTCATGAAGACGGCGATGAATGAACCCGCCGTGCAGCATGTCTTTGATGGCTTGATATTGAGCGCTTAGTTTGCCTCTTTGGTGAGTTTATAGTTGAGCTGGCTGTCGATAGCTTCGCCTGTTTCCATATCTCTGGCTTCTGCAAAGTTTTCACCAATGAAAAATTTACGGTTTTCAGCGGCCTTGTCTAAAGTGATGATGGATGGATTTTTTGTATCAAAACTGAAAGACCCTTTGCTTTTGAATTCTTTTCCAGCCCCTTTGCCCAGGTACTCCTCTGTTAATTCATAGGTTTTATCTGCCTTTAATTCCAGCTCCATTTTGATGCCTTCACAGTCCGCGCAAGGGAAGACTCCTTTGTATTCTCCGGCCCAATCAAGAGAGGTCTCTGCTGTGTCGCCAGCCGCTAGCGGTTGGGATGCGGCAGTGCTTTCAGCCGTTTGAGCCGCGGATTCTTGCGGGGCTGTTTGAGCAGATTCCTGAACTGGCTTATTTTCAGGTTTAGAGCATGCGGTCAAGGCGAAACCGCTTAAGGCGAAGATAAAGACGAGTTTTTTCACAAGTTTTCCTTTCTTTTGTTGTGCATGGGCCTAAATTTAAACAATAGGCCGAATAAAAAAATGAGCTTATTGTAAATCGCTACTTAAATTAAACTTAAAATTACTTAAATGGTATTGTTCTGTGTGCGTAAGGCAGGAGGCAGAAAGCTTAATTATTTATACATTTATATATTAATTGGGTGATAATTGATCAATATAGGCTGGTTTAATTATTTATTGCCGTTAGAATTTGCGCCTGATCAAAGTGTATACGGTACAGCGCGTGTTTGAAAAATTTGCAGAAAAAAGCCTGAATATGATGGGATGGGAAATTGATAACCATTGGCCGCTGGATTTGGCGCAATGTGTCATGATTGCTGCGCCGCATACCAGCAATTGGGATGCGCTTTATGCACGCTTGGCATTGAAAGCGCTTGGAGTGAATGTCCGCATCACGATTAAAGACAGTTATATGAAGTTCCCGCTTGGGCCATTTGTCCGCGCAATGGGCGGCATCGGCATTGACCGCAGTCCCAAAGCCGCGGGTGAGCAGCGTTTGAGCATGGTTGATGTGATGACCAATCTATTTAAGGATCATGCTGAGCTGGTTATGCTGGTGACCCCTGAAGGCACCCGTTCGAAGCAGGAAAAGTGGAAAACAGGTTTTTATCATGTGGCTTGCAATGCAGGAGTACCTATTGCTTTGGCATATATGGATTATGAAAAGAAAAAGACTGGCGTAGGTAAAATTGTTTATCCGACAGGGGATTATGAAAAAGACATGGCTGAAATTATGCAGTTTTATGCGCAAATCAGCCCCAAGTTCCCTGAGGACTTCAGTGTAGACGGCCGCTATTATTCGGCTGCTGAGCAATAGGGGCGTGATCCAATTGCGGCTGACATAAAACCGCAGTAAAAAGCCGGCAACTTTGCCGGCTTTTTGATGGGCTGAAGTTTTCATTCAGTCCATGGGAATCTGGATTTCCCTTGGCATTATGGCGTGTTTTCCTGTTCGGGCTCTTGCGAGATGCCGCCGAGATTTTGGCATGCATCTTTATAAATATCATACTGCTGTTCAACAACAGCGCTTAAGGGAATATCGAAAAGCATTTCGCCATTTTTATAGCTTTCTATATAATTTTCCGCTTTTTGCTTTGCACTGTGCAGCAACTGTTCATGGTAGCTGGTGATTGGGGAGTGAGCCATTTGGCTGCTTTCAATATTGCTGCAATGAAAGCTGTTCAGCAGCTTTTCTGCTTTTTTTATGTCGCGCGAAGCGCTAATCGAGCAGCCTGCCAAGACAACAGCTGTGGCAAATATGGCGAGCGATTTCATAATTTAAAATATAGAGATGCATTGAGGGTCAGTATTGTATGAATTTTCAGGCGGCTTGTTAGCATCGAAGTGTTTTAAATGCATAAATTATACTCAGTCAGGGCGCATGATGGCCGCGCTGCAAGATGCATATCAGTGCAATGCATCTGGTAGAAAGAAAGGATGCTGTGTTCATTCTGGATAAAATACCCTGCTGCAAGATAGACATGTCTCTGGCTTTTTTATATAAGTGATTTAATTGACTTGGTTTTTAAGAATGATTTTGCATGCTTGATTTGTGCAGTGTGAATTATTGGGGCATCTTGCGTATCCTGCTGATGGGTTTTACGCTCAGCCTTTGCGCAAGCGCATCCTTCAGCCAGATGCTTGACGGTATAATTGTGATGGATGAAAGCTTAGAAAATTTGACTGAACAGGAACAGCGGAAAATAGCGTTAAATACGGCGAATGAGCAGCAGCAATATGGCCTGCTTCATAATGCTTTTTTTGAAAATGATATATTTGAAATTTATAATTATACGGCTTATGAAGCGGGCGCCGCGCAAAATAAGTTGCTATTAGGGGATGCTGAACATATAGGCTGGCAGGATTTTGGAATTTCTTTTGGCTATGGCGTTAAGGTGAATTTGAATTCTCAGCACAGCATTGGCTATGAATATCTCTCGAACTTTCCTTATGACCGAGGGCAAATTATCCGTTTCTTTTGGACTGCGGTGTTCTAAGGAAGAGCAGCTGAATTTTGGGCGGAACCGTTTTTGGGATTTATAAAATGGCGGAGCCACGGTCTGAGCAAAATGGCAGCACCGCAACAGCACATGACAGCATTTTCATCAGCCGTTTGCCGCGCTTTTCAGTATTTTAGCCCGCTGCGCTTATGTTTCTGCTGTAAGGGCAATCGTTTATGAAATGATATTGGTCAGCAGTAAAAAGCAGCCGGATGCAAACAGCAGGCTGAGCACAGTATGCTTAAACTGCCGTTCTGAAATCTTGTAAAACAGCTTTGCGCCAAGAATAGCCGGAATACTGACCGTCAGCAGCAAGACTCCCATATAGGGCAAATGTATGCGGTGAATTGTACCTTGCACAACATAGCTCAGTAAGGTAAATACCTGAATGGCAAAATTAAAATGGCGCAAAATATAGCGCTGTTCCGCTTTAGGCAGGTTTTTCAGCATCACCCAGGCGGATGGCAAAGCGCCGCAAAAGCCGCCCAAACCGCCCAATATTCCGCCAATAAAGCCAATACTGCTGTCTGATGCTTTTCCAGCGCGCTGAATGCTTTTGATTTGCGGACTAAACAGCATAATAGGGCACCACAATACCAAGAACAGGCCTAAGACCAATTTAAAGGTTTCAGGCTGGATCATTGCAAGCAAGTATGCGCCGAGCGGTACGCCAAGGAGGCCTGCAATGATGTAGGGCAGCACCAGATTTTTAGAAAAGCGAAGCTGCTGTTCATTCAACAGTGAAATAATGTGGCTCCAGACAGAAGCAAAAACCACCAAGGGCGCAGCCAATTGCGGCGGTAAAATCCACACCCAAAAAGACATGGCAATCAAGGCAAAGGCAAAGCCTGTCAGCCCCTGAACAAAGCCTGCCGCCACTGCGCCAAAAATAAATAAAAGCCAAGTCATAATGTAGTTCATTGAAAATGCAGGGCTAGTGTAAAGGCATGTATGCGGCGCAGTGAAATCATTCTTTTGACTATATAAAGCAGCAATACGGTATTTCATGCAGATTGAAGAGGCATAGAGCCTATGGGCTGGCTTGCTGCAAATGATGAATTTTTTGATACAAGAAACTTACATTAAATGCGATTCATCTTCATGGCTGTGCGCAATACTGAAGATCAGCAAGCAATTCCAGAAAATGCGGACTGTCTATCTCAAAATTGATTTAAGGCAGACATTCCATAATCAAATTGAATGGGATCGTGAGGTGATGAAATGATGAAAAAAATGATTTTGCTTTCTGTCCTTGCCGTGACATTGACCGGCTGTGTCGTTGCGCCATATGACAATGATTATCCGCGAGATGGAAGACCGCACTCAGGGCAGCATGGTGACCGTGATCATCACAGTGACCGGGACCGAGACGGCCATCCAGACTGGCGCCATCAGAACCGGCAGGGTGATGACCGTCAAAGTGACGGGCGCTTTCCATACTGAAAGCATGAAAATCGGCACTGGCGGAAAGTTTATGCAGATTCCTTCGGGAATGGTCTAGGCCTATTGCGGTAAATATGCTGCAAGACCTTAAATTGTGCCTGCATTTGACACTAAAAAGGACGCGTTTTTCGCGTCCTTTTTTTTGATTATTTAATGATAAAAGGTCAGTTTTAAAGCGCAGCTGATTTTTGGAATAAGCCAGCGCGGACAGTGCCGGCTTTGGTTTCTTTAATTTTACTCCAGCTGCTGGGAAGCTTCAGCTGTGAAAGATCCCGGTCTGCTTCAACATAAATCAAGCCTTGATCTTTAATCAGCGGGTCAGCGAGGGCAGCCAATTGTTCCCATAAATCCAAGCTATAAGGCGGATCTAAAAAGACCAGATCAAACTGATCCTTAAGGCTTGGCAGCGCCTGCTGCGCAGTAGCAATTTTCAATTTGGCGTGCTGTGACGTAATTTTCAGCAGCTGCAAATTATCGGTTAAAAACTTCGCCTGGGTGCGGTCAGGTTCAATCATTACCACTTGTGACGCGCCTCTGGACAGCGCCTCGAAGCTCAGTGCGCCAGAACCTGCGCAAACATCTAAAACGTTTGTATTCTGAATGTCCCACATCAGCCAATTGAACAGGGTTTCTCTGACCCGGTCTGGCGTAGGGCGCAGGCCTTCAATGCTGGCAAAGGGAAGCTGGCGGCGTTTCCATTCTCCGCCAATAATACGCAATTGATTTTTCATTGTTGATTTTACTCGTCATCATCAGCGGGCTGGCTGGCTGGTGTCACAGAATGGGCATTGCGGTTTTGCGCAGCAGCAGGCGTATTGCTATGTGCGGCACTGCTGGTAGCATTTTGACCGCTGGCATTGCTTTGAATTGGATTTTCACCGCTTGGCAATTCACTTGGCTTAATGCCGGCTGTCATTAAGCCGCCGCTGACTTGAGCCGCAGATGGGCGGATTGGGGATTTATTGTGTTTCAGCAGCCAATAATCAAAAATTGGACGGGCCAGCTGAGCAGCAGAGCCGCCGTGCTTCCCGTTTTCCCAAATGACTGCGATTGCAATTTCAGGTTTATCCGCTGGCGCAAAACCAACGAATAAGCCATGATCCAGCTGGCGTTCGGTCAGCAGCGCTTCGTTATAGCGTTTGCCTTGCGCAATACTTTTGACCTGAGCTGTACCGGTTTTACCGGCAATTTTATACATGGGCGTGCGGATGCGTCGGCCGGTACCTGTTTCAATCACATCCACCATTGCATCACGCATTTTGACCCAGTCTTCGGGCTTGCCGTTAAACATAATTTTGCCGTCTGGCGCATTATGTACGGTATAAGGTTTAGTCCCTTTGCTTTCGCGCAAGACATGCGGAACGACATGTTGGCCTTCATTTGAGGTGATGGCTGTTGCCATTGCCAATTGCAGCGGGGTCGCGGTAAATGCGCCTTGACCAATACTGACGGAGATGGTTTCGCCTTTCAGCCATTTGGTTTTACGGGTCCGCAGCTTCCATTCTTGGCTTGGGTATAAGCCTGTGCTTTCACTTGGCAAATCGACGCCGGTTTTTTCACCGAAACCGAATTGGCGCATCCACGTATTCATGCGGTCGATGCCCATTCGGTAGGCCAAAATATAATAATAAGTATCGCACGAGACCACTTGCGCCTTATGCAGGTTGACAGAGCCATGCCCGGATTTCCGCCAGTCACGGAAACGGTGTGAGTCACCCGGCAAAGAAAAATAGCCAGGATCGGAAATGGCCGTGCTCCAGTCCACCAAATTATAATGCAGGCCGCCTAAGCCAAACATCGGCTTAATGGTAGAGCCTGGCGGGTAAGTTCCTTGCACAGCGCGGTTATATAATGGCTGATCCAAATTATCCCGCAAAGCGGAATAGTCTTTACTGCTGATGCCCGTCACAAACAGGTTAGGGTTAAAGCTCGGGCTGGAAACCAAAGCCAGAATTTCGCCTGTACGCGGGTCCATCGCGACAATCGCGCCGCGGCGGTCCGCCAGCTGCTCAGACGCCACCACTTGCAGGCCATAGTCTAAAGATAAATACAGATCATTGCCGCGGATCGGGTCTTTGCGGCCTAAGTGGCGCAGCACATTGCCGTGCGCGTCCGCCTCGACAGACTCATTGCCCGGCAGGCCATGCAGCAAATCTTCATAATATTTTTCGACCCCGATTTTCCCAATCAGGTTGGTGCCGGCATATAAGTCTTTATTAATACTTTTTAATTCTTTGTCATTAATGCGCCCGACATAGCCAATGACATGGGCAAACAATTCGCCATGCGGATAATAGCGGGTCATTTGGGTTTCTATGTTGACCCCGGGAAACTGGAATTTTACTTCACTGAAACGCGCAATTTCAGTTTCATTCAAATTGAGCTTGAGCGCGACCCGTTCAGTTTTCTTGGCGGTCTGAATGCGGCTTTTGAAGCGGTCAATATCTTCTTGCGTCAGATTGATAATGGGAGTCAGGCGCTGAACAGTATCATCAATGTCTTCCACATCGGCACGGCTCATTGTGGCTGAGAAAACTGGATAATTGTCGGCTAACAGCACACCGTTGCGGTCGTAAATATAGCCCCGCGCCGGCGGCAGCGGCTGCAGGCGGACACGGTTTTTATCTGAATCAGTGGCAAACTTATCGTAATTGAAAATTTGCAGATAAGAATAACGTGAAACCAGCAGTAATAAAAAAAAGATGACAATGCCCAGTGAGAAATAAATTCGATTGCGGAAAATGCGCTTTTCTTGCTGTACATTTTTTAAAGGAAAGTGCTGCTTCATACGCGATCGACTTGAGATACACAAAGGGGAAATTAAGGCTGACCATTCTACCGCAAGTTCTAAAAATTTGATAAGCCAATTCGGAACTGCTGTGTAAGTTTTGCTTAAACTTTGACTTTGCAGACACTAAAAAAATGCAGTGCTGTATATAAGAGTCAATATTATTCTGCTAAAGTCGGAAAGCATAAAAATAGGACTTATTACAACTAAAAAGCCTGAAAATTAAGGATAATGGTGAAATAATGAACAAAGCATATTCTTTGTTGGTATTGGCATTTATTGCAAATGCAGCGTCAGCGCAGGAAGGCGGCTTTCTGCCGGAAGCAAATTTAGCAGGCGCTGATGCGGCTAAGCTGAATGTCGGGGCCGGATTTACGCAGAAATTGATTCATCTGAATACAGAATGGGTGAATCCATACGGCATCGCTTATGCTAAAGCGGGTGTATTTCTGAATGGGGATAAAACCTTTGGCGGGCAAGTTGGTTTCCGCCACCCTGTGCATTTCACTGGAAAAGATAAGAACGGCTACTATTTGGGCGTCTATGCAGGCCATATTGAAAGTAAAGATGTGGGCGATGAATTTAAAAGCCGTTTAGGCGGCGGTGTAGATTTGGCATATGTTATGCTGAGCAAAGAACGCATCAGCACCTTCAGTGTAGGAATTGGCGCGGGTGAAAAACTTACCGATAATAACGGTTATACGGTTGCGGAAACTGAACCGAAGCTACAATTTTCCTATACTCTAAGTATAGGATTATAGAGAAAATATCCGACTTTGTTTACATTTGTGTTCCTCTGAATAAAATTAAATATGGAAGTTATGCATGCTTGAGTACGTCAATGAGTTATGGCTAGCCTTTTTGAAACGGCCGGATTTTTGGGCTGTACTCAGCATTATTCCTGTAACAGCTTTTGTAACTTGGGCGCATGTATGGATGGCGCTGAAAATGGTGTTCTATCCAATTAATTTTTGGGGATTTCACCTTGGCCCGCTGCCTGTCGGCTGGCAGGGCATTGTGCCGCGCAAGGCAGGCCGCATTTCCGGCATCATTACAGACAATACTTTATCTAAGCTGGGTTCACTGCGCGAATTTCTCGATGCCATGGATCCTGAGGATATGGCGCGCATTATTGGCGAACAGGTTGGCTTTGAACTGGAACATCTGATTGATGAGGTGATGATTGACCGCAATGCGGTGCTCTGGGAAAACTTGCCTTATTCCATTAAGCGCCGCATTTATGCGCAGGCCAATAAGCAAATGCCGGGTATCTTAAAAGAACTTGTGACTGAACTGACCATGAACGTTGAGTCACTTGTGGATATGCGTGAAATGGTGGTGAGCCAGATGGAGGGCGACCGCCGCTTAATGGTGCGCATGTTCCTTAAAGTTGGGCAAAAAGAAATCAATTTTATTTGGCATATCAGCGCGCTGATAGGAATGTTCTTCGGGGTGTTCCAAATGATCGTTTGGTTTGTGGTGCCTTGGCATTGGACTGTTCCGTTCTGGGCATCGGTGTGGGGCTTTTTGACCAACTGGATTGCCATTTGGATGGTGTTTAATCCACTTGAGCCGCATATCATAAAGTATCCGCAATTCTTTGAATTAACAAAGAATCGTAAATTTCCATGGATTAAACCCGTCATTCCGCGGATTGGCGCTTATAATATTCAGGGTGCATTCATGAAGCGTCAGGAAGAAGTGTCGGATGTATTTGCCAGTGTGGTGACGGAAGATCTGATTACTTTAAAATCCATCATGACTGAAATGATGTACGGCAGTAAAAAAGACAAGACTCGCCGTATCGTGAAGCGCCATATCAACGAAATTATGGAAACTCCATTGGTCAGAACATCTTTGCAGCTGTCTTTAGGGCCAAGAGAGTATGCAAAACTCAAGACAGACTTGATTGATCGCTCAATTGAAATTACGATGGTGCCTGTATGCGACCCTGCGTTTAATGCGAGCCGTGCACAGAAAATCTTTCAAATGTTCAGAGACCGTATCCGCGAGCTGACACCGAAGGAATTTCAAAATCTGTTACGTCCTGCATTTCAGGAAGACGAATGGATTTTAATTGTTTTGGGTGGGGTTACTGGCTTTATTGCGGGTACCATACATTTGTTTGTGGCTTTCTTATAATTAGATGCTGAACCTATGTCGAATTTTTTGACATGATCACGGCGTCAAATACATTGTTTAAATGAGGATGTTTTTTTATGCGCATTATATTACTCGGACCACCTGGAGCAGGTAAAGGTACACAGGCTCAGTTGATCTGTAAGCGCTACAATGTCCCACAAATTTCAACCGGTGATATGCTCCGTGCTGCAATTCGTGAAGGAACTGAACTTGGTCTGCAGGCTAAAAGCGTGATGGACAATGGCGGTCTTGTATCTGATGAGCTGATCATTGGTTTAGTGAAAGAACGTATTGCACAGCCTGACTGTGTGAACGGCTGCATTTTTGATGGCTTCCCGCGTACTATTCCTCAAGCGGAAGCGCTTGAAAACGAAGGTATCAGCATTGATCACGTGATTGAAATTGATGTGCCGGATGAAGAAATCGTTAAACGCCTGTCTGGCCGCCGTCAGCATCCAGCGTCTGGCCGTGTATATCACATTGTCTACAATCCGCCAAAAGTGGAAGGTAAAGATGATGAAACGGGTGAAGACCTTGTTCAGCGTCCAGATGATTTAGAAGCGACGATTCGTAAGCGTTTAGGTTCATACCATACTGAAACTGAACAGCTGGTCGGTTTTTATCAAGGCCGCGCGGCTTCAGGCGAGAATGCGCCAACTTACGATAAACTAAACGGTTTGCGTCCAATTGATGAAGTTCAAACTGATCTTTTTGCTATTTTAGACCAGTCAAAATAATCCGTTTTTACGGGTTTTGACTTTCAAAGAGTCCTAAGTCATATTAGGGCTCTTTTTTATTGCGCTGTTTTTTGGAGATTGGGCTGTGGAGCATATTGCGGTTATTTTGGTATTGGCGGCAGCTGCAGTAGTGGTTTTGGGCATGCTGTATTACAGCTTTAAGCTGCTCAAAAAGACACAGGAACAGGAAAAACTGGAGCGCCGCAATCAGCCTGTTGAGTATCAATTGCACCCAAAATTGAAAAAAGAACAAGAGCAGCAAAAGAAAAAATAGCAGGCGCACAGAACAGCAGCATGCAGAGTCTATTCATTAAAAGCACAATGCTTGCAGTGGGCGGATTGCCATTAAGCGGCTGTTCATTTCATTGCCTTAGCCCAGCAGACGCCCAATTGAGGCATTTTGAGTTAGATCTAGCCATGCCGATTTTAAAAAATCATGCCTCAATATTTTTGACGGCGATTGTGCGGGCTGCGCCAAATTCGAAACGGTCTGGCCAGTTGCAGACATCGGAGACAATGCATTCACCGCATTTAGGTTTACGCGCAGTGCAGCAGTAGCGGCCGTGCAAAATCAGCCAGTGATGTGAATCGACAATAAATTCTTTGGGGATGACTTTCACCAAGCGGTGTTCGACTTCCAGCACATTTTTCCCTACAGCTAAGCCTGTCCGATTCCCTAAGCGGAAAATATGCGTATCTACCGCCATGGTTGGCTGTCCAAAGGCAGTATTCAATACTACATTGGCTGTCTTGCGCCCAACGCCGGGCAGCGCTTCCAAATCCGCACGGTTACCCGGAACAGTACTGTTATGTTTTTCGATCAGCATTTTACAGGCTTTGATGACATTTTCCGCTTTGGAATTATATAAACCAATGGTTTTGATATATTCCTTTAAGCCTTCAACACCCAGCGCGTAGATGGCTTCTGGCGTGTTGGCGACCGGAAAGAGTTTATCGGTGGCCTTATTTACACTGACATCTGTCGCTTGCGCAGACAAAGTGACGGCAACCAGCAGTTCAAAAGGGCTTGAATAATTGAGTTCTGTTTTAGGATTGGGGCGCTGTGCGCGAAGCCGTTCAAAAAAAGTTTGAATCTGCTTCTTAGTCATGTTTTTGACGGCCATATTATTCCCCTTGCAGTGCATTCAGCTGCTGGTTTAAATCTTCCAGCAGCGCCCGTTTGTTGGCATCTTCACGGACACTGAGCTGTTTTTCCAGTTTCTTAATCTGGGTGCGGATTTTAGCCAATTCAATGGTGGCTTTAGCATCCTGCACTAAGTTTTTTCTATCTGTTTTTTCAGTCAGTTCAATGTCGGGAACGCTATCGGACTGCGTTGAAAAACGGGCAAAGAGCGCCGTATCAATTTCAGCGCGAACGACAGGGCCTTTGCGGTTGATGCGGCGTTTTTCTTCACGCTGAATATGCGCATAGTAGCGCTGGCGCAAATCCTGCTGCTCCTGCGCGCGCAAGCTTTCTGTCGGCAGCGGCTGCACATCTTCAATCAAATCAATGCAGTCAACTGGGCAAGGCGGAATGCACAGTTCGCATCCAGTGCAGAGGTCAGTCAGTACTGTATGCATCAATTTGCCTGAACCGATAATGGCGTCCACTGGGCAGGCGCTGATGCATTTGGTGCAGCCAATGCATTCATCTTCACGGATGACTGCTTTCATGCGCTGTGGACGGCCATCTTGCTGTACAGGCCAAATGCTCTCTTCTGCCGGCAAGGCCGCCCGGTTCAGCAATGTAGCAAGCGCATCAGCAACAGGCTGGCCGCCAGGGATGCATTTATTGGCTTCCTCACCTTCAGCAATGGATTTTGCATAAGGCAAACAGCCATCTCGATGTCCGCAAAGTCCGCATTGTGTTTGCGGGAGCAGGGCATCAATTTTTTGGATGAGGGAAATTTGTGTATTCATGGATAACCGGAAATGCTGTGCAGTCAGCGTGAAACAAAATGCTGGAGTGCAATATTAGCATGTTTTAACAATGATTTTTGAGGCTGTTTTTTGAGCGTAAATGAAAAAGCCGCCGCTTGTCTTTGATCTATGATTGTTGCCGTTTGCATGCTTTACGAAATGCTTTCATAAAAGCAATGCCCTAAAAGTATTAAGTCCTAGGGCATTTCACGATAAAAAGAAGCGCTATGTATGCTGAATGCGTCTATGCCGAAGGCTGATTAAGCGGAGGGATGTCCTTTAGCAAGAGGGCCGCAACACAGCAAAGCACAGTCGTTACAGCGCAAGGAATTGCACGAAAATGGTTCTTTTTATGCGTTATTATCGAGCAAAATATTACATTAAATTATTCTAAAAAGTTATTTCATTTATAATAAAAAAGACTATTAGATTAAATTAAATCTATGTTCTATAAAGAAAATTAAGTTTTTTTTAGAAAACTATTGCTGAAATGATGCAAAAGATATTTAATATTTTGCGCCAAAATATATCACTGATTAAAATTTTGATCGATTTTGATCCATTTCTGCTGAGGATTAAGCGTTGAAATACAACAGCCTTAACGACTTTCTTGACTACGTAAAAACACGTGATTCACATCAACCCGAATTTCTTCAAGCTGTTGAAGAAGTTATGACTAGCCTTTGGCCGTTCATTGAAAAGAATCCGCAATATGCTGACTATGGTTTATTAGAACGCCTTGTTGAACCTGAACGCGCCATTCAATTCCGTGTGTCTTGGGTAGATGATAAAGGTCAAACTCAAGTGAACCGCGCTTTCCGTGTTCAATACAATTCAGCAATTGGCCCATTTAAGGGCGGCATGCGTTTCCATCCGTCTGTGAACCTTTCAATTCTTAAATTTTTGGGCTTTGAACAGACTTTTAAAAATGCCTTGACTACACTGCCTATGGGCGGCGGTAAAGGCGGTTCAGACTTTGATCCTAAAGGTAAGTCTGAAGGCGAAATCATGCGTTTCTGCCAAGCGCTGATGATTGAGTTATACCGTCACTTAGGCCCTAACACTGACATCCCTGCGGGCGATATTGGTGTGGGCGGCCGTGAAGTTGGCTATATGGCCGGCATGATGAAGAAATTAAGCAATGACACGGCATGTGTATTCACTGGCAAAGGCTTAACTTTCGGCGGTTCGCTGGCGCGTCCTGAAGCGACTGGCTACGGCACTGTGTATTTCGCTGAGGAAATGCTCAAGACCCGTGGCGACAGCTTTAAAGATAAAGTGGTCACGATTTCAGGTTCTGGCAACGTTGCGCAATATGCAGCTGAAAAAGCAATGTTCTTAGGCGCGAAAGTGGTATCACTGTCTGATTCTGCCGGTACTGTATACGTTAAAGACGGTTTTACAGATGCGCTTCTGGTTGAAGTGATGGAGCTGAAAAACGTCAAGCGCGGCCGTATTTCTGAGTTTGCGTCTAAACACGGTTTTGAATACCTTGAAGGCAAACGCCCGTGGTCTATCAAGTGTGATATTGCACTGCCATGCGCAACTCAAAATGAATTGGATGCTGACGATGCTGCCGCGCTGCTTGCTAATGGCGCGATCTGTGTAGCGGAAGGCGCGAATATGCCGTCTACATTGGATGCAGTAGAAAAATTCGTTGAAGCGAAGATTCTTTATGCGCCGGGCAAAGCCTCTAATGCGGGCGGTGTTGCGACTTCTGGGCTTGAAATGTCTCAAAATGCCATCCGTTTAGGCTGGACTTTTGAAGAAGTGGACGAGCGCCTGCATGCCATCATGAAAGAAATTCACCGCAACTGCGTGAAATACGGTACAGAAGCTGACGGCACTGTGAACTACGTCAATGGCGCCAACATTGCAGGCTTCGTAAAAGTTGCTGATGCCATGCTGGCTCAAGGCGTATATTAATCTGATTCACAGCGCTGTGTTGACGCCGATCAGGATCAACATGGTCAGCTGAATAAAAAAACCGAGGCCATGGCCTCGGTTTTTTTATGCTTTCAATCACAGATTAAGATCTGACAAGCATTTACAAAGAACCTTTGACTGCTTCACGTTCAATGATCATGTCTTGAACATAAGCATATTTAGATTGATCCGCAGCTGGGTTTTTAATTTCATAACGTTTGATGCGGACAACTTGGCGTTCTGCAGGGTTATGAGTGTAGCCTTCAATGCCGCTGTAGAATAAAGTCCAGTCTTTATCAACCTGTGTTTTTACGCCATTTTCGGCATATTTGATTTCACGCACTTGCAGGCAGGTTTGCGGCGCGACGCCAACGCATTTTTTAGTCTCTGGGCTGATTTCTAAGAAAATAGTTTCACCTTGAGTCTGATATTTCGTTTCAGGCGTCATCTTTCCGGTAAATACATACTGTTTGCCATCTGCAGCCGTTACAGTCAGTGTCGGCTGGTCGGCATCATTCAGGTTCAAGACAAACGGCACTTTGCTGCTTTGGAAAATAGAGACTGCCAAGCGTTCCTGCTTCATGGCTGCATCAGGGCAGGCCATTTGCGTAGACATCATCGACCCCGTCACAATTTGATTGCCTGCCACTTTCCAAGAGCCGCCCATTGTATTGCAGCTGGTAGAAATGCTGAGGCGGCCTTCAGAACCGAAATTAAGCACAAGCGGTTTCGGCGCGCCTGTATCGGTGCTCCATTGATAAGACGCTAAAGTTTGATCTGCATTTTGCTGCTGAAGAACAGACACTGCTAAATCTCCTACTTTTTGGATATCGCTGGATTGACACGCAGCTAAAGCAAGGGGGAAAAGTGCGATGGCTAAATATTTCAATTTCATTGTCTGCTCAACGTATTATCTGAATTAAGTAATTGATTTGAAAACAAGATCAAGCATATCGCATTCAAGTTTAAAAAAAATGGATACATTCGGCCCTTTTAGGTATCAAAATGTATCAATTAATATTTATTTGTTAACTTATAAATAGTTTTTATGTATTAATCAAAGCGGTAAATGTCCATGCCGAGTGACCCCATGCTGAAGCTGCTGTGCACGATGCTGAAACGGTGGCCTGTGCCCATAGCAAAGAACAGCGGCGCAAAGTGTTCCAGCGTCGGATGGTTGCGTTCAGCATAGGGAATCGTTTGCCAGTCCAATACAGCATCATAATCACTGTGGGCCAGCTTGCTGACCACATAATTGCGGAATACTGACGCCCATACCGGGACTGGAGCCGGCTGGCGGTTCCATGAGAGTTCACGCAGGTTATGGGTAATGCTGCCAGATCCAATAATCAAAATTTGTTTGCTGCGCAAAGGCGCAAGCGTCTGGCCGATTTTGTAAATATCTTGCGCTGACATGCTGATTGGCAGGGCAATTTCGACCACAGGAATATCTGCCTGCGGATACATATGCAGCAGCGGCATCCATACGCCATGATCATGCGGGCGCGTGCTGTTGGCGTGGGCGGAAAAACCCGCTTCTGAGAGCATATGCAGAATATTTTCTGCCAATTCAGGATGGCCGGGTGCAGGATAGCGGATATCGTATAATTCAGGCGGGAAACCGCGGAAATCATGCCATGTTTCCGGACGCACGCCAGTGTTGACTTCCAGCGCGCTGCTTTCCCAATGCGCTGACATCACAATGATGGCTTCAGGTTTAGGCAGATTTAAGCTCAGGCGTTCCAAAGCGGGGCCGACTTGCTCAGGATTAATTGCCAGCATGGGCGAGCCATGGGAAATAAATAAGCCGGGCAGGGTTTGCAGATTCATTTGCTGTACGCCTAATTAACTGTTCTTTAAGTATTTTGACAAAATTTTAAGATGCGATAAATACCGGATTAATCAACAAAACGTTGCATAAATGCAACGTTTAAAGGAAGGCATTAGCCCGCGCGGTGGTAGGGGTGGTTGTGGTTAATGCTCATGGCGCGGTACAGCTGTTCAATCAGCATCACGCGGACCATCGGATGCGGCAGTGTCAGTTTGGATAGCGACCAATGCCAAGCAGCCGCTTTGCGGACCGCTTCTGAGTGCCCATCGGGCCCGCCAATGGCTAATACAATATCATTGCCTTCCAGCATCCAGCCTTTCATGGTTTCAGCCAGTTTTTCTGTGCTGAATTCACGCCCGCCCACTTCCAGCGCTATCAGAATTTCATTGTGCTTCATGGCATTTAAAATACTGTCGCCTTCAATCTGGCGGTATTTCAAAATATCTGCTTCTGAATCATTTTTACCGCGTTTTGCCATCGGAAGTTCAATAATTTGAGTTTGAACAAAAGGCTGAATGCGTTTGAAATAGTCTTCAAAGCCAGTCAATACCCATGCAGGCATCTTTTGGCCAATGGTGATAATGCGGATTTTCATAGCAGGCTGTAATGAATGTAAAGCGCCATTATAACGAGAAATAACGCTTTGCTGAGATCAGAAACAATTTGCAATTGAATTGGCTTAGCCATTATTGCTTTAATATCTGGAAAGCGTGAACCTGTTCACACAACTTGAGAAATAATAATAAGGAAGTTTGCGATGAAGAAATATAAAATCATACAGCTTGCTGGGCAGAGTTTCTTCAGTTTCATGGCGGTTATGGCCGCTTCATCTGCGCATGCCGCTGCAATTAAAAATGCAGAACCGCAGAATTTAACGGTTTATATGGAACAGCTGCTGGGTGACGGCGATTATCGGAATTTTAAAGATGTGAGGGAGCTGAACCGGGTGTCTTCATGGATCCGCGAGCAGATGCGGCTCTTTGGCATTCCATGCCAATATCAGACCTATAAGGTGAACGATGAGGCTTACCGCAATGTGGTGTGTTCACTCAAGGGCAATAGCGCTGAAAAAATCATTGTGGGCGCGCACTATGATGTTTTTGAAGATAAGCCCGGCGCGGACGATAATGCATCTGGCGTGGCTGGAGTAATTGAAACAGCGCGCATTCTGTCAGCGGAAAAAAGCAGTCTAAAAAATACCGTCGATTTTGTGTTTTACACCTTAAATGAAGCGCCGTTTTCAGGTACGGAAGATATGGGCAGCTATGTGCATGCAAAATCGATTGAAAAGCAAAATCAAGCAATTAAAAGCATTTATATCTTGGAAAATATTGGCTATTTTGATCCAAACCTGGTGCAGGAATATCCGATTGGCCTGAAATGGATTTATCCGGATCATGGCAATTATATTGCGGCCGTTGGCAATTTGCAGTCCCGTGAGATTACAGCCGGTTTTTGCGGCGCAATGAAGAATTTAAATCAGCTGCAATGTGAACGGCTGATTGCGCCATCCTTTGTTCAGGCAATGGACTTCTCTGACCACAATAATTACTGGGCTTTTGATTTGCCGGCAATTGTCATTACGGATACGGGCGTATACCGCAATAAAAATTATCATACCGATAAAGACACGATAGACAATGTGGATGTCGGAAAAATGGGGCAGGTGGTAAACGGCTTAGTGCAAACTATTTTAAAGTGATATCCGATGCCCGCATTTTTAAGCAAATTCAAGAATGAATCTATTTGCATATTTGCTGGATTTAGAAAGCCTTTGCATAAAAAACGCAGTCCTGAAAGCCTTTGGACTGCGATAAAAGATCACCTGCCTGGAGATGCAGATGACCATTTTAGGACTCATAAATTTTTAAGCTTAGAGCCTACATGGAACATACAGCGCAGTATGTCTCTACTATTAACATGGAGGTAAATCACCGTTTTTCAAGAGCAGCTCTCCAATTGTGAAGGGTTTAAAAGAACTGGATATTTCAAAGCTTTAAATTTATATATTGTAGTTTGAAACGCTGCATGCTATGGCTTAAAGTAAGTTTTCGGCTGCATTTCCCATCACGCCACGAAGAAAACAATCAATATATTTAAAAACGGCTCTGAAAGATTTACTGTACGCCTAAATTGCCCTTTTGGGAATATCTGTATAAATTTTAAACAAAAAGAGTGCGCATTAGGCATTCTGCACAGCATTTCTCTAGCGGGCAAAACTCATGATAGGCCGCGTTTCATATGCTGGGCGATGACGAATAAAAAATAGAGCGATACCGCCCCATTATCCAGCATCAGCTGGCTCTATTTCATTGAGTGAATGCCGAACAGATTGCCCTCTGTGTCGAGCCCTAAGACAATATGGCCATATTCGCCAATCGACATTTTTGCTTGATGAATTTTTCCGCCGGCGGATTCAATTCGAGCCTGTTCTATGGCGCAATCTTCACTGCTGAAATAAACCACGGTGCTGTTGCCTCCCGCGGGTACACCGTCCATTTTCACCAATGTGCCGGTTGTGCCGTATTGGCTCATGTCGGAAGGGAAGGCCCACATGAGCATATTGGAATTGTTTGGATCCCCCAGCAGGCTTAATTCAACCGAGAGTAAGGTTTCATAAAATTTTTTGGCTCTATTCATATCATTGACATAAATTTCAAACCAGCAAACAGGATTTGACATATTGATTGGCCTTTAAAATTTGAATGCAAGTGTGATCATTAATTGATCTGATTTATTATGCGTGAAATGCTTCAGAGTGGAGTTTTAATTTTGTAATAGGCAGTGCCGCTTCTAAAGCTGCTGCGCTGAAATGCAAAAAGAGCGCCGAAGCGCTCTTTTTGCATGTGGTCATTGATCAGTGCTTAATGGCGGGCTGCTTTCACTTCACCAGAAGCCTTCACAATCGGCGCCTTAGGCAAGGGTTTCGGCATATCCACTAAAGCCAATGGCAGAATCTCATCGATGCTTTTCACCGGCTTAATTTCTAGGCCTTCTTTGACATTGTCTGGAATCTCAGCCAAGTCACGCACGTTGTCTTGCGGGATGAATACCAGTTTAATACCGCCGCGGTGAGCAGCCAGAAGCTTCTCTTTTAAACCGCCAATACGCATTGCACGGCCGCCTAAGCTGGTTTCACCTGTCATTGCGATATCTGGACGGATTGCAATGCCAGTGAATGCAGACACTAGGGCAGTGGTTAGCGCCAAACCAGCAGACGGACCGTCTTTTGGTGTTGCGCCTTCTGGTAAGTGAACATGCACATCGGTTTCTTCAAAGCGAGATGCTTCAATGCCTAGCTCATCAGCACGGGTACGGACTACAGTCATCGCAGCAGTAATCGATTCTTTCATTACATCGCCCAATGAGCCAGTGGTAATGAATTTACCTTTACCTGTAACAGCTGCAACTTCAATGGTCAGCAATTCACCGCCAACAGAAGTCCAAGCCAAACCATTTACACGGCCAACTTGCGCTTCTTCTTCCGCCATACCAAAGTCAAACTTATGTGGACCTAAGTAGTCTGGAAGATTCGCTGAATTTACATCAATTTGAAGATTCTTCGCTTTCTTGCTAACCGCTTCTTTTACCACTTTACGTGCAATTTTAGACACTTCACGCTCAAGGCTACGTACACCAGCTTCGCGGGTATAACGCTGCACGATGTCGCGAATTGCTTCTTCATGCACGGTAAGCTCTTTAGCGCGCAGGCCATTGTTCTTAATTGCTTTAGGAACAAGGTAGCGTTCGGCAATATTCACTTTTTCATCTTCGGTATAACCCGGCAGACGAATCACTTCCATACGGTCTAACAGCGCTTCTGGAATATTCATGCTGTTTGCAGTACAGATGAACATCACTTCAGATAAATCCAGATCAAGATCTAAATAGTGATCGTTGAATTTATTGTTTTGTGATGGATCCAATACTTCAAGCAGTGCAGAAGCAGGATCGCCGCGGTAGTCTTGCGCCATCTTGTCGATTTCGTCGAGCAGGAACAATGGGTTCTTCACGCCGACTTTTGTTAAAGACTGCACAATTTTACCTGGCATCGCACCGATATAAGTACGGCGGTGACCGCGGATTTCCGCTTCATCACGCACGCCACCAAGCGCCATACGCACAAACTCACGACCTGTCGCTTTCGCAACCGATTCACCCAGTGAGGTTTTACCTACACCCGGAGGGCCGACTAAGCACAGGATCGGGCCTTTGAGTTTTTTCACCCGTGACTGCACTGCCAGATATTCCACAATGCGGTCTTTTACGTCATCTAAGCCGTAATGGTCTGCATCTAAAATTTCTTGCGCTTTGCTTAAGTTAATGCTGACTTTGCTGGCTTTATTCCAAGGCGTATCTAAGATGGCCTCGATATAATTACGCACCACAGCCGCTTCACTAGACGCTGGCTGCATGGCTTTAAGTTTGCGGAATTCAGCTTCCGCTTTTTTACGCACATGTTCAGGCAAATCTGCTTCTGCAAGGCGTCTTTCAATTTCTGCAACGTCGTCTTCAGCGCCGCCATTCATGTCGGAAAGCTCGCGCTGAATGACCTTCATCTTTTCATTGAGGAAGTATTCGCGCTGGTTTTTTTCCATTTGGCGTTTAACTGAATCATGCAAAGTCTGTTCAATCTGCTGCTCTTCAGACTGCTGCAGCAGGTAAGTCATCAATTCCTGCAAATGCGCTTCGAATTCATCGTGTTCTAAGAATTTTTGCTTCACATCAATATTCAAAGGTACACGGGTTGCAACGAAAAACAGCAATTGCAATAAATCATCAATTTTGTTGGCTGCTGCAATCAGCTCACGCGCATTGCGAAGTTTCGCTTCTGCATATTGCGCGAACATGGTGCGCAATTCTTCAATGCGTGATTCATGCTTTTCGCTTTCGGCTGCAACAGTCATTGGGCTTAAGCTATGTTCTGCAGACAGGTATTCATCATTGTTGATGATTTTGACCAGCTTTGAACGGTGCAAGCCTTCAATTAATACTTTGATGCAGTTTTCATCATTTTCGTGATTCACAACTTGCACAATCTTCGCGACAGTACCGTATTGATATAAATTGTCGTGATCAATTTCTTCTGTAAGCGAATCTTTCTGTGCAACTACAAATACGAGATTGTCACTGTTACGAGCCACGTCCACTGCATTGATCGATTTTTCACGACCCACAAATAACGCAATCTGCATGTGAGGATAGACCACCACATCGCGCAGCGCCAAAAGTGGCAATACACTTGGAACCTGAGGCTCTAAGGTTTCTTCATTCATAATAATTTCAGACATGGGCACTCCTAATGAGTGACAACGGTGTTGCCATGTTTTTTATAGTGATGGGTATTTTAAAAATTACAAGGGTATGGCGGAATAAATTGTATGAAAAATGAGTAAACATCTGATTTTAAATTAGTCTAACCTGTCAAAATGATCAATTTAACGCGGAAATCGCAATAAGGTTTGCGGGGTGAGCAAGGCGTCCAAAGGCTGATCCCAAGATTCACGGGGCAAAGTTTCACGGATCAGCTGAAAATGATGCGCAAGGCTCAGCCTGAAAGGATGCTGCGGCGCTGAAGCTAATGTTTTATCGTAATAGCCGCCGCCCATGCCAATGCGTGTGCCTTGTCCGTCGCAAGCCAATAAAGGCATGATCAGCAGATCCAATTTGGACACATGCAGGCCGCGTGAGGACATCGGTTCTTTCATGCCTAAGGGGTGGTGTGAAAATCGCTGGCTGAAATATTGATGCTGAGAGATTTGAACCCATGACAGGCGCTGATTCATATTGCAAATCATGGGCAAATACAAGGCTTTACCTTGAGCAAAGCAGTACTGCATAATTTTACGGGTCTGAATTTCACCAAAGGCATGGAGATAAATGCCGATCTTTTTGGCCTGCTGAAATTCGGGCAGCCGTATGATGCGATTTAATACCGCCTGTTCCGATTGCCTTTGCTGAAATTTGCTTACAGCACGGCGCTGTTTGCGCAGGTCTTTTCTAAGCGTGTTTAAATCGTAGGACATGCGGCTTTATGTTTCAGAATTTTTTATAGTTTAATCCTTCAATGTTAAACAGCAAGTGCGGAGCAGCATCTATTTGAAATATTCATCTCGATGCAGGCATGCTTCCGTTTATCTAAATTGCCGGTTTTGGTGAATATTTCATCGGATTTTATTGTGCACTTATATCTATACATTTGTATATTTATTCATGCGCCAGGCATTGATATAAAGAAGAGTGCTTGTTGCAGACGGCGATATCAAAACATTTTGAACAGCTGTAAATTAAAGAAAAATCAAAAAAATCAGCAGATTGCTGGAGAATAAAAATGAAATGGAAAGCAAAAGTGAAGCATCACGTAGCGCAGCTGCTGATTTTGACGGCAGCCGGTTCTGGCGCAGCCATAGCTGCTGCGCCAATCAATAGTCAGCAGGTCTTTTTTGTCGGCAATAACTGGGACGGCACGGTGACCGTGATCCGATCTTCCGGCGATTTTGGAAAGATTGGCGTCATCAACATGATTCCAGACCGTAAAGAGCGGCTGCTGGAAATCCACTTAAATCCTGTGAAATTGATTGCCTACACTTATATTCAATCGACTGCAGGAGAAGGGCACGATCAGCTGGTGGATGACATGTATTCCACACCAGACGGCAAATCGGTCGTGGCTTCCCGTCCAAGTTTTGCAGATGTGGTTTCGATTAATATTGCAACTGGAAAGATTAACTGGCGCACGCCAGTAGAAGGCTTCCGCGCTGACCATATGGCGGTGTCTCCGAATGGACAGCAAGTGGCGGTTTCGGCTTCTTCAGGCAATGTTGTGCAGGTTTTGGACATCAATAGCGGCAAGGAATTGGGCCGCTTTGCCACAGGGGATAAACCGCATGAAAACATTTATTTCGATGGCGGCAGCAAGATTTTGAACTCGGCAATCGGCAATGTGGAAACTTCAATGGATGCTTCATGGCAGGACTTTACCAAGGGCAAGCGCTATCTTACTATTGCCGATGCAGGCAATTCTAATGTGCTGAAAAAAATTGATTTCCGTCCGGCATTGGACGCTGTTGGGCGCAAAGACTTATCCAATGCGGTACGGCCAATTGTATTCAGCAAAGATGAAAGCAAGATTTATGCGCAGGTTTCATTTTTCAATGGCCTAGTGGAATATGATTTAAATCAAGATAAAGTGACTCGTATTGGGCAGCTGCCAGGCAGTTCAACAATTCCTTCTGACCGCAGCAAATGGGTCAATGATTCACGTCATCACGGCTTATCCATCAGCAGTGACGGCGAGAAATTATGTGTCGCGGGAACCATGGATGACTACGCCACAATTGTAGACCAGAAAACCTTAAAAGCAGGCAAACTGATTGCTGCCGGCAAGCCCTACTGGGCGACCCGCAGCCCGGATGGAAAAAGCTGCATCATCTCTGAAAGCGCTAATGACGCCGTGACAGTGATTGATTTTGAAACAGGCGATAAGGTGCTGAGCGTCCCTGTAGGCAATCATCCGCAGCGTGTGCGCATCGGCTATGCGCCTGCAGGCTGGCCTGCGCAATAAAAAGAGCGGATGAGCTGAGAACAGGCTGGAAGCCAGCCTGTTCTCTAAGATGCGCAGTTCCGCTGACGCATTGAATACGGCAAATGAATGAAAATAAAAAAGGTGAACTATGCTTTCTCGAGCGCAATTGGGCGTGGCCGCTTCCATCGGGTTTGTGGTGATGTCGGCTTGGCTTGCTTTTTTAAAGCCTGATCCAGCGGCATTGTTGAAGAATTCACAGCGCACTCAGCCTGCGGCGATTGAAAATAAAGTATCAGCAGCAGAAGCGCCAAATTCTCTGCAGCCAGTGCCGGAAAAAAAGCAGGAATCCTATCTGCCGGATCACGCGGCATTACAGCAGCGCGACAGGTTATATAAAGAGTTTGAAGGCATCAGCATAAGCCTCAGCCATGGCCAGCAGCCCGATGCGCGAAAAGTGCATGAGCTGCTGCAGCAGCAAATGCAGCTGGTGAAATCTGGAGTGCTTTCAGCGCAAGACGCCATCAATTATTGTCAATTTTTAAGCAAAATCATGCCGGAAATGGATCAGCAAATAAACCGCTATATTCAGCAGCTGGAAAAATTGTAAAAACAGAGTTTTCGGCTGTTTGCTAGATCAATTTAAGGGGTGAGCGCTTGAACGCACTTGGGCAGCCTTTCATTTGGATCAAGCTGTTTTGCGTAGGCTGAAGAAAGCGCTGCTCAGTTCAGTGACTGGCTAAGTCATGTTTACAGGGTGAAAAAGTCCGTATTTCATTAGAAGATGGCTTGCAGTCATGGTCAAAAAATTAAATCGTTTTAAATTGCTGAATCGATTATTTTAAAATGACCAGAACGAAATTAATAAACAGCATGGAACAGAAGGAAAAGAAATATGCTTTCTCAGATATTGATTGTGATTATTGCTCTTTTGCACATCTATTTTTTGGTTCTGGAGATGTTTTTGTGGCAGAAGCCAGCGGGTTTAAAAGCATTCGGAAATACGCCAGAAAAGGCTGCATTAACGAAAGTATTGGCTCAGAATCAGGGGCTTTATAATGGTTTTTTAGCTGCAGGGCTGATTTGGTCGCTGCTGGTATCGATGCCATTTTCATTCATGCTGGCAAACTTCTTTCTGATCTGTGTCTTAATTGCAGGAATTTATGGCAGCGTCACGGCGAGCCGAAAGATTCTCTATATTCAAGCGCTTCCTGCTTTAGCAGCGTTAATTCTATTGAATTTAGGTGTATGAAAATAGCGGTGAGCCTGTTGCAGGCGGATGAATCATGCTTTTACATTCCGTTTACAGGGGCTCGCAGGTTTGACAGGGATTGCAATGCGCAGAGATCACTAATTGGGGATGACTCTGTAAGTCGGCAATAGGCCTGAATATTGCACATCTGATTTATGGAATTTTACCGATCTACGGAGGATGCAGCAAAGCGCTAAAGTGGCAGGATACGCAGCTTATCGCGATAGAACAGAATTGTGTTTTAGATTTGTGATTCAAAACTAGAAGCTTGCATTCTGATGAACCGGCCGGACGGGAAAGCGTCACATGTTTTGAGCGAAGGATGGCAAAGCAATTAAAAGAGGAAAATTTGCTGGAAAGCGTTCGATAAATTTGAATAGTTTGAAATTGAAATAGCTCCGGAGATGCCGCTGCATGTGTCGTTACCCTGAACCCGATGAGTTCAAGGTGGACGCGACGTATACTTGCTGGGTTTCCCATACGGAGATGGGCATACGCTCTAAATATACAGAACACGATCCATAAGTGTTAGTATCGGCAGGGGAATAGACCCGCTGGCGAACACCCCAGAGTTAGAGCAAGTATAACCAATAAAGCGCTAGAGGCAAATCATCTTCGGCATAAGATGCGTAAACTTCTTTTGTATTTGGCTGCGCTTTATGCAAAAGATCCCGCTTATTCAGCGAGATCTTCAGCTTCTTCCAAAATAGTCTGCAGCAGCCGTTCACAGTGTTCATATTCCTGCAGGCTTTTATTCATGCTCAGCACTTCCTGCATCAGCTCCAGCGCCACCATAATAATCAGCTTGCTGGGTTCCATGCGCGGCGCTTTGCGGCGGAATTCATCATATTTATCGTTGAGCAGCTGGGCTGCACGTTCTAAATCAGCCTGCTGACTAGCTGTTGTCGCTAAGCGGAAGTTATGGCCAAGGACTTTTAAATCGACAGCAATTTGTTCAGTCATGCTTAAACTTCCTCGTTTGCGTCAGTTGGGTGGGCCAATTGCTGGATTTCCTGCGCATGCTGATCTTGGGCAGTGCCTAAAACCGCTAAGCGCTGAATAATGGCTTCAACTTTGGCTTTGGCATGTTCATTTTTCTGCAGCAGGCGCTGACGTTCTTGCTGCAGGGATTGAATTTCCTGCATGGCATGGCGCTGTTCATTTTGCATTTTTTCTTTGACCAAACGCAATTCATTGCGTTCTGCCAAAATTTCCTGAAACCGGTTTTTTAAATCGGTGCAGCTTTTTTCCAAACGGCTGTAACGGTCAGCCAAAGAGGTTGCATCATTATTCAGGTGCTGAAATTGAGAACGGGATTCGGTTAATTGCTCTGTCAGCGTATCAATTTCTTCTTGTTTGTGCGTAATGATGCCGTTTTTATGCACAATTTGCGCATGATGCTGTTCATTTGCAGAATTTTTATCTTCTGCAAGTGAGGCGTTTTCACTTTCATAATGCGCAAGTTTCGTTTTTAAAACGTTCAGATGCGCTTGCAGACGCTGTAATTCTTCTAACATATCGTGGTCGCACAGTATTGCAAACAAAGGTAATATATAAGAAGTATAGAGATTGGATAAACGAATGCAAGACGATATTTCAGGTTGGTCAGAATGGAACCGCAATTTTAGTGAGATCGAAGAGATTTCCAGCCCCAGCGAATTGCACGGCTTGCTGACAGGCATTGTCTGTGTGACGCAGGTGCCGACGCGCGAAGAGTGGCAGCAGATTTTAGCGACGCTTGAAGTGACTGAAATCAGCGATGAAGCAATTGCGGCTTTAACCGACGAAACCGAAGACATTGCGCATGCGCTGTCTGAAGATGAGCTGGACTATTTACCGCTGCTGCCGGATGATGAACACAGTTTGTCTGAACGGGTTCAAGCCCTTGCTGACTGGTGCGCAGGCGTGGTGTTAGGCTTTGGCTTGGCTTCAGGGCATTTGCGCGCAGAAGAGCAGGAATTGATTGAGCATCTGCAGGATGTCGCTTCGGTTGAATTTGATGAATCGGATGATGATGACGAAGGCGAAGAAAGCTATCAGGAACTGTACGAGTTTGTACGGCTGATTCCAGTCAGCCTGTCGATGGGCCGCAAAAAAATTGAAGTGGCTGAAAGCCCGCTTTTGCAGTTGTTTTCTGCCAAAAAATCGGCTGGTGCAAATAATGTTGTAGAAATGTTTACACCGCACCGTCCAAGCTGATTTTGGGCGTTTTATCCCGCTTTCAGCATTAACTTTGACTATTTTATTTTTATTTAAGAGCGATAAGAAGTATTCAGATGAAGAAATTGACTCAAGCTGACTTTCAGGAACGCCGTGATATTCTTGCAGGTGAAATGGGACTGCGCAGCATCGCGATTATTGCAACGAGCAAAGAAGCAATGCGCAACCGCGATGCCGACTACAAATTCCGAGCGGACAGCAGTTTCTTTTATCTGACTGGCTTTGCAGAGCCTGAAGCGGTTGCAGTGATTGAAACCTTTGACAGCGAAGAAGACGGCTATACCTACAGCCTATTCTGCCGCGAACGCGACCGTGAAATGGAAATTTGGCATGGCTACCGTGCAGGTGTGGACGGCGCTGTCGATGACTATGAGGCCGATGAAGCGTATGCCATTGATTTGCTGGACGAAGAAATTCTTGAAAAATTGCAGAACAAAGACAAATTGTTTTACCGCATTGGTCAGCAGGCCGATTTTGATGCGCGTGTTGCTAAATGGATTGCCGCTGCGGGCGGTGAATCCCGCAAGGGGGCATCTGCACCCGCTCAGGTGATTCAGCTGGACCGCATTGTCGATGAGCTGCGTTTGCATAAATCTGAAGATGAGTTGGCGCTGATGCAGCTGGCATCTGATATTTCTGCAGAAGCGCATACCCGCGCCATGCAAACGGTTAAGCCCGGCATGATGGAATACGCGCTGGAAGCTGAACTGAATTATGTGTTTGGCAAAAATGGCTGTGTACCTTCATATAACAGCATTGTCGGCGGCGGTGAAAACGGCTGTATTCTGCATTATGTGGAAAACAACAAAGAACTGAAAGATGGGGATCTGGTGCTGATTGATGCAGCATGTGAGTACCAGCTGTATGCCTCCGACATTACCCGTACTTTTCCGGTGAATGGTCAATTCAGTCCTGAACAAAAAGCGCTGTATAATGTCGTTTTAGATGCTCAACTTGCCGCCATTGATGCCGTGCGTATTGGCAACTCTTATAAAGAGCCACATCATGTCGTGGTACGTATATTGGTGCAAGGTTTGCTCGACCTTGGCATTATGCAGGGTAACATTGACGAAATTATTGCCGCTGAATCATTCCGTCAGTTCTATATGCATGGCACTGGCCACTGGCTGGGCATGGATGTGCATGATGTCGGTGCATATAAGCAAGACGGCGAATGGCGTGCTTATGAAGAGGGCATGGTCGTCACCGTTGAGCCGGGGCTGTATATTGCGCCGGACGATGAAACTGTCGATGAAAAATGGCGCGGGATCGGAATCCGTATAGAAGATGATGTGGCTGTAACCAAAGCTGGCCCGCGTGTACTGACTGCCGCAGTGGTCAAGTCGGTGGAAGACATTGAAGCGCTGATGGCAAACTAAGTTTAAATTCTACAAAGACCCGGTCATCTGATCGGGTTTTTTCTGTCTAATGATTTTTATTGAGTATTTAAATTTTCATCACCATTTTTATGACTTATCTATTTTGATTATTGTGTTGCTGGTAGCCTGTTATATCGAGCTAAATCGCAGTCATTTTACAAAAATTAAAAAGACTAGGTGTTTGATCAAAAACTAAAAAAAAGAATAATGATTGTAATTTTAATGGCAGTTCACACTTCTGATCTATAGAGGTGATGAGTGCAAATTATGGATGATAATTTGTGTGTTTTATATTGTCTTTTTATCGTAAATATTCAATTGAGCAGGTGAAATATAATTGCTTGTGTGGTGTGTCAAATTTAAGCTGTAAACTTGATAAATGAATCTCGATTTAATATTTAATTATGATTTGTTTGGTGCTAATAAATGTTGTTTATCTATATGATAATATTTGAAATTTGTAAAAAACATACATAAAATTAAGATGCTTTTAATATTGGATAAATCAAACAATTTGATGTTTTTTTTTGTTCTCTTGTGGTGATTTAAATCGTCTATGCCTGATGAAGTTTTTTCGCCAGCCATTAGGTATCTATGGTTTAGGAGTGTCTAGTTTATAAGTTTCGTACAGGCTTATTGCGTTTACTTATTTGACCGCTTCTCCCACGATCAAAAATCAATGAATTGATGCATGAGTTGATAAAAAAGTGAATTAAATTGAAAGATACATGGTGGTAATTGTATGAAACAGATGATAAGCATGGCCCTTGCGGTCAGCATGGCAGGTCTTGTTGCCTGCGGCGGGGGAAGTGGAAATGCTGACAGCAGCTCACAAAATAGTGGGAGTGAAACGAGTTCTTCAGTAGGGAATCCCGCACCTACAACAAATCAGCGGATTTCAAGTGCATTGCTGAGCGGCAATGTTTCAGGCTTAGAAAGTACAGATAAAAAGATGCTCTTAGAGCAAGCTATAACTGAAGCTAATGCACAAAATAATTACATCAGCGGTGTACTAAGCTCAATTTACGCTGGCAATGTTGATCCGACCTTGAACATTGGGACAGGCACCAGTACATCAATCGGTGTCCAGTCTGCCACAACAGCGATTCCGTATATTGTTTCTAACGGTGGCCGTGGTATGGCAGCTTTGACCAGCTTAGGCAAAGGCCGTGGCATGGCGTATGGTGCCAATGTGCTGAATTGGATGGCAAATAACAATAAAGAAACACAGCACTATCCACTCTTCTTGCGCGGATTTACATGGTTAGTCACAGGCTCAGCAACAGGGGCTTTGCCTAGTACCATTAAATATGTGGCCGCAGGTTATGATTCTGCAACGGTCAGTAAGTTCATTACCCGTACTGGTTCTGCAGGGCAGGCGCTTAACTGTAATGTGACGGACAGCAGTAATGCTTGCTGGGAAGAAGCAGACTTGATTGTGTTTGGCGGTAGTGTGGCTGCCAGTAATGAATTGGGTACGCTGGTGCGTAAATATCTGGATGCTGGAAAATCTGTCATGTACATGCAGCCGGGCTGGACTGAAGCGGCAGGCGGCAGACAGGTAGTAACTGCTATGGGTATGACCATGGGCGGCTATCCAGGTAATTACTATGCTGGTGAAAATAACGTCAAAGTTGAAGGGAAAACAACAGCAGAAGCGCTCGATTACTTGATGATCACAGGTGTTAAATTCTCAAGTTTGATTACATCTTTAGAATTGCTAAAAAATGACAATCCAGCAGTGAATTTGACGGAAGATACTTCACCTGTTACGCCGTTTTCAAATGTGATGACTGAGCTTTCAACGCTAAACTCTTCAAATATTAATATTTTTGACGGCGACCGTTCATACCTGCTGTACCGTTTGTTAGTGCTTTGGGCAGATATGGAGCGTCCATCTACAGTATATGGTTCAATCAGCCGCAGCAATCCTGCGAGCTTTATGAAAGCTTATGCAAGTGATGCTTTCCAGTGGTATGCCCGAAGTTCATCAACTGCGACTGCAACTGGTCAAGGCGACTATATGCCAGCTTCTGCACAGCTGTTAACACCGAGTACTTCAGCTGAAGTGGTTGAAGTCACAATTCCGCAAAACAGCGGTGTGACTTTAATTGGCCGCGGCGCATTGCCGGGCAAAGCAGTTGAAATTGAAGTAGTGGATGCAGCAGGTGTTGGTAGTCTTAGTGTGCAAACCAGCTTGTTGCGCACATGGGGTGATCCGCTGACTGATGCATCGGACCGTTACCCGCGTCCGCTGCGTCCTCAATCATTCACAGTAAAATTGAATAATGGTGTGAACTATTTTACAACACCAAACGGCGGTCCATTGATGCTGAATTATAGCGGTGCGACTGCAGATTCAGTAGTGAAATTGCGCATTAAAGGCACGGTGAAATATTCACACTTTGACTATACGCGAGAGCCTAGCACTAGTGAAATTTCTGATGCGGCTGCGGCTCTAACTGCGGGTACATACGGCTGGCAAACGACTAAAGTGATTGGCGGCGAAATTCAGCAGGTGATGAAGTATGCTAAGACTGCCATTGGCAGCATTGCGCCTGAAGCTTATGCCAACACATATATTCGTGATGGGCTATTTAAGAGTAACCATATTACCAACGGCTATAATGATGCAGGTATGACTGCAACGGTTTCATCAGTGTGTGGCGGCTTAGACTGGACTTGTGACGGCAGCGTGCATAAAGAGCCGGTGGTGCAGCACTTTGTGGGCTGGATTGCTACATGCGGTTTCTTGTGTTCAGGTAACCCGATTGATGGTTCTGCTGGTGTCGGCTTAGGCTGGGGTTATGCGCATGAAATGGGCCATAATACTGTTCAACGTATTATGCGTATTACACCAAATGGGACTAACGGCTGTGTCGTTGAATGTGACAACAATATTTTGGCTAGCGCTACAGCAATGCGAGTGTTGGAAACTTTAGGTGTTGCTGTAGATAATGGCCATCCTTTGGATTATGCTGGTACATATAACGATATTATCGCAGCGCGTAAACTTGGCTTAAGCAATGCAGCATATTTGACAGAAATGCAAAACCGCATTTGGTCAAGTATGGGCTATCAAAATAAAATGCGCACACTGCATTTCCAATTGGGCTTCCAGTTTGCTAAATACCGCGTGGGCTTGAACCAGCCGACTATGACGTCAACTTTGGATTATTTAGCATTGCTGACTAAAGGCGACCGCCTGGTTAATAAAACGTTTACTGTTGATAGTGCATCTAAATATGCGATGGGGCGCTACACTGCTGCAACTGCAAAAACAATTGCTAATCACGACTTGCTGTATGTTTTAAGTTCAAAAATCATTGGCAAAGATATGCGTAATATCTTCTGGATGTATGGTATTCCTTTAAGCAATGATGCATTGAATTCTGTGTCTGATTTGGGCTTGGCTATCGCGCCATACAGCTACTATGCATTACCTGTCGGTAAACATAATACGCTGACAGCAGGACGCTGGATTGATTTGAGCAACAATGCAACACCTGCATGGCCCTTCTAAGACTGGACTGGTATTCACTGCCAGCTTAATCTCAAAGTCTTTATGACTTTAAACTGAGCCTAAACCTTTTTTCGCATCTAAGCATCGCGTTAAAAGATTGAAGGCTCAGTTTTTTTATGTCCAAAATTTGAAGCGAACCTGCGATATAGAGCAATCATTTATAGATTACAATGACTTGTCTTGGAATCGTTTAAGTACTCAACCCCGCAACAAATTGCTAATTCATTATAAAAATGCATGTCCTTGATGTAATATAAAATCCATTACAGATTATACGTATTTCGAATGAATCTCCTGAATTCGAGTACCTCATAAAAAAGGATGAAAGCATGCAGCAAGAAGTCATTATTGTTGGCGGCGGTATGGTCGGACTGAGTCTGGCGCTTATGTTGGCAAAAGCAGATATTGGCGTGAAGCTGCTCGAAGCGATTCAATATCCAGATTATGATGATGCCAATCTTGCTCCCTATCATTCCAGTTTCGATGCGCGAAACAGCGCACTGTCGCGCCGTACTGTGCAGATTTATCAAGAACTTGGCCTTTGGGATGCTTTGCAGGAACACGCAACGCCTATTTATGAGGTTCACATTACAGAACAGGGCAGTTTTGGCAAAGCACGCTTAAAAGCAGAACAAGAAAAAGTCGAAAGCTTTGGGCAAGTGATTGAAAATGCATGGTTAGGCCGTGTGCTCTTGCAGCAAGTTAAACAAGAAGCGTTGATTGAACTGATTGATGGCGTGCAAGTCACCTCTTTAACTCAAGATGCAGATTGGGCATATATTGAAGCCATCCGCGGAGCAGAAAAGGCTGCACTGCAGTCAAAATTAGTGATTGCGGCTGATGGCCGCGATTCCTTCTGCCGCAAAGCTTTAGGCATTGGCGTATCTGAACATGATTATGATCAAGTGGCGATCGTCACCACTGTGCAAACCTCAAAACCGCACAACCATGTTGGCTTTGAGCGTTTCAGCCCGCTGGGGCCTTTAGCGCTGCTGCCATTGCCGGGTGAATACCGTCGTTCTGTGGTATGGCCTGTGCAGAAAGGCACAGAAGGCGAATGGCTGGGCGATGAAAATGATCAGCACTTTTTAGATGCCTTGCAGCAGACTTATGGCGACCGCGCGGGCAAGTTCCAAAAAACGGGCAAGCGCTTCAGTTTCCCGCTGTCACAAGTATTGGCAGAAAAGCAGGCAGTCGGCCGTGTCGTACTGATGGGCAACGCCGCGCATACCATTCACCCGGTTGCAGGACAGGGCTTTAACCTGTGCATGCGGGATGCTTATGTGCTGCGCCGCTATTTAATCGAGCAAAATACTCAAGCCTCCGACTTCGGGGACGCCGCCATGCTGCTGGATTATGAAAAATCCCGTATGACCGATCAGCAGCGGGTGATTAAATTCTGTGATTCTGTGGTACGCGGTTTCAGCAACCAAAATCCAATCTTAAAACTGATCCGCAACACAGGATTGGTGGCATTTGACACGATTCCCGGCATTAAGCCTTTGGTCGCAAATTATGCAATGGGACTGAAAGCATGAATATGAAGAATGATCAGGTGTTGGATGCGGTCATTATTGGCGGCGGTTTGGTAGGCGGCTTAGCAGCGCTGCTGTTAGCGCAAGGCGGCGTACAGGCTACTGTTTTAGATGCGGCGCCTATTTTAGATACAGAGAAAAACCTTGCAGTAGCTAATCCTCGGGTGCTGGCTCTAAGCCAAGCCACTATTCATTTGCTGAAAACAGCAGGTGTTTGGGAGAAATTAGCCCGCCAGATGCCCTATAGCGGCATGCAGGTGTGGAATAAAAATGGCTATGGCGAAATCAATTTTGGACATGCTTCTGAGCGCACCCCAAGTGCAGAGCAGGCGCTGGGTTCAATGGTGGAACCCAGCATTTTGAATTTGGCGATACAGCAGCAAATGCTGGAACAGCTTAAAGACTATCGAACTCAAGTCAAAGTCATTCGAGTCGAAGAAGGTGTCGGCATTTGGCATATTCATTTGGCGGACGGCACTCAGCTGAAAACCAAATTGGTGATCGGGGCAGATGGCGCCAATTCTTTTGTCCGTGAACAAGCTTTTATTGATATTGATGTGCTGGATTATCAGCAGGCAGGCATCAGCTGCGCGATCCGCACCGCGCAGCCGCATTTGCATATGGCGCGTCAGATTTTCTTGGAAACTGGGCCGCTGGCATTTTTGCCGATGGCGAGCTTAAGCGCTGAGCAAAACGGTTATTGGCAATCGATTGTTTGGACGTTGCCAGACGATTATGCAGACGAATATGCAGCTTTATCCGATGAGGATTTTAAGGCGCTCTTAACCCGTGAAAGCCATCACATGCTGGGAGAAGTGCTGGATGCAACACCGCGGGCCAAATTCCCTCTGAAAGCGCGCGCGGCACAGCAGTATGTAAAAGCCGGTTTAGCGCTGATTGGCGATGCTGCCCATGTGATTCATCCGCTGGCAGGTCAGGGCGTGAATATTGGATGTTTAGATGCTGCTGTGCTGTGCGATGCGCTGCTGCATGACAAGGCGCGCGGCGTATGGGCGCATGAGCAGACCTTAAAGCGCTATGAGCACCGCCGTAAAGGGCAAAATGATGCCATGATGCACAGCATGTCTGCTATTGGCTGGCTGGAAACTACAGCATTGTTCCCCGTGGTTTGGGCGCGCAATTTTGGCTTGAAGCAAGTCGAAAATCAGCACATTTTAAAAGACGCGTTTATGGCTCAGGCCAGCGGCTTGTCTTCTTTGAAAGAGACCCGTTATTGCGCATAAGCTGAAATAGCGAGTTTTTTAAGCATCTGTAAATGCCTGATTACGATTTTGATCAAAAAAGATACGATTTTATGGTGATTAGCTCTATGCGAAAGCTAAAGAGATTGATAAATTTCTTCTAAATCAAAATCAGGTTTTTGCCTGACCAGTACAAGCAGTCATTCGTGGGGAGAGCAAGATGACAGAAATGAATGATTATGATGAATCAGAAGATTCTGCAGTAGATGATGATGAAGCGAAAGCAGCCGAAAAAGGCGCTTCAGATGCATCAGAAGGCGCATCTGACGGTGATGTTGCAGAAGCGGAAACATTGACAGTCACTGCTAAGCTGAAACAGCGTCAGACATTGGAAGATGAAGTGGCAGCATTCTTGGCGCGCGGCGGCAGGATTACTGAAGTGCCGCCGGATGAAAACGCGCACGACTGATAAAAAACACTGCTTTTAGGCAGTGTTTTTCTTTTGTGTGTATTTTTTGCTGATGGCGTAGAGCGGATAAAATACAAAATGCGCCAGCAGCATAAACATGCAGTTGATGATCAGAGCTCCCCAGTAAGGCGGAGCATGCATTGCCCTAATAAAGGCAATGAATGCTTGAAATACTAAAATAGCGCTGAGAAAAATATAAGGCCAATAGCGCGGCGTCTGCCAAAGAGGCGTAAGTCGCAAAATATTGCCGGCAATAAAGTAAATCGAAAAAATACCGCAAGTGATGAATACGGCCTGAGCATCCGGTGTCATCATCTGATCAAAAATATAATGCGGATAGGGCTTTGAGCCATAATATGAAATATGCAGCAGTCCAGTCAGCCAAAAGAGATTGAATAGATAGACCGGTTTAAACGTGAGTTTTGCCATCATGCGGTTATTGCTATTGAAGTGCTGACCATCATTCTAAAAGTATGGCATCACGCCCTCAAGGATTAAAATGCGGACTCAATAATTCCGCTGCTTAGACGCTGTTTCTATATATTTAAGTGCTAAGAAAAGCATATCCATGACCAATATTGAACATGCCTTTCTTATCCGCAGAGCCGCTTATATCTTACTCTGCGGATTAGGATTCATCAGCGTTTTGAGTGAGTTCCAAAGCGCGCTGATAGGCGACTTTCTTTTTAATGCCGGTTAAGTCGGCGGCTAACTGAGAGGCCGCTTTCACCGATAAGTCCTGCAGCAGCCGGGTCAGCAATTGATCCAGCTTTTCCTGTTCCAAATCTTTTTCTGCAGTTGCGCCGCCAATCACCAAGACAATTTCGCCTTTTTGCTGATTATGGTCAGATTCCACAAAAGTCACCAATTCGCCCATCGTCATTTTTTTAATGGTTTCAAAGGTCTTGGTAATTTCACGGGCAAAGCCGACAGGCCGCTCTGCGCCAAACACCTCAGCCATATCTTTTAAACACGCGACAATACGGTGCGGCGCTTCATAAATAATCATGGTCTGGGTTTCATCTTTCAGCTTGTGCAGCGCCAAAAGGCGCTGTGACTGTTTTGACGGTAAAAAGCCTTCAAAGCTGAAACGGTCGCTGGGCAGCCCCACGGCACTGAGCGCAGCAATGGCGGCGCAAGCACCTGGTACAGGAATGACTTGAATATGGTGTTCTTGCGCGGCACGCACCAGCTTAAAGCCCGGATCGCTGATCAGCGGTGTGCCGGCGTCACTGATTAACGCCATATCTTCGCCATTTTTCAGGCGCTGAATCAGCTGATCAATTTTATTACTTTCGTTGTGATCATGGCAGGCGGTTAGCGGTGTTTGAATATTAAAGTGTTTGAGTAATTGCGCAGAAGTTCGTGTATCCTCTGCGGCAATAATATTAACCGACTTCAGAACATTAATTGCACGATAACTAATATCATCTAAGTGCCCGATTGGAGTCGCAACAACAAATAACTGAGCACCCATAGGTTTCTCCATGTTTAAGAATAAGCGGAATAATAAGAAAAATTTACTTGTATTGGCGTTGATGGGAGGGATGACTTACGCCCAAGCAGAGGTTTTGGTTATTTTACCCGAATCTGGCCCCATGGCGCGAGCGGCATCGAGCATCAAGCTGGGTTTTCAAAGCGCATATGCGGCGTCTGGCCATTCAGAACCCCTTAAATTTGTGAATTCCGATCAAAAACACATAGCTAAAGTACTGAAGAAAAATATTACAGCAAAGACCAAGCTGATCGTGGGGCCTTTGGCGCGCGCAGAGGTGGATGCGCTGATGAAAGCCAGACTTAAAATACGGGTTTTAACACTGAATGAAGGCGCCGTGCAGGCGGGCAATATCACGCAATTCAGCCTCGCGAAAAAAGATGATGCGCAAGCCTTGCAGAAAATACTGGCGGAAGACCGGATGCAGGAGCTGCTGGTGCTGCGTCAACCGGGTGCGGAAACAGAGCATGAGCTGTTCTTAATGTCTTTGGTCACGCAGGCGGGCTTGCAAATGCAAGTGGTACACGCGCCGCCGAAAAAATTAAAAAGGCATCAGGCATTGCTGCTGCTGGGAAATAATGAGTGGATGAATGGGCAGCAAAAATTGCCGAAAAAACAGATTTATACCGTATCCAATGCCATTGAGGAAGATCAGCCGATTCCGAAAGGCATGAAATTCTGCGATACGCCTGCGCTATATCGCGGTCAATGGGCGGAACTGTACAGCGCTTATCAGCAGCATCCGGTCACAATGCCTTATCAGCGCATGCTGGCCTTTGGCGGCGATGCATGGAGCATTGCGCAGCTGTATTTGCAGAACCCAAAACTGAAAGAAGCGGTTTTTGAGGGGAGAACTGGGCTGATCCAAATTAACGGCAACCACATTCAGCGTACACCGCATTGCTATCACAATACAGGAAAAGGCGTAACGGTCATTTAAATGCATTGAATTTATTCATTTTAAAAGGAAGCAGAATTGATGCAGATGGGGCAATGGGCTGAACAGCAGGCGCTTAAATTGGCCGAGCGGCAGGGTTTTTCCTTGGTGCAGGCCAATTATCACAGCCGTTTTGGTGAAATCGATCTGATTGTGCAGCGCGGGCAGGAACTGCTGTTTATTGAAGTCAAAGCGCGGTCTAAAACGGCATATGCACAGGCTTCTGAAACCGTTTCTATACATAAGCAGCGTAAAATGCTAAAAACTGCCCTGTATTTTCTGAATGAACAGCCTAGTTTCCAACAGTATTTTTGCCGCTTTGATGTGATTTGTTTTGATTTTTATCAACGGTTTGCAAAATCACTACAGCATGATTTTTCCAATTTCACTTATGATTTGCAATGGATAGAAAATGCTTTTACTTTTGATCAAGAGTTTATTAATCTTTGAACAAATATACTGTGTAAATGCATAGATAGAAATCGACTGAAAAAAAATATTGAGGAGTCATGCTGAGTGGTTAAGCGTATTGCAATGACAATGTTATGTGTCGCAAGTTTATCAGGATGCGCAAGTTTTATTTCCGGCGGTACAGGCACAGCGCCTGTAGGCACAGAAAGCGGTGCGCGTTCTTTAGGTCAGGTTTTTATTGATTCTTCAATTGTTAGAACAGCAAAAATTAATTTATATAAATTGGATGCGCGCTTTAAGCAGGCCCGTGTCAACATCGACAGTTTTCATGGCAATGTGCTGCTGACGGGGCAGGTTCCCGATGAGCACCTTAAGCAGCTGGCTGAAGACAATGTTAAAGCCATGAGTGATGTGAAAAGCATTCACAACTTTATTACTGTCGGCAATCAGATCAACTATAACACCATTATGCAAGATACGGCTGTGACAGCGAATACTCGCGGGCTGATTATGAAAGCGCCCGTGGTTTCGGACAGCAAAGTCAATATTCATACCGAAGATGGCGTCCTGTATGTCATGGGGCGTTTGAATACGGCAGAAATCAATGATTTAAATCAGGTGCTGCAGCAAGTGGGCAATGTGACCAAAATTGTGACTTTGGTGGATAATATTGATCAAGGCCTTACGCCAGCCTCAACTGCGTCAAGCTTTTCAGCACCGATGGTCAATGGCGCTGTAGAAGCGCAAACTCCCGTTGCTATAGACCCGGATACAGCTGAACCGAATAATGCACCTTAATGTGAAAAGCTGGAAAAAGCAGCTCCATCAGAAAATTGAACTTGCGAAATTCATGTATCGGAATTTCCGCATTTATGACTTTGGCAGTTATGCATTAAACCGGTTAACGCCAAAGCAGGGCTATACCGTACAGCACAATGTGCCGTATGGCCTAAAAGCGCGCCACCGGCTCGATTTATACCGAAGCAGCGCGCCGCGCCAGCAGCGCCCGCTGATTGTTTTTGTGCATGGCGGGGCATGGATGCATGGGGATAAAAAGGATTACAGCTTTATCGGCGAAGCTTTTGCCAAAGAAGGATTTGATGTGGCGGTGATTAACTACCATCTTGCGCCTAAGCATATCTTTCCAAGTTACATTGATGATTTGAGCCTGGCGCTGAATTTTCTCAGCCAGTCACAGCAAAAATTGCAGATAGTCGTCGAGAACATTGTGCTGATGGGGCATTCTGCAGGCGCATTCAATGTCATGTCGGCTCTGTATAATCCGCACCCGTATCCGCTGCAAAGCAAGGATAAGATTCGGGCGATTATTGGTTTAGCTGGGCCCTATCATTTTGATTATAAGGGCGACCCGCTTTGCGCCGATGCCTTTGATCAGAACCTGCCGTATCAGCAGGTAATGCCGTACTATTTTGTGGAGCAAAACACCATTAAGCATTATTTGTTTACGGCAGCCAATGACAACATTGTCGGGCACAGCAACAGCATGGATTTTGATGCCAAGCTGCGGGAGCGGGGCAATTACAGCCAGCTGATTTCTGTGCCGCGGGTTGGGCATATTACGATGATTGGTTCTGTTTCCAGTTTGTTCAGCCGTTTTTTTAGCACTAAAACAGCTATTATGCGCGCCTTGGACGATGCATTAAAATAAACGGCTGAAACGCATTTGGCTGTAGCTTAAAGCCAAGCCTGCGTATCATCTGCAACAGCCGTGCCATGAATCGCATGCATGATCATGGCATGAGCAATACTGCCTTTAAATGGAATTTCCGGCAGCTGATCAAATTTAAAGAAGGCAGCATCACTGATTTCTTCGGGCTGCAGTTTAATTTCACCCGCAGCGTATTCTGCTTTAAACGCGATCATTAAATTGCTTGGAAAAGGCCAGGGCTGACTGGCAAGATATTGAATATTTTGCAGCGTCAAACCGACCTCCTCCAGCGTCTCCCGCCGTACAGCATCTTCCAGCGTTTCTCCAACTTCAATAAAGCCAGCAATTAAGCCGTACATTTCGCTGTTTTTATTGCGGGCATTTTTGGCCAGCAAAATTTCATCTTGGCCGCGGGTAATCACGGTAATGACACAGGGATTGACACGCGGATATTGATGATAGCCGCAGGAAGGGCAAACCATGGCGTATTCACTGGCGTGAACATTGGTTTTATGTCCGCAGTGGCTGCAGAATTTATGGTTGCGGCGCCATTCTAAAAGCTGAATAGCGCGGCTGGCCTGTTCAAACTCTTTGATATTCCAAAGCTGGAGCAATTGGCGGATCGGTACGAGCTGCAAGCCGTCAGGGATGGGCTCATGATCCAGAAGGTCACGGGCAATCACTTGATCACCCGCGCTGATCAGCAAATCGCTTGCCAGGCTTTCAACTTGAGGAAGCTGATAATGTTCATCGACTAACAGCTGCTGCTGTTTGAAAATATAGGCAAGCGAGAGTGTGGTCATTAGGCTGCAGATTTCAGTTTATCACTGCTTTCCAATGCTACCTTAAACATCGTGTGCAATACAGGCAATTTGTTCTTTAAATTGTCGATCAGCATGTCTGCGCTCGCCAGCGTATCTAAAACATGGTTAATGTTTTGCGCGTCTATCGCATCGGTTGCATCCATGCGGTTTTGCAGGAAAGACGCTGCAGCATTCAGCGCATCTCGGCCTGTTTCAGCATTCAAGAACAGCAGGGCGCCGCCAATTTCACGCAATTGCGAAGGAATTGTCTGCAATAGGGCAGGATCTTGATCTTTTACAAACTGAACTAGAGTCTGGCTGGCTGCATCAATCAAAAGCTTGGTTTCATTCAGCAGCGCTTCATGCGCTTCGTCTAAACGGTCTAATGAAATGTTCATGTTGTTGACACGCAGCTGCAGACGGCTTGAAGTGTGGTGACGTTCCAGCACGCCAATCGAATTCATGGCAGATAAAATGCAGTTCATCAGCTGCTGCGCAAAGTTTTCATCTTTCAAAATTTCTGTTTGGTTTAAGGATGCGGCTTGGCGAGTCAGATCATTATGCGCTTCGTTCAAGTTCAGCACTTTGAAAATATTGCCCAGCTGAAGCAGTTTAGCTTGCAGTTCCTGAATTTTTTCAGGTGTCATATTCTGATAGTTGAACTCAATATCATTGCGGATTTGCGTCATTTCAGCAGTGACTAAATCACTGATGGTATGCATGGTGTCAAAATCAGGGCCATACAAATGACGGCTAAAGACTTGAAGCTGGATATCAGTCAGCAGGTCGTCCCCAATATTCAATTTGCCGCGGATATGCTGCGATACTTCATCTTCTTGGCTGATGCAGAGGCTGAGCGCATTCGCAATATCCGCAAGCGATGCTTTATAGCGTTCAGGCGCGCTGAAATATTGCGCCATATTGCGTTCAATGCTGATGAAGGTGCGCAGGCGGGGTTCGCTGAGCAGCAAATGGTCAAGTTGATTAAACGCGTTAAAAACCAGGTTCCAATACTGCTTGCTTGGGTGCTTCTCAGACATGCCTGCTAAATATGCGCCCGCCAGCTTAATGGCTTGCAGGTCAGATTCAGTTTCTTCCTGCTTCAGCAACTTGTTTAAAGCCAGTTTATACAGTCGGTGCACATATTTTGATTTTTCCAAAGCCGGCGCTTGAGGCAAATCAAAATCTGGCGTAATTGAGTCAAGCAGGGTCTCGATATGCTGGCCTTCAGAAGTCAGCGGCTTACCTAATGACAATTCTAGACGGTTGAGCGTATCTAATAAGAATTGCGGAATTTTGACTTCACGCAAGCAGATGAATTCAATATAGCGCTTCAGCATGGTGGTGCCTTCGCTGAGCGCAATCACATCTGTTGAGTTAATGATGGCAGGATTCCCCATGATCTTGCGCATTAATTCTGCAGAATATTGTGCAATTTTAGCAAGGCTGGACATATCAATCAGCGCCAGAACCTGTGAGCATTGCTCGAATTGATTGAGCGCATCATCAATGCCGAAAGGCAAAGTTTGGTCTTCCACTAAGGTGCTGACTGCTGATTCGACTAACTTGATCGAGTTATCAACCTCATTTTTTATTATCAGCAATGCCGTTGGATCAAAATGAATAGAGGTTTGGTAGGACATGGATCTGCACCTTTCCTAGGGTTTTATCTTGTTTGTGAACCGCCTTGTTCAGGCGGGCCATCTTTTGTTTTACTATAGCGTAAGTTTTAATGGTTTAAATACAAAAAGTAACACGGAATTCAGATTTTATTTTGCGAAAAGGCAAGGTGTTCCATGTTTTTCTTCAAATTGTTTGACCCAATTCTCATGCTCAGCTAATTCCTCTTCGCTTGGCATAATGGCAGGCAGCTCAATTTGCACAGCCTGTCTGGACGCATTGCCTTGAGCGCTTTCAGAATGAGTCAGGGCGTCGATGTCAAATGAAACCTGCCCGCCAGTCATGGCTAAATAAACATCGGACAGGATTTCCGCATCCAGCAAGGCGCCATGGAAAGTACGGTCACGCTGCGGAATTTCATAGCGGCGAACCAGCGCATCCAGCGAGTTTTTTTGCCCAGGATGCTTGGCTTTTGCCATGCTTAACGTATCGGTCACTTTGCAGACATTCGACAGCGCGCCAAAGCCGGCGCGGGTGAACTCCATATTTAAGAAGTTCATATCGAAGGTTGCGTTATGCGCAATAATTTCTGCGCCTTTTAAGTACTCGTATAAAGCCTCGGCAATTTCTGCATACAGCGGTTTGTCTTTTAAAAAGTCATCGCTGATGCCGTGAATATTTTCAGATTCGCCCACAGGCTTTTGCGGATTAATATAAATATGAATGGAACTGCCGGTCAGCTTGCGGTTAATCATTTCGATTGCGCCGACTTCAATAATGCGGTCGCTGTCCTGGAAATAAAAACCGGTGGTTTCGGTATCCAGAATCAGCTGGCGCGGGCCTTGCAGGTCCAATGTGGCGGGTGTAATCACGACTGCTGGATGAATCGGCGCGTTTGATGCCTGCTTTGCAGGAATTCTGCTTGCGTCTGCAGGAACAGCCTCGTCCAGCGCATCTTCAGCCCATGTGTTGATCGGCGCATCACCCGCAGCTCCTGTTGACTCCGCATCGTATATTTCATCTTCGGAAGATTCTTCTTCGTCATCCGAGGCATCCAATCCAAAAGGATCATTCAAGAGCCAGTCAGATTCCGCTTTTTTTTTAGTTTCGACGGCATTGCCGTTTTTTAACTGGGCTGCGGTTTCTTCTGCGCCTTGGTTGGCCAACTGATCCGCCATTTCATTGCCGGCGTGGCCTGCATGGCCTTTAATCCAGTTCCACTCAATCTCACGGCCTTGGCATACAGCATCCAGTTTTTTCCAAAGGTCAGGATTTTTGACATCTTTCCAGTTTTTCTTTTTCCACCCGTGAATCCATTCGGTAATGCCTTGCTTGACATAGTTGGAATCTGTCCAAATGATCAGTTTGGCATCCATTGGGCAAAACAGCACACCTTCAATCGCTGCAGTCAGCTCCATGCGGTTATTGGTGGTTTCCGCTTCGCCGCCGCAAATTTTATGCTCTGCAGATTCTGTAATAATGTATGCACCCCATCCGCCTAAACCGGGATTGCCCTTGCAGGCGCCATCGACATAAAGCGTGATTGTTTGTGACATAAATATGAATCCGGAAAGTTAAGGCTGAGTTCAGGGGAGTATTGTATAACGCAATTGCAAATGCGGAAGCTATATCACGACGTTTTTTTAATTTCTTGTAACATTTATACTGGAAACACGTTAAATTAACGCCTTGTGTCTGAGTGGCGCTTCACTACAATGGCATATCTAAAAAATAAATTTTATACGAGTTGTTTGGATTTTTTATGTATAAACCAACCACGATCTGGTGTCAGCCTACTTTCCCGTCATTATTCAAAATTACAGTACTGGGTTCAGCGTTAGCTGCTTTAGGCTTAACGGGCTGTTCATCTACTTCCAGCACAACACATGGATCGAAGTCGAAAATGGTTGGTTCATCGGGCTATTTGGATGCCAATAGCTTAGATGGTTTGGAAGATTTGCTTTCTGCAACCGATATGCGGGCAGTGGAAGGCGACCGCCTGCAAGTTTTAAAGCATGGCGATGTGTGGAAGCGCATGACTGTTGGCTTTAAAATGGATTTAAACCATTGGGATACCCGCATTGAAGCGCAGCGCGGCTGGTTTGCCTCCCGTCAGCCCTATATTGACCGGTTGAGCGCGCGCGCATCGCGTTATCTGTATCACACTGTAAAGGAAGCGGAGCGCCGCGGCATGCCGACCGAACTGGCATTGCTTCCTGTGATCGAAAGTTCTTATGATCCTGCAGCAACTTCAAGCGCCGCCGCTGCCGGCCTTTGGCAGTTTATCCCAAGCACTGGGCGTATTTATGGCTTAAAGCAGACCAGTATGTACGATGGGCGCCGTGATGTGGTGGAATCTACGCGGGCCGCTTATGAATTTTTAGGCAGTTTGTATAATCAGTTTGGTTCTTGGGAATTGGCGCTGGCATCTTATAATGCAGGCCCAGGCCGCATTCAGCAGGCGATTAACCGCAATAAAGCCGCCGGTTTGCCGACCGATTACTGGTCTTTAAAATTGCCGCAGGAAACCATGAACTATGTGCCGCGGTTTTTAGCGGTCGCGCAGATTATTAAAAATCCGGACGCTTATGGCGTAAGTTTGCCGCCCATTGCCAACCGCCCTCATTTCCGTGAAGTGATGGTTGGGCCTGCCAGCCTAGATGAGGTTTCTTCTGTTACAGGCTTAAGCCGTTCAGAATTATATGCATTAAATCCTGGGCACCGCGGTGAAGTGATTGACACGGGCAGCCCGATGAAAATTTTAATTCCCGCTGACATCAGCCCATCGGTAGATGCAAAGCTGAAAAAGATGAAATCGTCTGCGGGCGGCTACTGGGCGGGCGGTTTTAGCCAGGACTTGCCTCAAAATAATGTCACTATTGCACCTTCGCGTGAAACGCCGCCGGCCTTAAATACTAAAACGGCTGTACCTTCAATATCTGCGCCGCCAGTGTTGGCATCTGCTAAGGTGCCGGCAGTGGCTGTGAAGCCGGCTGTGGCGGTATCCAGCAATAGCGCTTTGGGGCGTCCGCAAGCGCAGACGCCAAGAGGTTCTGATGCTTTAGCTGCCTTCGCATCCAGTACGAATATCCCCAGCGCGCCGCGAATTCCTGTTGCCGTGACACCGGCAGCGCCAGTTAAAGCTGTGTCTGCAGAACCGCCATTGTCAGCAAAAGAGCGCGAACAAATCATGGCGGCGATTAAGGCCGAGGGTGAAACCAAAACAGTTGATGAAGTGCTGAAACCTGTTGCGACGAAAGCGGAACAGGATGAAGTGGTTCAAGAGCTGACTGCTTTAGCGCCGAAAGGCACTGAAATTGTTGATCCCTATGACGGTAAAATTAAGCTGACCGCAATTCAAACCAGCCAATCCATTGCCGACCAGCAGGGTAAAGAGCTGACTAAAGGCTTTGCTTATCCGAAAAGCATCGCTGAAAATACCCGTCCGGACTCTGATGAGGCGAAGCGGAATTTAGGCAAAAACTACATCAAAACAGATTCAGAAGTGGTCGTGGTTGCGCCGAAAGGAAAGCGTAGCACTTATACTGTTCAGTCTGGCGATACGCTGGCGGTGATCGCCATGAAGAACGGCGTGAACTGGCGTGATATTGCCAAGTGGAACCAAATGGATGCGGACTCTAAGCTGTTTGTTGGAACCGTGATCTATTTATACGATGCGAAACCGGCCGCGCAGCAGGAAGAATCAAAGTCAAAAGTTCAGCCAGAAAATTATGTCGTGAAGGCCAATGACAGTTTAACAGGTGTAGCCAGCCAATTTGGCTTATCGGTGAAGCAGCTGGCGGATTTCAATAATATCAGCACGACTAGCGGTTTAATTGTGGGGCAGAAGCTTTCGCTGAAAGAAACAGCCGCATCGAAGGCAAAACTTGAAGCCGACAGCAAAAAAGCCGAGGCTGAGAAAAAAGCCCTTAAAGTGCCTACCAAGAATTATACCGTAAAACGCGGCGAGTATTTGAAACTGATTGCCGACCGCTATGCACTGTCCAATCAGGAATTGGCTGATCTGACTTCGGGTTTAACTGCATCCAGCAACCTGATGGCGGGTCAAAAAATTAATGTGCCGCTGAATGATGTGGAATCTGTTTCCAGCAGCAATGCAAAGCCGGCGGCAAAAGCGGAACCTAAGGCCGAAGCGAAATTTGAACCAAGCTATAAAACAGAAAGCTACAGCGTACAGCGCGGCGATACGCTGTATAGCGTTGCCGCTCAATCTAAAATCAGCGTGTCTGAATTGGCGGAAATCAACAATATTGCAGCCAATACCGGCCTTCGCGCTGGCCAGTCCCTGAAAGTGCCCGCCATCAAGAAAACGCCTGAACAGTATGTGGTGCAACCGGGCGATACGCTTTCTGCACTTGCAGGCCGTTATGATTTAACCATTGATTATATTGCGAATGTCAACGGCATTAACCGCAATAACGGCCTGCGTGTTGGGCAAAAGCTTCAGCTGACCGGTGATGCGCCTGAAGAAAAGGCGGAAGTTAAACCTGCCATGAAAGCTGAAGCCAAATCATCATCCAAAAATGACAAAGCCAGTTCTGGCTTTGTTCAGGAAACGCATACAGTGAAATCGGGAGAAACCCTGACTTCGATTGCGCAAAAATACCATTTGCAGCTGAATTATCTGGCGGATCTGAATAATTTGAGCCGCACCAGTTCTGTCCGCATTGGCCAAAAATTAAAAATAGCCAGCGACTTGCCAGAAGCGGAGAAAAGCGCCGCGCCTGCAGCGGCAAAACCGGCGCCAGCACCTTCGCGCAGCACAGAAAGCTATACCGTAAAAGCGGGCGAGTCGTTGAATTCGATTGCCGGCCGTACGGGGCTGGGCGTTGCAGAACTGGCGGATATGAACAGTTTAAGTGCGCGCGCCGGTTTGCGCGTCGGGCAAAAAATTCAGATTCCAAAAACCATCACGGAATACCGCATTAAGCGCGGCGATACATTGATTGGCTTGGCAAGCCGTTATGGCATGGAGAGTGGCGCTTTGGCTGAATTAAATAATCTGCAGCCTTCTGCATCATTGCGTATCGGTGATGTCATTAAAGTACCGAACTAAAGCCGACACACAGCAAGGGAGCAATGTGAACAGTTTATTCGCCAAGGTTTATCCTTATGTGCTGGCTTTAGGAACTGCAGCGCTGCCGCAAGCGGTCTGGGCTGCGCTGCAGACCACGCCTTTCATTGCGGTGCACAGTGCGCCGAAATATGCCTCTTTGGCAATCATGCCCTATGCCAATATAACGGCGCCGAAAGGTGGTTATTTGAGTACCGCCAGCAATGGCACCTTTGATAATTTGAACAGCATGAACGGCAAAGGCAGTTCAGTTGATGGGGTTAATTATCTGTTCGATTCATTGATGAGCAGTTCCCTGGATGAACCGGGAGTAATGTATCCGCTGCTGGCGACAAGTGTCACATTTGACCCGCATAAAACGGCTTATGTCATTTTTCATTTAAATCCAAAAGCCAAATTCAGTGACGGTTCGGCCGTGACTGCAGATGATGTGAAATACAGTTTTGATGCCTATCAAACCAAGTCAAACCCTGGTCTGCAAATGTATCTAGCCGATTTAGCCAAGACCGAAGTGCTGTCTAAACATCAGGTCAAAATGAGCTTTAAATCGGACAATAATGCGGAAATGCCGCTGATTTTGTCGCAAATGCCCATTTACTCAAAAAGGGACTGGGCGAAAAAAGATTTTACCCGTGTGACGTTGCAGCCGATCTTGGGTTCAGGGCCGTATTTAATTGACCGGATTGATGCGGGGCGCAGCATCAGCTATAAACGCAATCCCAATTACTGGGGCAAAGATTTGCCGGTCAACAAAGGCCGCTATAATTTTGACCGCTTGAAATACGTCTATTACCGCAGTTTAGATATTGCTTTTGAAGGCTTTAAGTCTGGGCAGTACACGCTGCATGAGGAATATACGGCAAGAAAATGGGTGACGGAATATAATTTTCCTGCAGTGAAAGCCGGCATGGTGGTGAAATACCGCTTTAAGCACAGCAACCCGATTGCCACGCAAAGTTTTGTATTCAATACCCGCCGCAATCCCTTTCAAGACATCCGCCTGCGTCAGGCGCTAACCTATGCCTACGATTTTGAATGGCAGAATAAAGCACTGTTTTATGGCCAATACACGCGTTTGCAAAGCTATTTTGCCAATAGTGAACTGGAAGCGAAAGGCATGCCGTCTGCCGGTGAGCGGGCTATACTGAATCCGCTGCTGGCCAAATTAGATCCTGTTCAGCGTGCAGGTGTGCTGAAAAACTGGAAGTATCCAGTGTCAGATGGCAGCGGCTTTAACCGCAATAATTTATTACAGGCCAGGCAGCTGCTGATTCAAGCCGGCTATAAATATAAGAATGGCCAATTAATGGATCATAAAGGGCAGCCGATTCAAATTGAATTTCTCATTCATCAGGACGGCTTGCAGCGGACATTGATGCCTTTTGTGCGCAATATGAAACGCTTAGGCATTCTGGTAAACGTGCGTCAGGTAGATGTGCCGCAGTATATTGAGCGCATGCGGAGCAAAGATTTTGATATGACCACCAGTGTCATGCCGCAGTCTTTAAGTCCCGGCAATGAGCAGGCGCAGTTTTGGGGAAGCGCTTCCGCCGATCAGGATGGCAACTATAACTATGCAGGCATTAAAAATCCTGCTATTGATGCCATGATAGAGCAGGTGATTCGGGCCCCGGACCGCCAAGCTTTAGTGACCAGCACTCGTGCTTTGGACCGATTGCTCCGCGCTGGATACTATCAGATTCCAACTTACGGCAAAGGCGAAAATTGGCTGGCATATTGGAATATGTACAAACAGCCTGCGGTAAAGCCCAAACTGTCTACTGGCATTGATTACTGGTGGAGCGATGCCGCACAGGCCAATAAAGTTGCCAATTATCTGCGCAAGCAATAAGCCCAAAATAAAAGGAAAACAGGATGGGCACATATATTTTAAAACGCTTGTTATTGATTATCCCAACACTGTTAATTATTTTGCTGATTAACTTCGTGGTGATTCAAATAGCACCGGGCGGGCCTGTCGAGCAAGCCATTCAGCAAGCCGAAGCTTTCCAAGGCATGGGAACGGCGGGCGGCGGGGAAACTGTTCAGAGTGGAAGCAAATATCAAGGCGCAAAAGGCCTCAGTGAAGAAATGGTGCAGAAGATCGAAGCCCAATATGGTTTCGATAAACCCGCGCATGAACGCTTCTGGCAAATGCTCAAAGGCTATGCCACTTTGGATTTTGGCACCAGTTTTTTTAAAGATAAGCCAGTGACCCAATTGCTGTGGGAAAAAATGCCTGTATCGCTGTCTTTGGGCCTGTGGAGTACTTTGCTGATTTATCTGGTGTCGATTCCGCTGGGAATTAAAAAAGCCCGTCAGCACGGCCTGCTATTTGATAAAGCCACCTCTTTGCTGCTGGCGGTTGGCTACGCTATTCCGGCTTTTGCATTTGCGATTTTACTGATTGTATTTTTTGCTGGCGGATCGTATTTCCAATGGTTTCCATTGCAAGGCATGGTGTCAGAAAATTTTGCTGAACTGAGCACCTTTGGAAAAGCTGCTGATTATTTCTGGCATATGACGCTGCCATTATTGGCCATGGTGATCGGCGGCTTTGCAGGGCTGACTTATTTGACCAAATACTCTTTTATGGAAGAGCTGAACAAGCAATATGTTCTGGCTGCGCGTTCCAAAGGCTTAACGGAATCACGCGTGCTGTATGGGCATGTATTCCGCAATGCGATGCTGATTGTGATTGCGGGTTTGCCCGAAGCGCTGATTGGCATTTTCTTTGTGGGCAATTTATTCATTGAAATTATTTTTAATTTAGACGGTTTAGGGCTGCTGGGGTTTGAAGCCATTGTGCAGCGGGATTATCCCGTGATTTTCGGGACTTTGTTCATCTTTACCTTGCTGGGCTTAATTTTACGGCTGATCAGTGACGTGCTGTATCAGGTCATTGATCCGCGCATCAACTTTGAATCACGGGGAGCGAAATAATGTCCCCGATTATGCAGGCGCGTTTGAAGCGCTTTAAAGAAAATAAACTGGGCTTTGGCTGCTTTATTTTGTTCAGCATTATTTTTCTGCTGTCTTTAGGCGCGGAGCTGATTGCCAATGATAAGCCGCTGCTGGTGAAATACGGCAGCAGCCTTTATCTGCCCGCATTTAAAAATTATCCTGAAACGGCTTTTGGCGGGGTATTTGAAACCGAAGCGGATTATAAAGACCCGGCTGTGCAGCAGCTGATTAATGAAAAAGGCTGGGCGCTGTGGCCGATCAACCATTTTTCTTATCAAATGCCAAATCTTGATTTAGCAGTGCCTGTGCCTTCAGCGCCGACGGCACAGAACTGGCTGGGCACCGATGATCAGGGGCGGGATGTGCTGGCGCGTATTCTCTATGGCCTTCGCGTGTCATTGTTGTTTGGTTTTGCTTTGACTTTGGCCTCCGCTGTTTTGGGAATCGTTGTCGGCGCGGTTCAAGGCTATTACGGCGGCTGGATTGACTTGATTGGCCAGCGTATTCTGGAAGTGTGGGGCGGCTTGCCCATGCTGTTCATGGTGATGATTTTGGTCAGCATGTTTACGCCAAGCGTGTACTGGCTGTTTGCCATTATGCTGCTGTTTGGCTGGCCCGCCTTAGTTGGACTGGTTCGGGCTGAATTTTTGCGCGCGCGCAATTTTGACTATGTGCGGGCAGCGCGCAGCCTGGGCGCTACAGACCGGGCCATTATTTTTCGCCATATTTTACCGAATGCCATGAGCTCAAGCCTATCTCAGCTGCCTTTCATGCTGACGGCAAATATTACCGCGCTGACGGCGCTGGACTTTTTAGGTTACGGCCTGCCGCCGGATGCCGCATCGCTGGGTGAACTGCTGCTGCAGGGCAAAAATAATTTAAATGCGCCGTGGCTTGCGCTGTCTGGCTTTTTTACTTTAGCAATTGTGCTGTCATTGCTGATCTATATTGGGGAGGCGGCGCGCGATGCATTCGATCCAAGACGTCAATAATACATCGTCAGATACCGCTGCAGATCTTGCTGCGAATGCGGTGCTCCGCGTGCATAAGCTGCGGATAGATCATGATGATGCGCAGCCGCTGGTGCAGGCCCTCAGTTTTGAGCTGCATGAAGGTGAAACGCTGGCAATTGTCGGTGAAAGCGGTTCAGGCAAATCCATCAGCAGTTTAGCCTTGCTGGGCCTGCTGCCGAAAACGCTGCAGGTGTCTGGGCAGGCGCTCATTAGCGGTCAAAACCTTCTGGAAATGACGCAGGCACAGCTTCGCCGCATTCGCGGTGAAAAGATCGCCATGATTTTTCAGGAGCCGATGACCGCGCTGAATCCGCTGCACCGTGTCGAAAAAATCATTGGCGAAAGCCTGCTGCTTCGCGGCTGGTCTAAAGCCAAAACCCGTGAGCGGGTGATTCAATTGCTGAATGATGTCGGCATTCCAGAGCCGGAAGAAAAGCTGCAACGCTATCCGCATGAACTGTCCGGCGGCCAGCGCCAGCGCGTGATGATTGCAATGGCTTTGGCCTTAGATCCTGACATTTTAATTGCCGATGAACCGACCACAGCCTTAGATGTCACGCTGCAGGCGCAAATTTTAAACTTGCTGAAATCGTTGCAGCAAAGCCGGAAAATGGCCCTGATCCTGATCAGCCATGACCTGAATCTAGTGCGCAAATATGCCGATCAGGTGATTGTGATGCATCAGGGCCAAGCGGTTGAACAGGGCAATGCAGCGCAAATTTTCAATGCGCCAGCGCAGGCATATACCCAAGATTTGCTCAATCATGATTTTGGTGAAGCGTTGACGCTGAATACGCAGCCGGCTGTCCTTGAACTGGTCAATGTGGGTGTGAAGTTTCCGATCAAGCAAGGCTTGCTGAATCGGGTCAAAGATTATGTTGTGGCGGTTGAGCCTTTGAGCATGGCGCTGCAGCAGGGGCAGTCAATCGGCATTGTGGGTGAAAGCGGTTCTGGTAAGAGTTCGCTGGCTTTGGCGGTTTCGCGTTTAATAGACTGTGATGGGCAAATTTTGCTGCTGGGGCAGGACTTAAATCAGCTGAATGAAAAACAGCTGCGCCCTTTGCGCAGTAATTTTCAAATTGTGTTTCAAGATCCGTTCAGCAGCTTAAACCCGCGTTTAAATGTGGAGCAGACCCTCAGTGAGGGCTTGGCGCTCAAGAATATTTCTAAAAATGAAATTCAGCAGCGTATTGATGAGGCTTTGCAGAAAGTCGAACTGCCGGTGTCTTTTAAACAGCGCTATCCGCATGAACTGTCTGGCGGCCAGCGGCAGCGCATTGCCTTGGCGCGGGCTTTGGTGCTGCAGCCGAAAGTGCTGATTCTGGATGAACCGACTTCTGCGCTTGACCGCACCACGCAGCGCGCCATTGTGCGCCTGCTGCGGCGTCTGCAGCAGGAATACGGGATGAGTTATCTGTTTATCAGTCATGACTTAAAAGTGGTGAAAGCGCTCTGCCAAAAAGTGCTGGTGCTCCGCCGCGCCAAAATGGTGGAATTTCAGGATACAGAGACTTTGTTTACACAGCCGCAAACGGAATATACGCAAAAGCTGATTGAAGCCAGCCAATACTGATCCTTACTGGAGTGATTTGACAATATTAATTGTCTATATGCTATTGACGCCATGCAGAATATGTTTAGAGTAAAAGCACTATTTGGAGAATAACGGAAACGACATGAGTCATCTTGCAGAACCGATTCAAATCCGCGGGGCACAATTTAAAAACCGGATTATTAAAGGCGCAATGAGTGAAGCGCTGGCGAATGTTCAAGGCCAGCCGAATCATCTGCATTACGGCCTGTATGAAGCATGGGCGAAAGGCGGCTTAGGCTGCGCCATTACCGGCAATGTCATGGTGGATATCCGCGCTAAAAATGAACCGGGTGTCGTGGCAATTGAATCTGAACGCGATTTAGCTTTACTTAAGCAGTGGGCTGATATTGGCAAAAAGCATGGCATGGTGCAATTGGTGCAGCTGTCTCATCCGGGCCGCCAGTGCCCCAAAGGCCTAAACAAAGAAACCGTAGCACCGTCTGCTGTGCCGTTCAGCCCAATGCTGGCAACAACTTTTGGCACGCCGCGCGCGCTGCGTGAAGATGAAATTAAAGACATTATTCAGCGTTTTGCCGCGGCAGCGGCAGTATGTCAAAAAGCGGGCTTTGAAGGTGTGCAGCTGCATGGCGCGCATGGTTATCTTATCAGCCAGTTTTTATCGCCCCTGACCAACCTGCGTATCGATCAATGGGGCGGTTCGATAGAAAACCGCATGCGCTTTTTATTGGAAATTTATCACGCGGTGCGCGCTGCTACATCAGACAGTTTCCTTATTGCGGTAAAACTGAATTCAGCCGATTTTCAGCGCGGGGGCATTACCGAAGAAGACGTGATTGCTGTATTTAAGGCTATTGATGCAGCTGGCATTGACTTGATTGAAGTGTCGGGCGGAACGTATGAAGCGCCAGCTATGGCGGGTGCTAAAGAAGAGAAGCGTCAAGCATCAACGATTGCCCGCGAAGCCTACTTTTTGGATTTTGCCGATAAAATCCGCAAGGAAGTGAAATGCCATTTGATGGTGACGGGCGGCTTCCGTACGGTACAAGGCATGAACGCGGCGCTGGACAGCGGCGCATGCGAGTTTATCGGCATTGCGCGTCCATTTGCGGTAGAAACGGCATTGGCAGACCGCCTGCTGGCCGGGCAGGATGTGCGGTATGGCGTAAATAAAATTAAAACCGGCATTCCAATGGTCGATAAAATGGCGATTATGGAAATTATTTGGTATGCGGCACAGTTTAAAGCCATTGGCGAAGGCAAGCAGCCAAATCCTAAACTGTCGCCATTAAAAGTGTTTTTTAAGTATTTAAAAGGCAATTTGACGGCGGTGATTAAAGGCCGTGTGAATTCGCGCAAATCGGCTTAATGGGGATTGCCGGTAAAATGCATCAGCGTTATTGCGTGATTTGCCAATAGCGCTGAAATTCTTCAGCCGACCAGTGCCCTTTTTGCAGTGCAGATTGAAAGGCCGGCCTGCTTTTGATTTGTTTTAAGTACTGTTCTAAAGCAGGGTAATCTGAAAATTGCGGATAGGCATATGCGCAAGCCTGCAGCGGAAACCATAGCAGAATATCGGCCATGCTGAACTGGTTTCCTGCCAGCCAAGTATTTTGCTGCAAATGGCTGACCAGCATCTGCAATTGTTTTTCAAGCTCAGGGTTTAAATAGCCTTGATTGAATGCCGCTTTAAATGCAAGGCTGACAAAGCGCACCGGCCAAGGGTTTGCTGTGCAATCTGTGTAAAAACCTGTTTTAAGGCCAAGTTAGGCATAAAACCGGCATCTGCAAAATTTTTATAAAAACAGAAATGCCAATAACTGCTGTCCGCAGGCTGTACCATGATTTTTTGTTCAAGCTGGCATAAATATTCTGCAACCGCGCTGCTTTCAGTCAGTGTCTGAGATTGACTGTTCTGTTGAATGTGCAGGGTCGGGAACTTCATCTGTCCGTTCGGCTTATCTGCTGTGTTTTTACTGTAAATGATCAAATCATAATTGAGACTTAATTCTTCCAGCAGCCAAAGGATGCGCTGTGAGCGCGAATTAGGCAGATGATGCAAAGTGATGTTCATGCGGTTTTATAATGATTGTGTTTAGGCTGTTTTTGAATATATAGGAATTTGAAAACATTATGCAGCGCCTCAGATCAGATTGGCTGAAAATAGAGGCAATAAAAAAGCCCAAGCCTTAAATGCTTGAGCTTTTTAATGAGATGGAATTTTAATAAATTTCAATCTCGAATATGGCGTCCCTACGGGGATTCGAACCCCGGTTACCGCCGTGACAGGGAGATGTCCTAGGCCTCTAGACGATAGGGACTTAATAAAATGTACTTCTGAAATTGGCGTCCCTACGGGGATTCGCACCCCGGTTACCGCCGTGAAAGGGCGATGTCCTAGGCCTCTAGACGATAGGGACAGTACAGAAGTTGAATTTTAAAACCAAAACTTTTGATCTGAAGTAATGGCGTCCCTACGGGGATTCGAACCCCGGTTACCGCCGTGAAAGGGCGATGTCCTAGGCCTCGAGTCGATAGGGACTTAATAAAATGTACTTCTGAAATTGGCGTCCCTACGGGGATTCGCACCCCGGTTACCGCCGTGACAGGGCGATGTCCTAGGCCTCGAGTCGATAGGGACTTAATAAAATGTACTTCTGAAATTGGCGTCCCTACGGGGATTCGCACCCCGGTTACCGCCGTGAAAGGGCGATGTCCTAGGCCTCTAGACGATAGGGACTTAATAAAATGTACTTCTGAAATTGGCGTCCCTACGGGGATTCGAACCCCGGTTACCGCCGTGAAAGGGCGATGTCCTAGGCCTCTAGACGATAGGGACGTTTCAGAGGTGGGCGTATAATAGGGTGAAAACCGGGGGGTGTCAAACGCATTTCCATAAATAATTTCAGATTTCTGTACCGAGTGCATAAATTTAAAACAATATCTGAGAAATGCTTGAAAAATACATCGTTTAAGGCGTTTTTTTGAGCATTTCCAGCAATGCCGCGACCGCAAGCGGATGCTGCAGATAACCGCCAATATCGTGCGGATGTTCAAGCTGTGTCCGAATTTCGTGGTTGATAATTGCCGGCTTAAATTTAAATGGCGATTCTGAGAGGGGAAAGGCGGTGAGGAAATCATCTGCAGAGTAAAAATTGATCCAGTCGCCTGCAAGAGACGGCGGCCTTTGGATGGGCTGCGGAAGATGAGACTGTATGACGCGGAATGCGAGCGGAGAACCGAGCGTGATAAACCTCTGAATATTCAATTCAGGATGCTGGATCATAAAATTGTAGGCAATGACGGAGCCCAATGAATGCGCAATAATCATTTGCGGTTTTGCTGTGTGCAGCTGTTGGTGAATCCGTGCATGAACAGCCTGGATGAAGTGCGGATTGGATAAGTAGAGATAGGTTTCGACTAGAAATTTATGCAACAGGCTGGCATGCAGGTCAGGAAAATGATTAATGATCAGGGCAAAGTCGCGCAGGGCCAAATCTCGGGTCAATGCGGCCATCCATTTTATTTTATGGTTAGAATTCAGCGCATCTTCGACATTTAACTGCGGATTGTTGCAAATTTCGGGCGAGTGTTCATGCGCTGCCTGAGGGCTGGGCTGCAGTGGAACAGTGTGAACAAATGGAAAATGCGGCCAATGCTGCGGCATCAATGTGCTGGCGTTTAATGTATTTTGTAGATGGTGCCTTGAAAGCAGGTCTCCGTAGAAGGGCATGCGGATGTGCTGCTTTAAATAAGGATAATAGGCGTCTTGCTGGCAATGATGCAGCCCGCGTTTGAAAATTCTTAACCAGCGCTGACGCAGTGATTCAGCTGTTTGATTTTGCTGGTTCATTCCATGAATTAAAATAATATTCATAGACGCACCTAGAAAGATGTCCTTTGTCAAAACAGTATAAATAAAAAAGAGCAGCTGGAGCTGCTCTTTTTTTATTTATACTGAAAGCCTGAGGTTTAGGATTTATTATGGTAGAACGCATAATAGCTGGCGTAGCAGACCGCAATAAACGTTAAACAGCCAAAGAAGCTGATGCGCAGTGATGGATCAAATACCATGCTGATGCAGGTGATAAAACAGAAGATAAAGCCCAGAATCGGCACAATCGGGAACAGCGGGGCAGCAAAGCCCAATTCTGCTTTGGTATGCCCGTCTTTATACCATTGACGGCGGAAGTTGAATTGGCTTAAGCAGATACTCATCCATACAACCACCATGGTAAATGCCGCAATCCCCAGTAAATTCGTGAAAATTGTTTCGGGTGCAAACTGCTCTGATAATAAGCCAGGCATGCCGCCAATCATTGTGACGATGACAGCCACATAAGGAACGCCGCGTGCATTGACTTTAGAGAATACTGCCGGCAGCTGCTTTTGATAAGACAGTGACCACATCATTCGCGATGCAGCAAACAGGCCTGAATTCGCGGCAGACAATAACGCAGTGATAATCACAAAACGGATAATGTCTTCAGCATAAGGAATGCCAATATGCTGGAATACCGTGACAAATGGGCTGCTGCTGACGCCTTCGGCAGCTAAACCGGCTTCTTGGTGCGGAAGGAGTGAAGTTACGACTAAGATGGTGCCCACAAAGAAAATCAGTAAGCGGAAAATGGCGGTATTGATTGCTTTCGGCACATTTTTCGCTGGATCTTTAGTTTCACCCGCAGCTACGCCAATCAGCTCTGTACCTGAAAATGCAAAGTTAACGATCAGCATGGTGGTAAAGATAGGAAATAAACCTTCCGGGAACCAGCCTTGGGCCGTTAAGTTGCTAAATAAAGGCGCGGCTTCATAGCCTCTGTAGCCAATCACGCCAAAAATGGCGAATAAACCTAACACAATAAAAGCAACGACCGTAATCACCTTGACTAAAGCCAGCCAAAACTCAGATTCAGCGAACCATCTGGTTGAAATCATATTCAGGCTGAATACAAAAACGCCAAAAAACAGGGTCCACATCCACATAGAACTGTCAGGGAACCACTCCTGCATCAGCAATGCGGCTGCCGTAAACTCTGTACCTAATGTTACTGACCAGGTCAGCCAGTACAGCCATGTAATGGTATAGCCTGTACCTGGCCCGATATAGCGTTTGGCATAGGCGCCAAATGAGCCGGACTCAGGAATATGAACGGCAAGTTCGCCTAAGCACAGCATAACCATATAGGCGATAATGCCGCCCAAAAAATAAGAAATAATGGCACCGACAGGCCCCGTTTGTGCAATGACTTCACCCGACCCTAAAAACAGGCCTGTGCCGATTGCGCCGCCAAGCGAAATCATGACCAGGTGCCGAGTACTCATAGCGCGTTTTAACGGCGCAGAATTGCCCTGATGCGGAGCATCATTCGGAGATGAGTGCATAAAATATCATTAAGAAAATAGAATGAAGCGGGCTATTGTAGAGAAAAACAGCCGGAGTGCAATCAGCTTTTAATTATTTAATAAAATGATAATCTATAAAAGATAGATGGCGTCCCTACGGGGATTCGAACCCCGGTTACCGCCGTGAAAG